>CP048228.1:675412-1013119 GCA_020002265.1 Anaplasmataceae bacterium AB001_6
TCCTCCGATGTTAATTGCAGCAATTCTAAATAAAAATATGATATTGCATGAATCAAATGCCGTAATAGGAAAAGCAATAAAATTATTTATGGATTGTAGAAAAAATATTATATTATCTACAGGTTTTCCTATTGTCACTGATAGTAAAGGAAATCGTATTATTACAGATAAATATATCCATACAGAAAATATAGTGGAAAAAAATGTTTTTTTTGATCCTATTTTAAACTTAGAGGACAAATTTACTATTTGTATCTTTGGGGGAAGCCAAGGATCAGACTTCATAGATAAGACTATCCCTTCTGCCATATTGAAATTAGCTGATAAAAATAACGTAAAGATAATACAACAATGTAAAAAAGAAAATATAAGTCTTATTAAATCTATTTATGATGAAAAAAATATAGAATATGATATAAGAGAATTTTTTAATGACTTAAATTGTCTAATAAGAACTAAAGTACATTTAGTGATATGCAGATCCGGAGCACAAACAGTAACTGAAATAACAAAAATGGGGAAAATAGTCTTATATATTCCATATCCTTATGCTGTTGATAATCATCAATTAGTTAATGCAAAATCAATCAAAGGATCTAAAGAATATGTAGATATCATAATGCAAGATAATACTGATATTAAAAATATTACACGAAAAATTCAATATGTTATAGATAATTTCGCTTCATTGTCAAAATTAATAAGAGAAGATACTGATAAAAATAAATCAACTAGTTTACTCTCTTTGATTTTAAATTTAAATATCTAGACAAGCTTCATTTTGCTATACTTTTTTATACCAGAGTTGTTAATCGACAATTTTTTAATATTTTTTGAAACTCTCCTTTATTAGAATAAGAAGACATAATTGATATTATATATTTTTCTATTAAAGGTATGAATTTCAGATATTTATCGTTACCAAAAACTATAGATTGTCTGGCAAATACTCCTAGTACATTCAAATTTCTGAATAAAGCAAAAGTTTGAAATATGTCCCAAGAATTACAATAAGAGTCGTTAATAAATTCACATTTATTGTAATAAAAATCAAATAAATCCTTTCTTATCTTATCATTTATCCAAATTCTAGAATCATATAAAATAGAGGCAAGATCATAAAACCTGTTATATAATCCAGCATCTTGAAAATC
This sequence comes from Anaplasmataceae bacterium AB001_6, assembly GCA_020002265.1. Lineage (NCBI taxonomy): Bacteria > Pseudomonadati > Pseudomonadota > Alphaproteobacteria > Rickettsiales > Anaplasmataceae > Candidatus Mellornella > Candidatus Mellornella promiscua. The sequence goes on from CP048228.1 coordinate 676,567, forward strand.
AATTAATCCTATAGTATCAAATTTTTTTTCCGGATCATAATTCAGAATAAATATATTTGGTGAATGATAGTCACGCAAACTTAAAACATCACGATTTATTTTCATATCTGATAGCAAATTATAAAAAAAATCCTTCAATAATCTAATATATGAATCTTTATAAGTGAAATTTTTATAATAAAAATAATATCTGATCTTTACTATGCCCTCTATGAGATCATTATCATTATAGGAGACAAATTTATAATCAGAATGTTGAGCATTCTGAACTTTATGCAAAATCTCTACTGCTTTTTTATAGATAAAATATAAATTATTATTTGCGATTTTTAAATGATTAAATAAAGAATAATCTCCAAAATCTTCAATTAACATTAGACCAGATAAATAATCTTCAACATATATTTTTGGAGCTTTTATTTGGCATCTTTCATTCAAAAATTTAGCCATATTGATGAAATCATAAAATCTATGTCGTTCATAGATAGGATAATAAGCTAAAATAAAAGAAGAAGGTTTATCTAATAACAGTACTCTAAAATACAGCCTCCCAGAAGCATCAGAAAAAGGACCCTTTAATTCATAATCCTCCTTTATAGAACATTTATCTTTTATAAAGTTATCAAAATCTATATTATATAAATGCATGAGAATGTTTTTTAACAAAAATCATCATAATTTTGTTCTGCAATCATAAAATTTTTATTATACTTTTTTATTTCAATATTAGGAATAAATCGCATTTTTGTAGATTTAGCTATTTCTTTTTTCAATAATTGTATAATTTGAGCATAAAAAACATCATCATTTTCTATTAAATTCATGAAATATATGGTAACGTAACGAAGATCTTTGCTTACAGAAATATTAATAATTCCAAGCTCTATTCCTATCTTATTTTTAATAACATACGGAATAAATTGCAATAAATATTTTCTAAAAGATTTACTTCTCCGATTACAAGAATATTCTTTGTCACGCATAGAACATTAATTCTTATTAAGAGACAAAAATTCTAAAACATCCCCAACAGATATTTCTGGTTTGCCTTCTAAAAGGATCCCACATTCATGTCCACTCTTGATTTCTTTTACAGAATCTTTAAAATGCCTAATATTTATGACTTTACTTTCGAATATAATCTCTGAATCACGATATATTTTAACATGATTTCCAACTTTAACAAAACCAGAACGAATAAAAGACCCTGCAACTTTTCCTTGTTTATCAATATCAAATATTTCTCTAATTTCGGCTGTTCCAATAATTTCATTAGAATCTGTATTATCGTCTTTATTCCCTGAAATTAACTCTTGTATAAAATCAATTACATCATATATTACATCTTTTGTAACAATTTTCACTTTATCATTATTTGAGTAATCGCATTTATCAGATTTTACACGAAAAGATATCACAGTGGAATTAGAAGCAATGGCCAAATCAATATCTGATTTTCCTATATTTCCAATACCTTTATGTATAATTGTCAAAGATACTGAATTTTTTTCTACTAATTCATTAATAGAATCTATGAGAGCTTCCAAAGATCCTAAAGTATCTGCTTTAATAACAAGATTAATTTCTTGATTAGATGATTTGATATCTTCAGAAAATAAATCATCAAAAGTAACTTCTTCGCTTCTTTTATCAGTATTTTGCGATAACATTTTTCCAAAAGTTTGATTATCAGCAAGATCCTTACAATCATTGATTATCATTTTTGCCTGCTTTTCATTTTTACATGAAAAGATATAATCTCCAGGATTAGGTAAAGAGTTAAAACCACTTATTTCCACAGGTTGTGAAACAACAGCATTTTTTATTCTTTTTCCCTTACAATCAAATATATTTTTTATTTTCCCATAATCATTTTTAGAAACCAAAAACGCATCACCTAGCCTAAGCTCTCCTTCCATTATAATAACTGTAGCCACAATCCCTAAACCTATCTTAACCTTAGATTCCAAAATTATTGCTTTTGCCAACCCTTTATGAAATACCTTTTTATTCAGCATTTCAGATTGTAAGAAAATATTTTCTAACAATACATCAAGGTTTATTTTGTTTTTAGCAGATATTTCAACCGCGATTACTTCTCCGCCATATTTTTCAACAATAACATCATTTTGAGCTAATTCAGAAAATACCCTCTCAACATTTAATGAATCTTTATCAATTTTATTCACAGCAACAATAATAGGAACTTTAGCAGATCTTGCATGATTTATAGCTTCTATTGTCTGTTCTTTAACACCATCATCCGCTGCTACAACCAAAACAACAATATCAGTAAAATTAGCTCCCCTAATTCTCATTGCTGTAAAAGATTGATGACCTGGAGTATCTATAAATGTAACATAACCATCATTATTTTTTGAAAACACTCTATAAGCGCCAATATGTTGAGTTATATTTCCAGATTCACCTAAAACTATCGATGAATCCCTCAAAGAATCAAGAAGTGTTGTTTTACCATGATCCACATGTCCCATAACAGTTACAATAGGAGCTTTACATCTCAAATCTTTTAGTGTCCCTTCTCGCATCTTATAAAATTTGTCTAACTCAGATTCAGGATATATAAAATTAATTTTCTGTCCTATCTCTTCAGCTATAATAGAAATCATATGTTCTGAGATTGTTGAATTTTCATCAAAATTTTCCTCTAATGAAGCATAAATTTTTCTTAAATAATCAATGCTGACGGAAAAGATTGCTGAAAAAGTTCTAATTGGTATCCCAATATCAGAATCTCTTATATTAATGTCTAAAACATCAGGAAGATTACAAGCAACAGATCTATCACGTAATTTTAAAGATCTTTTTTTTCTCTCAATTTTATTAAAAACAGGTTTATCAAATATTTTTTTCTTCTTCGTAAAGCGATTTTTGGCAAAAGAAGTATCTTTTTTTACAATAACTTCATCTTCATATTTTTTTGGATCTGACGGTTTTAAAATTACAGATTCAATAATATCTTTTTTATCATCAACAATATTTTGAGATTTTCTATCTTCTTTATCCAATTTATCTTCTGTAGCGCCAATATTATCATCAAAAACAATTTTTTCCTCTATCAAATTTTCACTACTACTATTGGAATCCTTTTTACTCAAATTTTCAGTTAAAAAATCATCAATCTTCAATTTACAATTTTCATCTAATGAATCAGTATTATTTTGTTCAACAATTCCTTTCTTAGATTCAAATAATTCCTCTTTTTGAAGATCAGTAAAATTATCTTTTTCAACATCAGTAGTATCATTAACAACAATAGAAGAATTACCAAAAGCCCTTACTGCATCTTGTCTAACGATTCTTTCATAATCTGTTAAATCACTTGAATTAACAGAATCATTATTCTCAATATTGGAAGCTACATTTTTATTACCTTTAATATTACGTAAAAATTTTTCATGAATTTTACTCATATCAACGCTAGGAGAGATATTAAGTTTTAGATTTTCTCTAGTTTTGCGCAACTTCAGGTTTATTTTTTCTTTTTCTGATTTAATATTACGATCTATATCACCATAATCTTTCTTATTTTTATACATAAACAGTTGTTAAAAAAACCTCAGGAAATTATTCTATCATACCAATTTTTTTACGAGCAGATATTATAATATCACTAATAACACTATTGGTAAAAGAAACCTGACTAGTATTTAATATCTCTTCAAGTTCAAAGCTGTCCATTTCAGCTAAATCATCAACTGATTTAACTCCTTTATCAAAAATAACCCCTATCATATTTTCATCCAGACTTTTAATATCTAATAAGCGCTTATCAAAATTTTCATCATTGATAATTTGACAATATCTAGCATATTCTTTTGCCCTACTTTGTATCACTTGAGCAACATTATAATCAAAACCTTCTATAACGGCAATATCTGATAAATTAGCCTGAGCTATAGATTCAACAGAAAAATAACCCTCTGCAAATAATAACTGTGCTATCACTTCATCTATATCCAAGGCTTCTACAAGACGTTTTGTGCCTTCACTAAATTGTTCTAAACGTTTATTAGAAACACCTTGTTCATCTAATATATCTATTGGACAACCTAATAAAGAAGAGGCAAGATTAACATTCTGCCCCCTACGACCTATTGCCATACTTAAATCATCAGAAGAAATTATAACTTCTATTTTATTATCATGCTCATAATAAGATACATTTACAACTTCAATCTTGGAAAAAATATTTTTAACAAATTCTGTCAAATCGCTGGAATATTTGACTACATCAATCTTTTCACCATTCAATTCAGAACTAATCAAACGAATTCTACTACCCTTAATACCTACACATGCTCCTACACAATCTATATTTTTATCTGATGAATATACAGCTATTTTTGATCTAGATCCAGGGTCCCTAGCAACTTTCTTAATCTCAATAATTCCATCGTATATCTCTGGCACTTCTTGTTTAAAAAGTTGTAACAAAAGATTGGGACTAGAACGCGATAAAATCAATTGAGCACCACTATCTTTTCTCACAACTTTTTCTAATAATGCTTTTATTCTATCTCCAGTTTTAAATATCTCACCTTTTATATAACCTGAAGCCGGTAAAAAAGCTTCATTAGCCCCACTTAATTCAACACATATTCCACCATTATTTGGTATTATTTTTATAATAACACCGGTGACTATAGTACCAATACGAGATAAATTTTCTTTATATTGTTTTGCTCTCAATGCATGAACAAGAGAAAAATTAACTAATTCCCTTACTAAACCTGCATCTTTTCTGGTGAATTGTATTGGAGGTAAATATTCTTTGACTATATTAAATTCTCCAAATTGATCAAAATAATCATGAATTTTCGAAAGAGGGATAATCGCTTCATATTTTGTTTCATCTATTTCATTGCAATCGTTACTTTCAACAGATAAATCGACTTTAAATCTGTCAGCATCTTCTGAAAAACCTATGGGTAAATCTTGCAAAATTGGTAAAGAGCCAATAAAATCTACATCCTTACACTCTTCATCTGCTATTATTTTATATCTACGCATAAAGAAAATTTTTCCAGTTTTGCGATCAATATGAGAATGCATCTTTAATCTTCCACCATACTTGGGTTGTGCGATTTCTAGAATAGCTTTTTCTACAAAACCAAAAATATCTTCTATACCCAAAGATTTTTTAATAGAGAGGTCACCTATTAAGTCTAATAAATCAGTTCCACCAAAACTGTATTGTTGGTCTTTAGAATCTAAGGTCATAATAATATTAACAGAGCAGCAAAAAATCTCTTATAAAGAGCTAAAAAAAAATGAAAATAAAAAATACGAACGACAGGTATTAGCTATTTATTTAACTAATAAAAGCATCATATTAACTAGTACATTATATATTTTTGCAATCATAAATTCAATACTAATAATCCCTTAGTAAAACACAAAAAAATATAAATCGAAAAATTGATACATCTTGTTTATTTTCGTATTTGGCATTAAGATGGGTACGAGTGTGGAGAGTACAGAATTGACATTGATTAAATATAATATGAATTCAATAAAAAATGTAAAAAGTGATTCAGAAAGAGTTAACAAAAACAATAAACTTAGATTGTTAGATTCTAGAAAATCATATAAACCATTGATTTATCCTTGGGCTTATGAGGCTTGGGAAACACAACAAAAAATATCTTGGTTGCCAGAAGAAGTTCCTATGGCAGATGATGTGCAAGATTGGAAACATAATATATCTTCTGAAGAAAAAAATTTATTGACTCAAATTTTTAGATTTTTCACTCAATCTGATCTTGATGTTCATTGCTGTTATACAGATAAATATTTATCTTTATTTAAGCATCCTGAAATAAAAATGATGCTTACTGCTTTTGCTAACATGGAAACAATACATGTAGCTTCATATTCGCACCTTTTGGATACTGTAGGAATGCCAGAAAGTGAATATAGTGCTTTTCTTGAATATAAAGAAATGTGTGATAAGCATGATTTTTTAAAACAATTTGATGTAAATTCTCTAGAAAATATAGCAAAAACTTTGGCTGTTTATGGTGCTTTCACAGAAGGCTTGCAACTATTTGCATCTTTTGTGATTTTATTAAATTTTCCAAGGTTTAATAAAATGAAAGGAATGGGACAAATTATTAGCTTCTCTATAAGAGATGAAACTCTGCATACTGTGTCCATGATAAAATTATTTAATACTTTCGTTGATGAATATGATTTGCTTAATAAAAATTTAATTGCAGAAATAAGAGAAATTTGTAAATTTGTTGTTATAAACGAAAATAAATTTATAGATCTGGCTTTTGAAATGGGAGATGTTAAAGGTCTTTCTTCTAAAGAGGTAAAAGATTACGTGAAATTTATAGCAAATAGAAGATTGCAACAATTAAGAATGCAACCATTATATGAAGATATTAAAAAAAATCCGCTTCCGTGGTTTAATGAAGCTATAAATGCTGTTGAACATACTAATTTTTTCGAAAATAGAGTTACTGAATATTCACGTTCTTCAACAGAAGGTAAATGGGAAGATGTGTTTGATTAAAAAATCATATATCGATAAGAGATCATGCTAGAATTTATTTTTTATGGAGTAATATTTTTTTTCGTTATTTTTCTTATTTTACTACCTGTTGGTCTGATAATTGAAGAATATAATGGCCTTCATTATCCCGTGAACATGAAATTGATAAAGAAAGCGCTATTTGCCTTATGTTTATCTTTCATAGTATCACCCATTTTTGTAATATTCTACGTTCATAAACTACTTTAAATTATGAAATGAATAATGCTCTTCAGCTTTCTTTTATTGTTTGTATATTTTTTCTAAAACTATCCTCTTTTATAGAACCATTATAACATTCTACAATCTTATTATCTTTTCCAATAACATAAGTTTTAGGTACAAAAAAAACAGCTAAAAAATTCTTTATCAGATCCCCATTTTTATCTATTAATATATCTTTATAAGGATTACCATTGGTATTTAAATAATGATCTAACACTTTTTTATTCTCTTTCAAAGCAAATCCATATATATCAATTTCATCTTTATAATTAAGAAGTAAAAAATGATCATCTTGACAAAAATTACACCAAGAAGCAAAGAAATGAACAACATAACCATCATCAGAATCAGCAATCTGATTAAAAGATATTATTTCTTCTGCATTAAAATAAGATTGATAACTGATTTTATTCAATCTATCTAAAAAGTGCCTTGATAAAATATATCTAGGAAAAAAAAGGATAAATAAAGCAATAAAAACCACCGAAAATGCAATAAAAAATTTCAATTTATGATTTTTAATTTTTTTTAAGATTCTAGACAAAATATTTATCATTACTAGATATACAAGAAGAAAAACCTGATTCCATAAAAGCCATTCTCAAAGCTTCTACTAAATCCCTCATCATTTTTTCAGTATGCTTTGGTCCTGGAGTAATACGCAGCAACTCTCCTCCCTTTTTAACTGTTGGATAATTGATACATTGAACATATATATTATATTTATTAAGAAGTATAGAATGAATTCTTTTACAAATTATAGGATCCCCTATAGGTAAAATAATCATATGACTATTATTACGCAAAAATTTTATGCAATTATATTTCAGGATATTTTTAAGATCTTGTACATTGGACATAACGCATTCTCTTTCCATAGAACTAGACATCACATACTTTATGCTGGATATAGCACCTTCAGCAATAACAGGAGGGATAGAAGTTGTAAATATAAACTCCGAAGCAAAACTACGTATATAATCCACAACAGTCGAAGAAGAGGCAATATATCCACCTAATAATCCAAAACTTTTACCTAAATTAGCTTGTAATATATCGATACGATCACACAGACCTTTTTGAGATATTATGCCAGCACCTTTATCACCATAAAGACCAACAGAATGTACTTCATCTACATATAAAATTGCATTATAGGTTTCAGAAAGATCACAAATTTTTTCAAGTGGGCATATAGCTCCAGACATTGAATATACAGATTCACAAATTATAATTTTATGGCGATCTTTGGGATAATTTTTTAATATTTCTTCTAAATGAAGCATATCATTATTTCTATATACATGTAATTTTGACACATTTTTAGAAGATTTTATTCCTCTGATGATGGAAGCGTGATTGCATTCATCAGATAATACGATTGGATCAGACAATCTATCTATAACAGATGAAATAGCCGCTAAATTGGCAATATAACCAGATGTAAAAACCAAAGCAGCTTCTGTCTTATGCAAGTCAGCCAGCAGAGATTCTAATCTAACGATAGAAGAGTGATTACCCGATATATTACGAGTTCCTCCAGAACCTGATCCGAAAGAATCTAGAGCATTTTTCATGGATTCTATAACAACTGGATTATCAACCATTCCTAAATAGTCATTGCTACACCAAACAACAACCTCTGAATTGTTATTTTTATTGAATGCCACAGGAAATCTCCCTACCATTCTCTCCAAATTAATAAATTCCCTATATCTATTTTCTTTGACTACATCAGCTATAGAATCGGAAAACAGGCAATCATAACCTTCCTTAATAACCATATAAAAAAAACCCAAACAATGGAGCGGCGGAAGGGGTTCGATCCCTCGACCTCAACCTTGGCAAGGTTGCGCTCTACCAACTGAGCTACCACCGCATGAGAAAAACAGCACTAGATTATAGTAACAATTATTCAATAAAATTTCAATATTAAACTTACACTATAAATCTATTTCTTCCTGCGGATTTTGCTTCATATAACAACTTATCTACTGCTTGCAATACATCTTCTATATTATTTATTGTATCATTGGAAAAAAGTTTTGCTCCAATACTAACTGTAACTGTTATTGATACATCTTTTATTACTATAGGTTTATCAGAAATTACCTTCAAAAAGCGTTGCAAATAACCTTGAAAATTTTTTCTACTATCATTCGTATCTAAATCATTAAGAATGATAATAAATTCCTCACCACCTATACGAGCAATTATATCATAGTACCGTAGCACAGACTTTATTCTAGCTACAACTATTTTTAGAACGCAATCCCCTATCAAATGCCCATATAAATCGTTGATATTTTTAAAAAAATCTATATCAACAGCTGCAAAAGCAGTATAACCGGGTTTTATGTTATTATTTTTTATAAATTTATTATTCATAAAAAAATTTAAGTATTCTCTATTATGAGAACCAGTAAGAGTATCAATATAATTATTTTGAATACTTCTGTTTACATTATTTTTCAACATATCGTTATATTTTTTTAATCTGATATGTATATTAAATCGAGCAATTATTTCCCTATAAATATAGGGATAAGTTATATAATCGTTAATCAATATTTCTTTCGGAAATTTAAAAAATAATTGTGAATCATCAATTTGAATTAATATTGGAATTTTTCTAAGAGTTTTATTTGATCTAAGATTAGCACATAGATCAAATAATTGGTGATCAAAGCTCATATTAATAAAAATCAGATCGATATCTTCTTGGTAGAAAAACTTATGTAAATTATCATCTTTATAGTGCACTAGAATAACTTCACCATAATGATTTTGTATATTTTTTTGTAAAATAACAGATGTTTCATATACTGAAAATATCACCAATATTTTAGCTTTATAGATACTTTTAAAAGTAGAAAATAATATTTTATCACGAAAATGTTCGATAAAAACTGTGCTATTCATACTAGCACGAATATCATCATATGCCATTTTCAATTTTAACGTTAAAGATATTCTTCTGAATAATTGAGTTAATCTTATCGGTTTAACCAAAAAATCATCAGCACCTATACTTAATCCATACAACCTATCTTCAAGACTATCCAAAGCAGTTACAAACATTATAGGGATATGAAAAGTAGAATAACTGGATTTTAAAATCTTACATACTTCAAAGCCATCAATTTTTGGCATCATAATATCAAGTAATATAAGATCAACTTCTTCTTTTACACATAAACTTAAAGCTTCTTGTCCGTTATCTACAACAAAAACTTTATAATATTTACTTTCCAGTGAAGATCTTAAAAATTTTAAATTTTTAAGATTATCATCAACAACTAATATCTTGGCAGTCAAACAACTTATCGAATATATAAATCATTATCTTAACAAACAAAGGTTACTAAAAAACAAAAAAGCTTGAAATATATTTTATTTTAGAATGTCGCTATCAATAGATTCTTCTTTTACAACATTGATTTCACCATCATTGCCATTTGTTATGATTTTTTTTATATTATTATCATTTTGAGAGCATATTTCTTCATCATCATAAATGTAGGATTCATAATATTTTCCATCCAATCCTTTTCTTTTATAAGGCGGCTTAGCTTTATCATGCGATGCATTCTCATCTAAAAAACTTAACATTTCTTTTCTTAAAATCCAAAATCTACGGCAAAAAGATTTAACGCCACCAATAAGAGCAGGAGCGCTCTTTGGATCTATAAATATCAAAAAAACAACAGCTATTACAAGTAATTCTGTCCAGCCAATTCCCAACATAAAATAAGTTTAAAAGACATGATTATATCACATATTTTTCATATAAAAAATAAAGCCTCAAAAATATCAGAAATAACAAACAAAAATATGTTATTTTTTTAACATGTACTCTAATCTTTTGATAATAACTACAAATTTATTTATGCTAAATTTTTCTACTATTAACTTATTAATGAAATCTTCATAATCTGTTATAAAATTTCCTTTCTTCTCTTTCCATTTTTCAAAATACAAAGTAGCATCTTTAAAGTCTATTTTATCATCATCTATGCTATGGATAATATCCAGCGTAACACATTTTTGTATTTCATATATATCATTCTTCAGTAAGCGAGTTGCCACTCTATGCCAGTAACTATTGGTTTTATCTTCAGATAATAAAATCTTCCTTAGATGATTAAATTTCATTATATCACCTATATGATAATATAATTTACTAATAAAGATCATTTTACTTGAATTTGCAAAAGAAACATTAGAAAGATCCTGAACAATTTGTATAATAGGCAAAGCAGAATCCATAAATTTAAAGCTAGCAATTTGCTTTGCTACAGCATCGTCGATTCCCATTTGCACAAAGCGATTGTACATATTTTTATAAATATTTAAAGAATGATCATCAAGAGTGATTTCTAATTTATCTCTTAATTCATCAATTTTTGGAGATAATTCCGTGATAACAGATTCAATATCAAAAGAATGTCCATAATTATTTAAAAAATATGTGACTGTATTTGTTGCAAAATCCATTGTTTCGCATTCTATTTCATAATAAATATCTTTAGGCATCGAATTTATAAGTGGTTCCACTTTCTTGACCCACATTCCAGTAATACCATAAGATTCGGATAAAACAATCAATATGCTAAAAACCATTTCCTCCGTTACGCCATAGTCTTCAACAATATTATTTATAAAAGTTATTCCAACTCTATTAACCATAAAATTAATAATAAAAGTTGCAATTATTTCTTTTCTCAATTGATGATTCTCTATTTCTTTCGCAAAATCATTTCTCATCCTACTAGGAAAGTAAGTGTTCAAATATCTAAGCATATAATCGTTTTGTATTAATTGTGAATTTAACAATTTTTCATACAAAAACATTTTGGTATAAGCCATTAACACTGCAAGTCTAGGCACAGAAAAGTGTCTTCCTTCAGCTATCATGCGTGTCATTTCTTTATTATCTGGAAGATATTCAGCACTTCTATTAAATGTACTGATTGTTTCTAATTTCTTTAGTATGCCTTGATATTGCTCTAATGAAGAGCGATTCATATTTTCTCTAATCAATATTAAGGCCTGCGGTTTACTGATGATAGTTAGAATCTTACGAGCAACTTCATCTTCCATTTCAGATAAAATTACATTTCTTTCTTCTAAGGTTAATTTGCCCTTTGTTAATAATTCTGCAAAAGCTATTTTAATATTCACTTCATAATCAGAACAGCACACTCCACAACTATTATCAATAAAATCAGTATTAATCAGACCACCATTGTTAGCATATTCTATTCTTCCTAATTGAGTACAACCAAGATTACCTCCTTCTCCAATTACTTTTGCTCTTATATCAATTCCATTTACCCTAATTGCATCATTATTTTTATCTCCGATCATTTCATTCACTTCGCTCGAAGACTTCACAAAAGTACCAATGCCCCCATTCCATATTAGATCAACCTGAGATTTTAATATGTATCTTATTAAAGCATTAGGAGTAACTAAATCTTCTGTTATATCGAAAACCTCCTTCATTTCACTTGTCACGGAGATATTTTTTGAAGATCTAGAAAATATCCCTCCTCCTTTAGAAATAAGCTCTTGATTATAATCATCCCATTGAGAACGTGGTAAATTAAATATTCTTTTACGTTCTATAAAAGAGCTAACAGGGTCAGGATTAGGGTCAACAAAAATATGCATATGATTAAATGCAGCAATTAGTTTTATCTTATCTGAAATAATCATAGCGTTTCCAAAAACATCCCCAGCAAGATCACCTATTCCCACAACGGTAAAGTATTCTTTTGAGATATTTTTAGACATAAACCAAAAATGGAACACTACAGAATTCCATGCACCTCGGGTAGTGATTCCCATTTTTTTATGATCATATCCGCTAGAACCACCTGAAGCAAAAGCATCTCCTAGCCAAAAATTATATTTCTGAGATATTTCATTTGCATAATTAGAAAAGGTAGCAGTTCCTTTATCAGCTGCAACTACAAGGTATGTATCATCATCATCATAGCATAAAACATTTTGCGGTTTTATAATTTTACCATCAATTACATTATCTGTTATATCAAGCATTCCACTAAGGAATTTTTTATAGCATAATACACCAAAATCAAAAAAATCTTTTGATTCATTACTGATGCCTTTGACAACAAATCCTCCTTTAGATCCAACAGGAACTATAGTTACATTTTTAGGCATTTGGGCTCTCCATAAACCCATCACTTCTGTACGGAAATCTTCAGTTCTATCTGACCAACGAAGACCCCCTCTTGCTACTTTACCGCCTCTTAAGTGTATTCCTTCAAATTGCTTAGAATAGACATATATCTCTACAAATGGCTTTGGCGAAGGAATAAGAGTAGATTTTTGAGAATCAATTTTAAAAGAAATATAATCCTTATTCAAAAAGAAATTAGTACGGATAATACATCCTATAACTTCTAAAAAAGCCCTAAATATCTTATCATCAACAACATTTGTTATTGAATCTATAATTTTATTAACACGTCTATTTAGTAATTTTATATTATCTTCCCTTTCAGTATTAACAATATCTTCAAATTCTTTAGACGGTTTAAATTTAGCATTAAATAACTCAATAAGGAAATTTACAGCTTCAGGATTTTTCACAAAAGATTTCTGGATATATTCAACAGAATAAGAGAATTTTATTTGCTTCAAATAGCTTCCAATAACTCGCATCAGCATTATTTCACGCCAATTTAATCCCGCTGTTATTGTAAGACTATTGTAATAATCATTTTCTATATCTTTAGAAAGAACCATACGAATTATTTCTTCTGCTTTTGGCCTAATTTGTGACAATTGCAGCATTGAAACTCCTTCTATAGTAACAACAAAATGCTGTATCCATACTACTCGATCTTTATCTATTGATAATTTAAAAGTAGTATTATCTATTGCTTTAAATCCCATATTTTCTATGACAGGGATCAAATAAGAAAGAGACAGCATATCTTCTTGCATAGAATATATTTTGATATTATATTGAGAATGCCCAACATCATATAAATCAGCAGATCGCAATTTATTTTCTTTAACAAGGCCATCAATTGCTTTTATATCGCGTACAGCACTATCTGCATTAAAAGTTTTTTGATATCTAGCAGAAAATATGGATCCATATTGTTTATATAGGCTATAGCCGTCCTCATATCCATAAAAATCTGTTATTTTATTAAGCAGGCTTTCTCCCCAATCTTCTATGATAGTATTTAATTTTTCTTCCAAGATCATTTTTTGTTCTTCTGTTGGAAATACCTCGACTTCTATTCCAAGCTTCATTCTGATGAAATTATCATCTTTGAATAAAATATCTCTTTCTTGTACATCTCCATCAAAAACCTCATTTACAGCATTTTGTACTGCCGATACCATAGGCATAGTAAAATTCTTATTAGAAATATAGAGTAATATCTTTACATATTTTCCCGCTCCAGCATCAAAAATGAACAATTTAAAATGTACATCTCCCGAAATTGATAATAAACCTATAGCGATAGACTGCAACTCTTCTTCAGTAGTAGTTAGAAGTTCATTTCTAGGCATACTGCGAAGTGTATCTATTATAGATTTGCTGGTATGACCATTTTTAGAAAAAGAAGCTTTTTCTATTATATTTTTAACTTTTTCACGCACAATTGGTGTAACTGTTAGATCTTGGAAATCAATAACTCTTGAAAATAACCCAAAAACAAAATAAACATATCTATCAGAAGAATCATTGCCCACTGGTGTTTCAAATCTTATCAAATCGAGATTAACGCAGCGATGTATTATATTACTGATTGTTGATCTAGAAATATTGCATAAAGAATCTATTTCTTTCAATCTAGTGCAGTCAGAATCAAAATTTTTAGCCTTTGACAATCCTAATGAAAGGTCTGGTTTTTCAATTGAATTCTTCTTATATCTAGATATGCCAAAAAAAACAAAACTATTATGTCTAAGCCATGTACAAAATTCTATAACTTCTTTAACTTCGCAGTCATTTTCTGATTGAGAATTTTTGGATAAATTATCTTTAATTTCATCCATACATTCAAGCATCGGTTTCCAATCATTTACGATATGTTGTATATCATGCACCATATCCTTAAACAACGACCGTAAATTACTTTGTTTATCTTCTTTAACATGATTAGTAATAAATAGAACTAAAGATTCATAATTATTTTCATTTTTATGTGAACATTCAGTCGCTTTGTTTATCTTAATAATATCTTCATTATTATCTCTTTGAATACCTAGTACAAGATTTGCTCTTTGATGTATTATGCCTCCTTCTTCGACAATACAGTTGGTTAATGAATCAACAATAAATGGACTATCTTCATTTAAAATTGCAATTAGTGAATATTTTTTTCTTGTTCCGTAAAAACTATTTTCTATATTCAATTCATAATTGAAATTAGTGATGAGATCTTTTAAATCTTTTCCTTTATAAGAATTGATAAAAGAAAACATATCATCAAAAAAGCAAATTAACGCTTCAATATTTTCAGGTGAAGAATTCAAAAGAAAAAAATCTGAAGAAAATTTAACTCTCATATTATGGTATAAATCAATGATAAATGTTGTAAGATTATCATGATCTTCCTTGGGTCTTTTGTATTTCAATTTTTCCAATAATGACTCAAGAAATACTTCAGAATTAAATTTCGTTCTATCCAACATATCGCAAATTCTAAATATTAAAAATATACTTATAGTTCAAGATTTCAATCTCAAATAAAGCCTTCTCAAAAAATATAAAAAGGCAAATAATAACTTAACTAAATTAAATCGTGTAAAAAAAGATGCTAAAGATACAGCATACAATAGTCATTATTGTAACAATTACAATAAAATATTTTATTAATTTAATAAATTATGAAAATGATATCAATAAATAAACAACTAAAATTATTTTTACATCTTGAAAAAAAGTTAATTAAATCCAGATAAACAATTTTTAATAAATATCATTCATTTCAATAATAAATTTTTAAATAAAATAAGAAAAATAACTGTATAATAATACACTATTAATACACTATTTTAACAAGCAATAATTCTATAAATATGTTACCGTTATTTTTTTGCTTAGAATTTAACATTATGGATGAAAATTACATAAAGAAATTATCGTCTTTGGCAAAATTGACAATAAAAAATCATGAAATGAAAAACTATATAAAATCTGTAAATTTTGTTTTTGATTCTTGGTTAGATAAAATCGATCAACATTATGAAAAAATCAAAGAAAGAAATAATTTATTAATACAAGAAAGCTATAATAAGGCTGTAGATACTAAATTATTAGATGAAATAGAGCTCTTATCAGATGTTAGAAAGCATAAAGAGGGAAAGTTTACTTCTTCTGATAAGTCTAGATATTTTACCTTACCTAATATTATAGATAAATAATTTTATGAAAGATCAAAGTATAAACGCTCTATCAAGCGAATTATCTTCTACTGTTATGAAGATACGCGAGGGATTTGAATCTAATGCAAGTACAGGAAAAATTGATATGTCTCCTTTGAGAAAAGAAGGGGATAATCTGTTTGCTATAATTGCGCAAATAAGTAAAATCGCTGCTGATGATAATAGATCTGTTGAGATAAAAAATGTATCTAATGAATTGAAAAATACGATTGATGAGATAGAAAGTTTGCAAAAATTTGTAATGCAAGGCATAAGAAAAATGTGGAATATTAACTAAGTTAAATATTATGAACATGAATTTATGTTATCACTTTAGAAATAAATTTTTATAAGAGGTTTATATGAACGTAAGAAATGTTGTTGGAGAAATGTCGAGAGAAATTGATGCGGCAGAAATAATGATCAAAAATATACGAGAAAATGTAGATTTTGATCCCCAGAAAATAGAAAGTGGGCTGCAAAATATATTATCTTTGGTAAATAAAGTAAACGAATTTGCAAAAGTTGATTCTGATATTGAAGAATTAAGAAATCTGTATGGAATTTTAGAAAAGAATTTGAAAAAAATAGAAGAGCTACAACAAACTCTAGAAAGCAAAAGTTGGATGTTTGAATCTGATAAATAAAATAAAACTTAATAATATTTTAAACTTTTTGTCATACTTCAGTTAATATTATTTTAGATTAATTGCTGCTTTTGTAATGTCAGATTTTTTAAATCTGCAGTTTGTTCTATCTTTTTTAGTTATACTGTTGATTATAATCATTCCTTTTTTGGTATGGTTTGTTTTTGTAAAGAAAAATTTAATTAAATCAGCAAACAGCCAGGATAATGCGTTGAAGATCAAGAGAAGCATTTATGTTACTAGAAAGCAAAAAGTGGCAATTATTGAATATCATAGACATGAATATTTAATATTATTAGCAGAAAATCACGCTTTTCTAATTGATAAGATAGGCAATGGAGATACCTAGTATCTTTCGTAGATCAAATTTTTTGATATTAATATTTTTTTCACTGCTTGTACTCTTTCTTTTTTGTTGTGTAAGAGATTTATCAGCAGCTTCTTTTAGTTTAAACGTTGGAGAAGAATCAGATTTATCATCTGGAATATTACAGATGGTGATATTAATTACTTTACTTAGCGTAGCTCCATCTCTCCTCTTAATGGTTACTTCTTTTACAAGAATTATCGTTTCTTTATCCCTTCTGAGAACAGCAATAGGTTTGCAGCAATCACCGCCAAATATTGTGCTTACTGCTTTGTCATTTTTTCTAACAGTTTTTATAATGACACCCACTATAAGCAAAATATATGATGATTCTATAAATCCATTAATGACAAACAGTATTTCTGAAACAGAAGCATTAGAAAAAGCTATAAAACCCGTTCATGCATTTATGATTAAAAATGTTCGTCAAAGTGATTTAGCAACTTTTATGAGCATAGCAAATGTAGGTAAGGATGAGATAAAAACTCCTGAAGAAGTTCCTTTAGAAGTAATATTACCTGCATTCATAATAGGTGAATTAAAGAAAGCTTTTGAAATAGGCTTTTTAATTTTTCTGCCCTTTTTAGTGATAGATTTATTAGTCTCATCTGTATTATTAGCAATGGGAATGATGATGCTACCCCCGATGACAATATCTTTACCACTGAAATTAATATTCTTTGTTTTAATTGATGGATGGAATATAGTCTCAGAAAGTTTAGTAAAAAGCTTTATACGTTAAAACACTTCTATTATATTAAGTGATATAACTTCTTTTCCTCTCCATAAATCTAGCTTTACTTTAAATAAAATATGGGTAAAGAATTTTGATATTATCTTATCTCCTGTTGTCGTATCATAGGCATTAAATGCTATGGATTTAACTCTGTAGCCAGTTTTTTTATCTTCAACAAAAAACATAATATGTAAATCTTTCAGGATTTTAATATTTAGAATATTAAAATCTTTCATAATGAAACGTGGTTCACTATTGCCCATTCCAAATGGAGATATATCTTTCAATAATTTAACGTTATCCATTGTTAAATCAGATATCTTTATAATTGAATCATAATATAATTTTCTTCTCATATCATATTCTTTCAAATTAAATATAGAATCAAAGAAATTTTTCAAACTTTCTATTTCATTTTTAGCAACAGAAAAACCGCCTGCCATTGCATGCCCTCCACCTTCGATAATAATTTTTGATTCCTTTGCTTGCAGAATGTAATTACCTATATTTATCCCTGTGATAGAACGAGCACTCGCTTTTCCTATTTCTCCATTAAAAGAAATAACAAAAGTGGGCAAATGATACATATCTTTAATTCTTCCGGCTACAATTCCAATAACTCCTGGGTGCCAATCTTCACTATATAACAAGATATAGCGTAATTCATCTAAATTATATTTCTTGACTTTTTCTATTGCAGAATTTAAAACATGCTTCTCCTCGTTTTGTCTCTCTTTATTGTAAGATACAAGCTCTTCAACATACATTTCTGCCAAATTCTCATCTCTGGTAGACAATAATTTAGCTCCCAAATCTGATACACCTATCCTACCACCGGAATTAATATGAGGACCTATAATAAATCCAAGATGATATTCATCAATATTAAAAAAAACTTTTTGTTGAGAATTTTGAAAAACTCTTAAAAACACCTCTAGACCAAAATTAGGACGATCTCTTAGAATTTTCAAACCTTGTATCACAAAAGCTCTGTTTAAGCCGATTAAAGGAACCATATCACAAACAGTGCCTAAAGCGACAATATCCAAATATTTTATCAGATGTGGTATTTCAATATTCTGAAAATATTCGTCATTTTTAATAAATTTATTGAGTATTACCAAAACAAGGAAAGTAACTCCAACAGCTGCTAAATGCTTGCAATCAGATACTTGATCTTTTCTATTTGGATTCACAATGGCAAGAGCATCAGGCAAAATATCTTGGCTAATATGATGATCAATTATTATTATATCAAGGCCAATAGAATTAGCATAAGTAACCTGCTCATGAGCTACAGTACCACTATCAACAACTATGCATAATTTATATTTTTCTGATAATTTTTTCAAAGCGTTAACATTTAAGCCATACCCTTCTTCTATTCTATCAGGGATATAGATATCAACATCATATTTCAGATCTCTCATATAGTTCTTTATTAGAGCCGAAGAAGTAGCTCCATCAACATCATAATCTCCATAAACAACTATTTTTTCCTCATTTTTTATTGCAATAATAATATGCTCCACTGCTTTTTTTATATCAAGCAAATGTTCAGGGTCAGACATTAAATATCTTAATTTTGGATGTATAAATGACTCAAATTGTTCTGGATTAATCCCTTTAGCAGATAAGATTTCTGCTATAAATTTTGGAATAGAAAGTGTTTGCTGTAAAAACAGAGAATTTTTGACATCGCATTCTTTTTTAATCCAGTGATCTGGCAATTTTATTTCTGTTGTTTCTTCATAATGGGACATTTGCTACCTTAGGTATTTCTATTTTTGTTGATTATATTTATCTTATTACGTATTTCTATGGCTTTTTCAAAATTTAATTCTTCCGCCGCTTCATGCATTTCAGCAATTAAATCTGCTATATTGGTTTCATTATCACCAATATCTATAACATCTGAAAGATATTCATTAAATGCACCAGATATCACTTTATTAACTGTTTTAGGTACTATATTGTTATCAATATTATATTTTTCCTGAATTTTCCTTCTCCTCTCGGTTTCTGCTAAAGCTCTTTTAATAGATTTGGTAATAGTATCAGCATATAATATGACTCTACCTTCAACGTTACGGGCGGCGCGTCCTATTGTTTGGATTAAAGCAGTCTCTGAACGCAAAAATCCTTCTTTATCTGCATCTAATATTGCAACCAATCCACATTCGGGGATATCCAAACCTTCTCTTAACAGATTAATTCCTACTATGACGTCTATTATACCTTTTCTTAAATTGCGGATTATTTCTATTCTTTCCAAAGTAGTGATGTTTGAATGTAAATATGAAACTTTAATTCCAACATCTTGCATATATTCTGTAAGATTTTCTGCCATTTTTTTTGTCAAAGTTGTAGCAAGCACTTTATTACCTTTCCTTATTTCCTTATGACATTCATTCAATAAATCATCAACTTGATTATCAACTGGTCTAATAACACACATTG
The DNA here is from genome assembly GCA_020002265.1 of Anaplasmataceae bacterium AB001_6. Lineage (NCBI taxonomy): Bacteria > Pseudomonadati > Pseudomonadota > Alphaproteobacteria > Rickettsiales > Anaplasmataceae > Candidatus Mellornella > Candidatus Mellornella promiscua. The sequence continues at coordinate 696,987 of CP048228.1, forward strand.
GATCTAGAAGGCCTGTAGGTCTAATAATTTGTTCAACATATTTTCCATCAGTTTGATCTAATTCATATCTTCCAGGAGTGGCAGAAACATATAAAGTGATTGGGCGAATCTCTTCCCATTCTTCAAATTTTAATGGCCTGTTATCTCTAGCAGAAGGTAATCTAAAACCATGTTCTATTAAAGAATTTTTTCTAGCTTTATCTCCATTATACATAGCGCCAATTTGTGGTACAGTTACATGACTTTCATCTATTATTAGCAGAGAATTTTTAGTAAAATAATCAAACAAAGTGGGAGGTGGCATTCCAGCTTTTCTTCCAGTTATATAACGAGAATAATTCTCTATACCCTTACACGTACCAGTTTCATATAGCATTTCTATATCAAAATTAGTCCTTTGTTTAATTCTATGTGATTCCACAATTTTTCCGAAATCATCAAACTCTTTTATTCTTTGATTTAATTCATCAGATATACTTCTTATAGTTTGATTAATAGTCATTCTTGGTGTTACATAATGGCTATTAGGAAACACACTTATAGCATCTAAAGTGGCGAATGAAGCACCTGTTAGAGGATCAAATTCTTCTATTTTTTCTATATAATCATCAAAATAGGATATTCTCCATGCTCTATTTTCATAATGAGATGGAAAAATACTTACAACATCTCCTTTTACATTAAAACTACCTCGGAACAAATTTGTTGTAGTTTGTTCATAATGCAGTTCTATTAGCCTTTCTTTTAATGTCTCTATTGGTATTTGATCATCCACCTTAACTGGGCATGCCATATTAAGGTAATTTATTGGATCTCCTAAACCATATATACAAGATATACTTGCAATAACAATTACGTGATCATTTTCTAGTAACGATCTGGTAGCAGAGTGCCTTAAACGATCAATTTTTTCATTTATTGATGAATCTTTTTCTATAAAAGTATCTGTTTTTGCAATATAAGCTTCTGGTTGATAATAATCGTAATAAGATACAAAATATTCTACTCTATTATCAGGAAAAAAAGATTTCATCTCTTCATATAATTGAGCTGCTAATGTCTTATTATGAGCAAGTATTATCGTTGATTTCTGTAAATTCTGTATAACATTTGCCATTGTAAATGTTTTTCCAGAGCCAGTAACACCAAGTAAAACAATGTCTTTTTCATTATCTTTGAACCCCTTGCATATTTTTTTAACTGCCATCGATTGATCGGCTGATATTTGATAAGAGGTTTTTATTTTGAACATTTATAACACTAATAAAAAATTAAATAGTATAATAGAATTGAAATATAACATTTATCATTATAATATTGTACTGGGATTTTTTATGATTATCTTTTTGGAGACCTCTATATGTCAAAATGTTGTGATCTAATGTTAAACAAGATCGTAAGATACGGAAATCGTGTCTCGAAGTCAAATAGAAAAACGAGAAGACAATTTCGTTTAAACTTGATAAATATGAGGCTTGAAAGTAATATCTTGAAAAGAATGTTTTCTTTCAAGATAAATACTCGAACTCTCAGAACTATCTATAAGAAAGGTGGTTTTGATGACTTTCTACAGAATACTGCAAATGCAAAGTTGACTGATGAGGGAAAAAAAATAAAACGCAAAATATTGAAAAAAGTTGCATTGAGTAAAAATGGTGAAGAAGCTTCCTAAACCAAATTGGTTGAGAGTAAAAGCACCTGCAGGGAATATCTTTGAAGAAACAAAATCTTTGGTAAAAAATCTAAAACTTAATACCGTCTGTGAAGAAGCTGCCTGCCCTAATATCGGTGAATGCTGGAATAAAAGGCATGCTACTGTAATGATACTTGGCAGTATATGTACTAGAGCTTGTAGATTTTGTAATGTAGATACAGGTGTTCCTTTTCCTGTGGATAGCTTTGAACCTCAAAGGGTAGCTTTGTTAGTACAAAATCTAAAATTAAGGCATGTTGTGGTAACTTCTGTTGATCGAGATGACTTACCAGATGGAGGGGCTTCGCATTTTGCAAAAACGGTGAATGCAATACGTGAAATATCTGAAAACACTACTGTAGAAATTTTGACTCCTGATTTTTTGGGTAAAATGAACAGTATAGAAATTATCACTGATGCTAAGCCTGATGTCTTTAATCATAATATAGAGACTGTTCCAAGGTTATATAGAACAATACGACCCAAAGCTAGCTATTTCAATTCTCTGATGCTGTTGAAAAAAGTAAAAGAGCTAAATAGTAAGATATTCACTAAATCTGGTTTAATGGTAGGATTAGGTGAAAGTATGGATGAAGTTATTCAAGTAATGGAAGATTTAAGGTCAGCAAATGTGGATTTTTTAACTATAGGTCAATATCTACAGCCCACAAATAATCATGCAGCAGTATCTAAATTTGTAACACCACTTGAATTTAAAGAAATGTATGATATAGCCCTCAGGAAAGGTTTTTCAATGGTTTCTTCCAGTCCTTTAACAAGATCATCTTATCACGCTGAAGAAGATTTTCTAAAACTTAAAAAAAATAAGGCAATTTAGCAAAAATTTGCATTTCACATGCATGTTCCTAAACACAAATTTCTCCGATCTGCACAACTTGAAGAGCATATTTTTGTTAATCCTGTTTTTTCAAGATCGATATCTTCATATGAGTTACATACTTCATGGTTAAATGGGTAATATAATGAATTATGCTCAACATCCTCTCTGTAGCAAAATTTGTCTCTATCAAAATACATATCACTCACATGTTTCATGCATACCATCATACACATAGTATATTGTTTAGCACAAAAATTCATACATTTATCTTCACCTACAGAACTACTGATATCACAATCAAGGCACATGTCATCGATGTCACTATAATTATAACCATCATCATACATAAAATCGTGGATTCCAATATATATTTCATCAGTTACCGTATTTCTACCCTGCATACCACAAGCAGAGAAAGTAATTAAAAAATATATATAAATAAAAAGCAAGCGATAAACCATACAACAGTTAATATGCTAAAAGAGAAAACTTTATCTGAATAAATAAAGAATATAGTAAATAAATTAACTTTATATTTACAACAAAAAAATTAAAAAATATTTATAATATCTTTAATTTTCTTCATTTTCCTCTCAGCAATATCTGCTGCTTTATCATTAGCGATAGAAATCTGATTATAGACATAATCAAGATCAGATCTTATTTTTTGTACTTCATCCTGTATAGGAATTAATTTGGCAACAAGCATCTCTGCTATTTGATGTTTGAACTCTTGATTACTAACATATAAATCACAAATTTTCTCAATATTGAATCCGGAAAGAATCGAATATATATTAACCAGGTTCAGCATTTCTGGTCGTTCATTAAGGCTATTAATTTCTAGATGATTTAAAGAATCTGTTTTAGCTGACATAATCTTTTTTCTTATTACATCTGGATCATCACTTAAATTTATCCTAGATCTTTCTGAAGAATCACTTTTACTCATCTTTGCATTCCCATTCTTTAAAGACATAATCTTTTCTAAATAACGTGAACCAATATATTGCGGCTCAGTAAAAATATCACTTTTAAATATAGTGTTAAAAGATCTGACTAAATCACACGTTAATTCTAAGTGTTGTTTTTGATCAATGCCTACAGCAACGTGCGTAGCATCATATAACAATATATCTGAAGCCATAAGCAGAGGATAAGTCATAAGGCCAGTGCAAATCTTATTTTTTGCACTAGATTTATCCTTGAATTGAGTCATTCTATTTAACCAGCTTATAGGTGTCATACAGCTCAATATCCATTGTAATTCAGTATGGAATGAAACCGAAGATTGAACAAATATTATACTTTTTTTAGGATCTAAGCCACTTGCAAGGCAATATATATAAGAAGAAAGAGTATCCTGCTTAAGAGAATCAAAAGATTGAAGATTAGTACAAGCGTGTAGATCAACAATACAAAAAATTGATTGATCGTAATCATTTTGCAAATCAACCCAATTTGCGATGGCACCAAAATAATTACCAATATGTAAACTTCCTGTTGGTTGTATTCCAGAAAACATAGTAGTTTTCATATTTATCCCCCAATTTAGATATCGCCACCGGAAACTATAACGGAAGCGTGACGCAAAATTCTCTCTCCTAATCTATAACCAGGACGCAATATTTCTATCACAGAATTATCAGGCATTTCAGGATCTTTTTCCAATTTAATTGCCTTATGTAAATTAGGATCAAAAGCAGATCCAATATCAGGGTTTATAATTTCTATTCCATACTTCTTAAGTAAATCATCGAACAACCCTAGAGTCATTTTTGCTCCCTTAATGAAATTAAATAATTTATCATCTTGAGCATAATCATCTTCATTGATAAGAGAGATCACGCTAGCAAAATTTTCAACTACATTCATCAAATCAACGGAAAAATTAGAGACAGCAAATTTTTCCTTTTTTTTCATTTCTTCATCTTTTCTAACAGACAAAGAGTCAAGCTGTTTCTTGTGTTCATCCTCTACAGAGCGAACATAATTACTTATAACATTCAATTTTCGTTTTAAATTATCGATTTCTATTGTTTTGCTTCTGATATTTTTTTGCAGATCTTCAATATTAACCTGCTCTTTTTCATCCTCTTTAAATTCCACTTCTTTTTCATTCTCTGCCATTTTTTCCTCTTTTTGCTCAGAATCTACAGATCTATTAAATACAGTCATTATAAAATAAAAGATTATAAAGGAGTGAACAATTATATCACTGATTGTAAAATATCTCAAATAAACAATCTTAATATTCTGATAAATACTAACAACATCAAAAATATATTACAAAGCAATTATTATTTTTTTAAATAAAATATTGTTTAATTCACTTATCTATGAAACAGGTTTACTAATCTCAATAAAATGTCATACGATACTGATTTAGAAACTAACAATATTCCTCCTATAAAATTGGACGAGGACAGATATTATGCAGAGGCATTAAAATGGTATCACAAGAAATATATATCTGTTTTATGGGAATTAAACTATCTATTTTATATTTTATGTATAGCATTTTTCATAATATTTTTATTATACTTATCTTTAAAAAAATTTATGCCTATTGCAGAAAAAGTACCATTTAAAATATATAGATCATACGAAAATACAGATGATCAAACAAAATTAATAAAATTAAAATCGGATAATACAAAAATAGGAGTACAAAATGCTATAGCAAGATATCTCATCGAAAACTATGTAACCCAAAGGGAAAATTATTCTATAAACAATCTAGAAAATCAGGAAAACTATATTAGAAATAATTCTTCTTATCAAGTTTTCAAAGAATTTATTGATCAAATGAATATTCAAAATAGAGATTCTCCTATTATAAAATATAAACAGAACACAGTAAAAACGAATATTCTTAATATTGAAATAAAAAATCTAAATAGTATAAATTCAAGTGCATTGCTAGATATAAAAAAAAGTATCAGCAATAACCAAGATCATTGGGATACTATATATGTACAATACCAATTGTCTGACATAAATTTGGCATATAAAAATAATGTACCTTTAGAATTTCTGGTAATAAACTATGAAGTGCTATCTTAAACTAATACTATTAATTACTACTTTATTTTTTAATATCAGTTTAGCATATTCAGAAATTCCAGTGAATCAAAAAGGAACTAATATGATTTCTTTGGCAGTGAGGAACGTGCCGCGTAACGTTCATATAAAACATGTTCTATATAAAGAAAACACGCTATATGAATATATAGGTTACTACGGAGTCGCAACTATAATAAATTTCGACAAAAATGAGGAAATAGTAAATCTTATTATGGGAGATACAACAGCATGGCAATTTCATAATTTAGGAAATAAATTACTTTTAAAACCAATAGGAGAGCCAGAAATAGCAACAACAAACGCAATCATATATACAAATAAAAATAGAACGTATCATATTATGATGCAAGCAGAAGAACCCAATAATATATATGATAGATCCATACCTTTTGAGATAAAATTCATATACAACGATAATGATACATTGGATGTGAAGAGAATCAGCGATATGAATTCAAAGTTATATAAAGTTAACATAGCAGATTTTGAGTACATAAATTTTGAATACACAGTATCTGGAAATAACTTAATAAAACCTCTAAGGGTATTTGATGATAGGCAATTCACATATTTTAAATTTTATGACATCAACGGTGATATCCCAGCAATATTTTCTGTTGATGATGACGGATATGAAGCATTAATCAATTTTAAAATACAAGATGATTATATAGTAGTAGATAGAGTTGTATCAAGATTCACTCTTAGACACGGCACCAAACATGCCTGTGTCTTTAATGAAGCAATGCCTTATTCTTATATCAGAGAAAGAGATGATGAAGCAACAAACATACAATAAATAGAAATTCTATTTTTTTTGTAAAGCGATCTGCTTTATTCTATTTTCAAATAAATCAATAATTTCCCTTTGAGCTTTATGATAAACTTGCTTTAATAAAATATGCAGCAACTTATTGCTAAATTCAAATTCTACCTTTATTGATATCTTTGTTTTTTCTTTATCAAGTGGCAATATTTCCCAAAGAGTATAAAGATATTTAAAAGCACCATCAAAAGATTTGATCTCAATAAAACACTTTTTATCATTTTCAGGCCTTTGGAATTTAATATGTGAAGTATAAGAAGACCTTATTTTTTTAAAAACAACGCTAACATGTGCATCTATTGTGTCACCTTTTTTATTTAGAATGCTAACGGATTTACACCATCTTAAAAATTCTGGATATTTATTAATATCTAATATGACATCAAACAGCAACTCTGAATCAAAAGGTAAGGTTTTACTATCTTGAAAACAAACTCTAGACATCTGATTTACAATGTTCATTAGAACGCAAAAAATGACATGCCCTAGATATAACACTTTCTGGTAATCCAGCAATTTTTGCAACAGCTATTCCATATGAATCACTAGATACGCCCTGTAATATTTTGTAATTAAAAACAATTTTTCCCTCTATATCATCAACTTCCATGAAATAATTTTTCATGGAAGGCAAAGTATCTTCTAAATCACTTAATTCATGGTAATGAGTTGCAAATATAGATCTACATTTATTATTATCGTGTAAATATTCAATTACTGCAGCTGCTATTGCAACACCATCTCGTAAAGAAGTTCCCCTACCTATTTCATCTAGAATAACAAACGATCTATCAGTAGCTCCATTGATTATGGAAGCTGTTTCTTCCATTTCAACCATAAAAGTAGATTTTCCACCTTGTAAATTATCAGATGATCCTACACGGCTAAAGATCTTATCCACTAATCCAATTTTGGCATAAGAAGCGGGAATAAAACAACCAATATGAGAAAAAATTATTATTATAGCATTTTGTCTCAAAAATGTACTTTTACCTGCCATGTTAGGACCTGTTAATAAGTACATTTTACATTCTTCATTTAATGTTAAATCATTTGGAATGAACTTTCCTCCCATATCTATAACTGGATGTCTTCCATTTTTTATTATCAAATCTCTACTTTCATCTATTACAGGTCTACAGTAATTAAAACCAGTCGATATTTCAGTAAAAGATAATATAACATCCAACATAGAAACAGCTTTAGCAATTTCTAATAATTCTTGAGAAAATTCTCTTATTTTTTGAAAAATAGAATTTAATATATCTTTTTCTATCGCATCATAAGACGTTTCTGCAGTAACTATCTTATTTTCCAGATCCATTAGTTCAATCGTAGTATATCTATTAGCTGATCTTAAACTTTGTTTATATATAAAAATATCATCATTAACGTTAATATTGCTTGGAACTTCTATATAATAACCAATTAAATTATTTGAAGATATCTTCAATTTAGGGCACGACAATGCAACTCGATATTTATCAACAAGATCACTAATTAATTTATCAGCATTTAATCTAATTTCACTTAATTCACGTAATTTTGCACTAAAAGATATTTTAATATATCCACTTTCATCTTTTTTAAATTCCCTATCAACTAAAGCGTCTTCAAGAATACAATACAGATCATAATCTGTATTAAGGTTAGTTGAAATATCATTGAATAATTGTAAATCTTTAATGTTTGATAATTTTTTAAAAATCTTATTCATTAATAGCAAAGATTTTTTTATTATTAAAAGATCTCTTGAGCAGCTATTTTTTAAGCATATTCTTGTAACTGCTCTTTCCAGATCTGGAAAGAGAGAGATCACTCTAATTAACTCAAAGAACAGTGTATCATTCTTGATTAAGAACTCTACTGCATCTAGCCTATTATTAATTTTTTTTATTGATTGTAAAGGAAAAGATAGTATGTTTTTAAACATTCTACTCCCACCACTGGTTAAAGTTTTATCTATTTTATGGCAGAGGCTATTTATTGTTTTATTATCATTTGTCTTAAACAATTCAAGACTTTTAATTACTGAAGAATCAATGAAAACATAATCAGATTTGGACTGTACAGAGGGTCTAGAAAGCATACCAGATTCTAACATTCCAGATTGAGTATAAGATATATAATCAACAAGAACACCACAAACTGCTATTAAATCACAATTATAAAAATTCAATGTTTTCACATCATTTACACAATAATACTCCATAAGTATTTTTTTATTTCTATCGTGTGCAAAAACATTATTGGCAAAAGAATTAACAACCGTTCCGCTGTTAGAAAATTTTTTCTGAAGAACTTCATCTTCTATCAAAAAAGTAGGAATCAAAACTTCTGAAGGATTGATATTTAGAAGATATGAGAAAAAATTTGAATCTGATAAAGAAGCGCATTTGAATTCTCTTGTAGTAAAATCAATCCATGCAGCAACCCAAATATCATCTCTTTTAGAAATGGACATTATATAGTTATTAAATCGTCCATCTAAAAAATTCTCATTTATTAATGTGCCTTTTGTAACAACACGTACTACTTTTCTGGATATAACGGCAGAATTTCCTCTCTTTTTTGCATCATCAGCTGATTCTATCTGCTCACATATAGCAACTTTAAATCCTGATTCCACCAACTTATTTATGCGATTTTCTGCACTATGAAAAGGGACACCACTCATAGGGATATCGCATCCTTCATACCTTCCCCTCGAAGTTAGAACAATATCTAATTCTCGCGCAGCTATTTTTGCATCTTCGAAAAAAAGTTCATAAAAATCACCCATCCGATAAAACAATAGGCAATCTGAATAATTGCGTTTTATATCCAAATACTGTTTTAAAGAAGGAGTTACTTTGAAACCAGAAACCATTTACAGAATAAAAACTAAAAGACAAATAATCTCATCCCAAAGACTCCACTGCATCGAATTTACAATCTTTCAAAAAATTGTGTTGCAAAACATGTTGACCGTCTAATTTATCAATCAAAAGACGATCTTCATAGTCATAAATATAGGATTTTCTTATATTATCCAAAACACACACCACAAGAAGACAAAAGAAAAAGCAATCAAAGTAAAACAACAGATCCAATGGCGGGAACGACGAGTCTCGATCTCGCGACCTCCGGCGTGACAGGCCAGCGCTCTAACCAGCTGAGCTACGCCCCCGAAAAAATTGTGCCCTTTTGTTTATCACCTTCACGTTACCCCAAAAGGGTAACACAGTTTCAACTTTTGTCAAAGCAATTGTATACAATATTTGCACAAGAAACAAATTAATTATAAATATTTGATAAAATATTATCGTCTTCAAACCAATTATAATGAACTTTAACATATATAATGACTTTAACATTTGTTTTTAGCATTTTACTGAGTTCGTATTCAATGCTTTTTCTGATGACCGCTATCTTACTACCACTCTTTCCTATAATTATTTTTTTGTGATTTTCCTTCAAAACGTATAAAGTCTGGTTAATTACTATACAACCATTTTGAGATTTCACTATTTTCTCATTTTCAACAACAATAGAATAAGGTATTTCCTGATTCAAAGCTTGAAAAAATTTCTCTCTAGATACTTCTTTAATGCGATAATCCAAAGAAGCATCAGTTATTTTATCTTCAGGATATTTCCATTCAGATACATAAGATATTTTCTCCAAATAATCTAATATAGAATCTATAAACATATTCTTATATGCAGAAATCATAAAAAATTCTTGGAAATCACGAAGTTCTTTTAGATCTTTTAACAAAAGCAGTAAATTTTTTTTTGGAATTAAATCAATCTTATTAATCACAACAAAGCACTTTACATCAAAATTTTTCAATTTGTCAACAATGTTAATAACATTAGACGTGATACCTTTGCTGGCATCAACCATAACCATCACAACATCAACATCTGAAACTCCACTCCATGCATTGGTTAATATAATTCTCTCAAGAGTTCTTTTTGCTACAAAAACTCCAGGGTTATCAACAAATACTATTTGAGTATTCTTATAATTTTTTATGATCTGCAAACTTGACCTTGTAGTTTGTACTTTGTTAGTTACAGCAGAAACTTTAATTTTCATAACTGCATTAACAAAAGTAGACTTACCAACATTAGATGGTCCTATAATACCAACTTTTATGAATTTTCTTTTATCACTATTCACAAACCAATCTCTATCGCAAAAAATAACTAATCCAAAGCCAAGGTACAATTATCAAACAATATTGTATCTTTATCTTTACACAAAAATCTATCTATAAAAACAAACGCATAATTTTTACGAAAAAACATCACTTTACCAACTTTTTGTTCTTTCATATAAAGATTTGTTATTGTATTATCAACACAATTATCTAGCACTTTCATTACCTTGATGTCATATTTACTGACACCATTTTTCATTTTTCTTATTCTAGATACTACTTCTTGACCTACGTAACATCCTTTATTTTCTTCCACATAGCGTTCAAATGAACAATCAAAAACATGGTATCCTTCTATCTCTTTCCTACCTTCAGGTAAAAGATTTTTCAATCTTAGATCTAAATAATCTTCATATGTTCGATTACATTTTATCATTCTAGATGAATAAATACGACAACCTAAATTATTCAATCTAGGATCATTAAACACTAAATCTTCATCATGAAAATCACACTCTTCATTATAGAATAAAAAATAGACTTTCAAATCTATTTTAATAATATCAACGTTATAGCTTAAGCAATATTTTTTGAGTAAATCAAAAAATTCAATTTCAAACTTTTTTTCATATTCTATCAAAAAGCAATCATCAACCAAAGATATGAAAATATCATATTGCATACGTCCTTTCACATCTAAAATCAAAGTATAAACTATGCAAGATTGATCCAAATTATCGATATTATTAGTTATTAAATTTTGTAAAAAACATCTTGTATCTTTTCCAGTTAATAATATCAATCCTCTTTTATTTGAAATATTTAGCACAATCAAACAGCAGTTGTAGCATTTATCACTTTTGATGATACCATGCTTGATAACTCTAAACAACTTTGAATTTAATATGCATGTTTAAAAAAAAATATTTTATAAAGCAAATGATATATTATAAATATTAGTGTATAATTAGTGCCATTTAAGTATTTAGTTATGGCGGACGTAGCTCAGTTGGTAGAGCGTCAGTTTGTGGCACTGGATGTCGCCAGTTCGATCCTGGTCGTTCGCCCCATTTAATTGATATCGTTTACTTTTTCTTTACGTCGATGTAATAGCATTTGGACGTTGTTATAATCAAACAAAAAAGATTTATGGTATCAAATGATTTGTACATAAATGTTTCAACGCAAATAAAAAATACTGATGCTGTTGATGTTGTATCGAATAATCTAGCGAATTCTTCCACCCCTGGTTTTAAAGGAGATAAATCAGCTTTTGTAGAATTGATATCAAAAAAGAATCCAGAGATATCGTATGGAGTACATGCCGGCATATATACAAATAACAGAACTGGGGGAATGCAACATACTGGTAATCCGTTAGATCTAGCATTAGAAAGTAACAATATGTTCTTTGCTTTTATAACTGATGCAGGAGCAATGTATAGTAGAAATGGTAGATTAAAACTGGATGCAGATGGCACATTGGTATCTGCAGCAACAGAGTTACCAATTATGAATGCTAATGCTGAATCGATTAAAATAGTGCTTGCTGATGGACCAATTACTATCTCCTCTGATGGAGAAATATTACAAAGTTTAAATAATGGAGCACAAGATGAAAATACAATAATAGATAAAATATCTATTTTTGAAACTCAAGATAAAATGAAAAAGACAGGAGATAACCTTCTGACACCCGAAGGAGATATAAATATCACTGACAAATCAAACATTTTGCGTATAGGATATGTAGAAGAATCAAATATATCACCAATATTGGAAAGCAAATATATGTTGGATTATTCTAGAGAACTGGAAATAGCAAATAATTTGGTAAAACAATCCAATAATATGAGCGAATTAGCGATAAAAAATATTATTTCTTATAATCAAAAATAAAAATCAAGAAAAGATATTATAAAAATAAACTTACCAAATATATTAAAATAAGTCATTATTATTTTGATTTATTAATTAATATTCCTTTTATAATAGAATATTATTAAGTAATAATTTTATTTTTTAGGGGAAAAAATAATTATGCATAACAAAGAAAAAAAGATTCATTCTCACAATCCAAATCCTTTTCTCATAACTCCTATTAGGAAGGAAATTGCTTCTTGGGTACTACCCTCAAAAATAGAGGAAAGATTAGATCATGGTATTATAATGAAGTATTGCGAATATACTGGTAAAAACCCTGATGATCTATCGATAGATATAAAGAACAGCGCAAGAAGGAATTCATCGGTTACTGTCAATTCGTCAGGTGGCGCAAAACCTAAAACTATTCTATCGACAAATACGAACGTAGAAGATATAAAGAACAGCGCAAGAAGGAATTCATCGGTTACTGTCAATTCGTCAGGTGGCGCAAAACCTAAAACTATTCTATCGACAAATACGAACGTAGAAGATATAAAGAACAGCGCAAGAAGGAATTCATCGGTTACTGTCAATTCGTCAGGTGGCGCAAAACCTAAAACTATTCTATCGACAATAGAAGAAGATACAGATAATGAAAAAATAGAGATTTTTTTTATAAGCAAGTCAAGGAGAACTTGTGATGGAAAAGAAAGAAATGTTTTCTTGGGTATGGGTATTGCTGAAGATAATCGTCTTACATTAGATTTTGAAAAATTTAAATTTGATCATAAACTTATAATACAAAAAACTGGAATTAGTAAAAATAGTAAAGAAAAATCAAGTTGTTTGAGTAGAAATGTTGATAGAATTACAAAATCTATTCGATCTACATTAACCGGTACTTCTTGTCTTGCATCCTGTTCAAATATTGAGCAAAATCAAGAACCTGGAGTTTAAACAACGAGATTATAATTATTTCAATAATGAAAATATTCTCAATTAATTTATAAGTTAATTGCTTATAATGTTAATATTTGATATTATTGTTTATTGATTTATTTACTTTTATTCAATTTTTATTTGAATATCATGGGATAAATTAATTTTATTTTATTTATTTTTAGGGGAAATAAATTTATGTATCCAACTAATAGAAGACCTAGCACTAGGACTGTTAATAGCGCTCGTCAGCCAATTCGTAACCCAATTCTTAATAATCTAGCAGCAGTGCATCAACCTCAACCTCAATATCAATATCAATTTCAATATCAACCTCAATATCAATATCAACTTCAATATCAACCTCAACCAAGAGATGTAGTTGTTACCCAGCCACAATCAATACATAGAAGGAGCTATGATAACGTAGATGGTACAAGATCACCTAACACTGAAGGAGAAAATGAAACATTAGGTTATTGTGCTCAAGGTTTGCTCTATGCACATGATACTACAAAAGCAGCTTTGCTCAACAGCAATACGAGTGATGCTTGTACTGATTTCATTCCAGCTATTACAAGATCCACCTGTTTTTCCATTCCAGCCGCTGCATTAGGTTCTGTGGCAATTTTAGGTGTACAACCTGGATTATTAGCTCCAGCAATGTTTTGTACTTTTGGAACTGCACACTACGCTTGCTTAGGAGCATCAAGATTAGCTTGCGCTCCAGTTGAAATGAAAACTCTTAATAATCCTAATAAAGCAACCACTAAATCTGTATTGTGGAATGCTGCTAAAGATATAGCAACAGGAGTTGCTGAATCTGTACCTGGTGTTGCTTGTTGTCTTGAAACAAAAGTTCTAAACAGCAGAAGAGCTGACCGAAATGATCAAATTGAAGAGCAGAATAAAGAGATTAGAGATTTCAATAGACAAATGGGCGCTATAGATCTTGAACAAGGTACAAAAGAGAAACTTGATGAAGATATTGGAAATCCTGCTCTTGCTCTTTGTGGAGTAATATGCATTGGTTGTGGAAAAGCTTATGAACATCATAACGACCCTAGAAGAGTAGCTGCTCGAGAAGAGGGAGCAACTCAAGCAGCAAGAGAACATAGAACAGCAATAGCTCTTCACGATACTTACGGATCCAGCGGAACCAGTTATGGAAGATAATTAATCTGGTCTAAAATCTAAAATTTTTCATCATTTATAATCTGAGTAATAATATCTACTTCGATTTCTTCACCAATTTCTGGGTCATTTTGCCCAGAAATTAGGTTTTTTTCTCGATTTTCGATGATGTCTACTTTGTAGGTATCATCCATATTTAGAATAATGTCTCTTACATCTTCATTGAAGGCATACCATAAAATTTGCTCTTTATTTTTTTGCTCACTTATATTCTGGTAATTAACGATATCTCCATTTGCGGTATTCATTTTTATAAAATCAATGTTAGGAGGCGTTTTAAAAGGCAAATCTATCATATCGCTCTTTATACTTTGAAAAAAATTATAAAAAACCGGGACAGCAACTCTTGCTCCTGTTGCATTTGAACCTAATGTACTAAAATCATTATGTCCTACATATACCCCAACCACTATTTTAGGAGTGAAACCTATTACCCATGCATCTTTATTATCATTACTGGTCCCAGTTTTAGAAGCAAGAGTTATACCTAAAGATTTTAATCTTTTTGAAGTACCAAACTTCACAGAACCTTCCAATATCTGAATTATTTGATAGACTAATTCTTCATTAAACAGTCTTTTATTTACTTCAGTGATATTAGGAAATGTATAATCTTCTTCTTTCTGGTATACAGCTGTGTCATTTGAATCATTCTCTCTAATGTACAATATACAATTATCACATTGTTGTGATTCCTTTGCTAAAGATATATTTCTACCTTTAGCATCCTGAATTTTCTCGATCATACTCAGATTAACTTCCTTTCCCCCGTTTGCGATCATAGTATAATATTTGACCATATCAAAAAGAGTGGTTTCTTCTGCCCCTAAAACGAATGAATAATTAGCATTAGCTTTAGAAAATACATCATTTTTATGTATATCGCGTAATATATTCCTAATTCCAACAAAATCTGTTAATTGTAAAGTAACCATATTTCTAGATAAAGCCAGCCCTGCAGGAATAGTAGTGTCACCAAAGAATCTATTTTCATAATTTTTAGGCATCCATAGCGGAATATCCAAGCCTTGATATGAAATAAAAGATTCATCATTTATAATAGTTGAGAATGAAACATTTTTTAAAAAGCTAGAGAGATATATAGCTGGTTTTAAAATGGACCCAGCCTGTCTATAAGCTTGAGTAACAAAATTATATTGCATATTTGTATAATCATAACCACCTACCAAAGCCAGAATTTTTCCGGTATTAATATCAACTACTATTATTCCCCCATTGATTTCAGGAACTTGTCTGATTACATGAGTATTTTTACCAATTTTTTGAGTAAGTATTACATCCCCTGTCTCAACTAAACGGTTCCATTTTGAATAATCTAAAATAGCAATTTGGCAACTTGATAAGCCTATTTCTATATCATCTCGTTTATTTAAAACTACTGCTTTTGTTAAATCTCCTATATTTTTTTTATTATCTATCTCATCGAGTTTTTTGCACCAATTATCTAAATCTTTAATTTTTCCAATAGGCCCTCTCCAATCACCTTTGGCATCAAATTCCATTAAGCCATCCTTCAAAGCTTTTTTTGCCAATTCTTGAAATTTCATATTCATTGTAGTATGCACATACATTCCACCTTTGTATAGCATATCTTTCCCATAATCATTTGCTATTTCTTTTCTCACTTCTTCAACAAAGAAATCATCATATATAAAATTCTTGCTATGAGATCTATCAATATTTATAGGTTGCTTCATAGCTGTTTTGTATTCAATATCTGTTATAAAATCATTTTCATACATTCTGGACAATACCCAATTTCTACGCTCTAAAGATTTCTCTTTTGTGATTATAGGGTTGACCAAACTAGGAGACTGAGGAAGAGAGGCAAGTAATGCTGACTCTGCAATTGTTAGATCATTTACTGATTTATTAAAATATTTCAAAGAAGCACTAGCTATACCATATGCTCTACTTCCAAAAAATATCTTATTAAGATAGAGTTCCATAATTTGATCTTTACTCAATACGGTATTTATCTTCAGAGATAATATGGCTTCTTTTATTTTTCTGTTTAAGGTTTTTTCACTTGTAAGAAAATAATTTTTAACAACTTGTTGAGTGATTGTTGAGCCTCCTACCATTTTATTACCCTTTTGACCAAATTGAGAAATATTTTTAGCAACAGAACGTAATATACCTTTTATATCTACCCCTATATTTGTATAGAATGTTCTATCTTCAGCAGATATAAAAGCATTAATTGTGTGTTGAGGAATAAATTTCATTGGAACATAAATTCTATTTTCTGCTGAAAATTCGGAAATCAGATGAAGATCAGATGAATAAAGTCTAGTAGTAAGTGGTAAATCGTCATTTGCAATAATTGCATCATAATCAACAACTTCACCAAGATAACTGACAATTATCAGAATCAACACAACTAATCCAGAAGAGATTAAAATAAATATTAAAAATATTAGGTGTTTAAAAAATGGGCTAATTAACTTAAACAAATTCACACACAATCTCCTGACTGCTCTATATAACGAAAAATGATGAGATCATAACAGTACTTATTATTGTATTTAATAATCAAATATAAAAAGTATATAAATATTTGTAACATCTCAAAAAAATAATATATACAAATATAATATTTAAACAGGGATATCTAGCATCTTATATAGTAGAATTATAACTTAATGTTGCTTTTTTTCACTTCATATATTTATTACTTATATAATGCATACAGATTTGATAGAAATACAAGGTCTAAATAAAAAACAGCTAGAAGCAGTAAAGAAAATTTCTGGGCCTCTTTTAATACTTGCCGGAGCCGGAACGGGAAAAACAAAGACCATTGTATCAAAGATACTTTTTTTAATACAAGAAAAAAAAATAAATCCTAATAACATATTATCAGTAACATTCACAAATAAGGCTGCCAATGAAATGAAAAATCGCATTACTTCATTTTTGGGCAGTGATATAAGAATGGAATGGGTAGGCACTTTTCACTCCATAGCTGTTAAAATCTTAAGATACGATGGTGATAAAATAGGATTATCAAAAGACTTTTCAATCATAGATGAAGCAGATAAACTAAAAATTCTGTCCAAAATATGCAAAGAAAATTGCTTTGATTGCGATAAACAAGAAATAAAAAAAATATCATCAATTATTCAAAATTGGAAAAATGATTGCATAACTCCCGAAAGTTATGCTTTAGAAAAAATTGCATCAAATAATATAGTTGCACTTGCAAAAACGTGCTATGTGAGTTATCAGGCAAAACTCAAAAAAATGAACAACTTAGATTTTGGCGATCTATTAATGCTGTTTGTACTGTTACTAGAAACTAATGAAGAAGTAAAAGAAAAATATTGTTCAATGTTTAAATATATAATGGTTGATGAGTATCAAGATACAAATAATATTCAATATAACATGTTGAAAATTTTATCCTCAAAACACAAAAATATATGCTGTGTAGGAGATGATGATCAATCAATATACGGATGGCGCGGAGCAAAAATACAGAATATCCTAAATTTTGATAAATATTTTTCAAAAGCAGAGATAATAAAACTTGAACAAAATTATCGATCTACTTCTAGTATACTGAATTTATCGTATGCCATAATAAGTAAAAATCATAATAGACATCAAAAAAAATTGTGGACAACCAACGAAACTAATAACAAGATCAAAATGTTCATTTTTGAGAACGGGAAAGACGAAGCATATCATATAATAAGATCGATAAAAATGCTGAATTATGAAACAAATGCTCAATATAGTACCGCTATATTAGTACGCTCTGGTTTTCAAACACGTAATCTTGAAGAAAGTTGTACACGTCATGGTGTAAAATATAAAATATTAGGTGGTTTAAAATTTTATGATCGCAAAGAAATTAAGGACATAATAGCATACTTAAAATTAACTTTGAATCATAATGATGATTTATCATTTGAGCGAGTAGTTAATACGCCAAAAAGAAGTGTTGGTTCATCTACAATTGAAAAAATCAACATGCATGCTATGCATTCTCAGGAATCTTTATTCAATATAGCAAAGAAAAAATTATTGGATGGCACAATTAAAAATTTAAAATTAGAAAAATTCTTAAATGATATAGAAAAATGGAAGTTTCTCGTTGATAAAAAAGCAAAAAATAGTGAAATATTAGAAACTATATTTCATGAATCAGGTTACTGGGATATGATAACTGAAGAATTGGAAAATGAAATAAAAGTTGAGAATTTAAAAGAAATGAAAGCTGTAGTTGATGATTTTAGTAGTATAAACGAATTTTTAGAGCATATAGGTCTGATATCAGATATTGAAACATCAGAAGATGATAATTCCATCATCAGTATAATAACAATGCATTCTGCAAAAGGCTTAGAATTTGATAATATTTATATCCCATGTTGGGAAGAAAATATATTTCCAAATCCACGTAGTATAAACCATTTTGAAACTCTAGAGGAAGAACGACGTATAGCATACGTTGCAGTAACAAGAGCAAAAAGACAATTAATAATATCTAGAGCGAAAAGCAGAACAACTTTTAATCAACGGCAATACAATGATGAATCTCGTTTCACAAAACATATAGATAATGAAACAATAGAGAGAACATCTGATATAACAAAATTATATCAAAGCTAATACTCACCTTAATCAGTACGAAAAAGTGCCTCAATACAAAACATATGTAGAGTACAAAGGCACATATTTCCTTTTAGATCAAATTTGTTTTTCCTATCTTTAGATTTTGCTATTCTACAGAATTAAGGTCATTATTAGCACTTTGATTACTATCAGCGGCAGAATTCTCTGAGTGTAAAACTAAATTATCCTCAAAATCAAAATGTGCCCCTGTTTTCTCTGCTAAATCATCAGAAATTTTTTCGTTATTTCCGATTTTTTCATTTTTAATACGTTCAAGCATATCGTAAACGACAAAGCCAGTACCTGTAGGCAATAATCGTCCAACAATAACATTTTCTTTAAGACCTTTTAGATAATCAATTTTTCCAGAAACCGCAGCTTCAGTTAAAACTTTAGTTGTCTCCTGAAAAGAAGCAGCAGAAATAAATGAATCTGTTTGTAAACTTGCCTTAGTAATTCCTAGAAGTACTGGTCGAAATAAAACTTTCTTCATATTTTTAGCTTCCAAATCTTTATTGGTTACATCAACATGCTTGAAATCTACTTTTTCTCCAACTAATAAAGCACTATCTCCTGCATCAGTGATTTCAACTTTTTGAAGCATTTTACGAACAATAACTTCAAAATGCTTATTATTAATCTTAACACCTTGTAATCTATATACATGCTGTATTTCAGATATCATATAATCTGCTAAAGCAATAACACCCAAGACACGTAAAATATCATGAGGATCAGGGTTTCCATCTACAAGCATATCTCCTTTCTTTATAAAATCTCCGTCTTTTGCAATAACGTGATGACCTTTAGGGATTAAATACTCAAATTCACTTTTACCATCTTCTGATCTAATCAATACCTTTCTTTTACTCTTATAGACATCTTTTCCAAATTCTAAGTAACCATCTATATCACTAATTATAGCAGCATCCTTAGGATGTCTTGCTTCAAATAGCTCTGCAACCTTAGGTAAACCACCTGTAATATCACGAGTTAAGTTATATTCTTTAGAAATTTTAGCAATAACATCCCCAGGCTCAATCAATGAATCATTTTCAACATTCACAACAGATCCAATAGGTAACGAATAGATAGCTTTAGATCCAGTTTCATTATTGGCAATAATATCTCCATCCTCTCCAATAATTTCAATTCTCGGTCGCAATCTTGACAAATTTTGCTCTCCCTTTCTCCATTCAACTATCGTTTTATTAATAATTCCCGTATCTTCATCTAAATGTTCATTTACAGAAACATTATCTATCATATCTTTATATAAAATTTTTCCCTTAAATTCAGATATAATATGAGAATTATAAGGATCCCAGTCTGCTATTTTGGTTCCAATTTTAATTTCTTGATTATCAGAAACATACAACTTAGATCCATACGGTACTCTACCGTGTGAATGCTTGGTTCCAGCTTTATCAACGATAGTGATATCCAAAGATCTATTAATAACTATCTTATCTCCAAACCTATCAATAACAGTATTAGCAGCAGCATTCATTAACACTTTACCGCTACAAAAAGAACTTAAAGAAGAAACTTCGACACCTTTCGTAGCTGCTCCTCCCACGTGGAAGGTACGCATCGTAAGTTGAGTACCAGGCTCTCCAACAGATTGAGCAGCAATAACCCCTATCGATTCACCGATAGATACAAGTCTATTACCCTTTGATAGATCTACACCGTAACATCTAGCACAAATACCATTTTCAGCTTCACAAGTAAGCACAGAACGAATTTTAATAGCATCAATACCTATTTTTTCTATCTTTGTAATTTGATCATCTAATATTAAATCACCAGATTTTATAATAATTTGATCTGTATCTGGATCTATAACATCAACAGAAGAACATCTTCCTATAACTGATTCAGATAAAGAAGTGATAATATTTCCATTATCAATTAGCGCCTTCATCAACAATCCTTTAAAGGTTCCGCAATCATGTTCAGTAACAATAGAATCTTGTGCAACATCCACCAATCTCCTTGTAAGATAACCAGAGTTAGCGGTTTTAAGGGCAGTATCTGCCAAACCTTTTCGAGCACCATGCGTAGAATTAAAATATTCCATTACATTTTGGCCTTCTCGTAAATTAGATGTAATAGGAGTATCCATTATTTCTCCTGAAGGTTTTGCCATCAACCCTCTCATTCCCGCTAATTGCCTAATCTGCGCAGGAGATCCTCTAGCACCAGAATCTGCCATCATATATATTGAATTCATATCAGCAACAGAATTACAATCCGCTATACCATCCATCATGTCTTTCGCGACAATATCAGTACATTCTTGCCAAGCATCGATGACCTTATTATATTTTTCATTTTTCGTAATAAGACCTTCTTGATACTGATTATCATACTGCTGAACTTTTTTATCAGTATCCGCTATGTGAGCAAATTTTGAAGACGGCACTAACATATCATTTTTTCCAAATGATATGCCAGACAAAGTAGCATATTCGAATCCAAGAGACATCAAAGAATCGCAAAAATCAACAGTGACTCGTCTACCACATTTGTTATATACAATAGAAACTAGTTCTGTTACTTCTTTAACAGATAAAATTTTATTAATGACTGCAAAATCAATATTATCAGGCAATATGGTGAATATTTTCAATCTCCCTGCAGTTGTCAAAACCCATTTTTCAACATAATCTCCTTCTGAATTTAACAATTTTAACCTACAATTAATAGGAGTATGTAAAGTTATATGAGATGCAAAAAGAGCCCTATCCACTTCCCATTGGTCTGAAAAATAATGCTCATGCTTATCATCTGAAGTTTGTTTGTCATCAATTTGAGTAAGATAATATATTCCTAAAACAATATCTTTAGATGGTACAATAATTGGCTTTCCATTTGAAGGATTAAGTATATTTCTATCAGACATCATCAAAATACGTGCTTCAACCTGAGCTTCAATAGAAAGCGGAACATGAACCGCCATTTGATCTCCATCAAAATCTGCGTTAAAAGCTGTACAAACTAATGGATGTAATTGAATTGCTTTACCTTCTATCAATATAGGATCAAAAGCTTGAATACTAATTCTATGTAGAGTTGGTGCTCTATTCAACAAAACAGGGTGTCTTTTAATCACTTCATCTAAAATATCCCAAACTTCTGGACGCTCATTTTGTACCATTCTACTGGCAGTTTTAAAAGTCGATGCAATACCATACATCTCAAGTTTTGCATATATAAAAGGCTTAAATAATTCTAAAGCTATTTTCTTCGGTAAACCACACTGATTTAACTTAAGTTTAGGACCAACAACTATAACTGATCTTCCTGAATAATCAACTCTTTTTCCAAGTAAATTTTGACGAAAACGCCCTTGTTTACCCTTAAGCATATCACTTAAAGATTTATAAGGTCTTTTGTTATAACCTTTGATAACCTTATTTTTACGTGAATTATCAAATAGAGCATCTACAGCTTCCTGCAACATTCGCTTTTCATTATTAACGACGATATCAGGAGCATTCAACGATTTAAGATTTTTAAGTCTATTATTTCTATTGATAACAGTTCTATACAAAGCATTCAAATCAGAACTAGCAAATCGCCCACCTTCTAACATAACAAGAGGTCTTAAGTTAGGAGGAATAACAGGAATAACATTCAATATCATATCTTGAGGTTTATTCCCAGATTTTAAAAATTCAATTACCAAGCGTAATCTACGAACAGCTTTTTTATGCTTAATATCAGGTAACCCTGAATTTATTTGTTCATAAAGTTCATCTCGTAATTTTTCCAAATCAACATAAGCTAACAATTTTTTTATTGCTATAGCTCCCATTTCAGCAATAATTGAGCCTTCTCCGTAATTTTTTATTGTGCTGCGATATTTTTCTTCTGTTAAAATTTCACCTACTTTAAAAGGCGTTACACCAGAATCTAATACAACATAAGCTTCAAAATATAATATTCTTTCGACATTTTTCATTGTCATATCTAAAATCTGACATATCCTAGAAGGAAGAGATTTTAAAAACCAAATATGTGCTACTGGATCTGCAAGCTCTATATGACCCATTCTTTGTCTTCTAACACGAGATGAAGTAACCTCCACACCGCATTTTTCACATACAACGCCCTTATATTTTATTCCACGATATTTTCCGCAAACACATTCAAAATTTTTAACACTTCCAAATATTTTTGCACAAAAAAGCCCACCATTTTCAGGATTGTTGGTACGATAATTTATCGTTTCTCCACTTATAACACTTCCATAAGATTGCTTTCTAATTTCGTCTTCATTAAAAATATTGATTTTTATTGCGTTAAAACGGCTATGTGAAAATCCAAAATAAACATCAAAAATTTCCTCACCCAGCGAACCTAAACTAAAAGACATAACACTCCTAACAAAATACTTCTTATCAATCAAAGACAAAAATAACTAAAAAAAATAATTTCTACAATTTCAAAAATTAAAATGTAGAATCTTTTTCATCGATTTTAATTAATTGAACATTCAAACATAAAGCTTTCAGCTCATTAACCATAACGTTAAAAGATTCTGGAATACCACAAGCAAAGCAATTCTCTCCCCTAACTATGGATTCATATATCTTAACTCGACCTACAACATCATCTGATTTTACCGTAAGCATTTCTTGAAGAGAAAATGATGCTCCATAAGCCTGATATGCCCAACATTCCATTTCTCCAAATCTTTGACCACCGAAATGCGATTTTCCACCTAAAGGTTGCTGAGTAATCAAACTATAAGATCCAACAGATCTAGCATGAATTTTGGTATTTACAAGATGATTCAACTTTAATAAATATGCACTACCAACAGTCACAAGTCTATCAAATCTCTCCCCTGTTCTTCCATCATATAAGACTTCTTGTCCTGAAGAATCACAATCTGCTAATTGTAATAATCTAACAATAGCAGCTTCACTTGGAGATTCAAAAACCGGTGCAGCAACAGGCACACCAAACGCCAAAGATTTTGAAAATTCTATAAATTCATCATCAGACATCTTCAGTAAAGTAGACTCTATCTTACTTCCTTTATATATTTCAAAAACCAATTCTCGTAATTTAACAATATCAGACAAAGATAATAAATTCTTAATCTTCATCCCCAATCTCATTGATGCCCAACCTAGATGAGTTTCCAAAACCTGACCAACGTTCATTCTTGAGGGTACTCCCAAAGGATTTAAAATAATCTCTACACTCGTACCATCCTTTAAATAAGGCATACTTTCTTCAGGCACTATTTTTGAAATCACACCTTTGTTTCCATGACGACCAGACATTTTATCACCAGCCTGCAATCTATTATTAACTGCTACAAAAACTTTGACAACAAATAAGGCACCTTGAGGTAAATCATCACTAGCATCTATTTTAGATAAACTATCACAATAAGCTTTCTCTATTTCAGAAACCCGTAAATCATACTGAGATCTCAAATTATGAATTTTTTGCAGATCATTAACACATGGAATATCCCACCATTCAGATAAATTAATAGAATCCAACATATCCTCAGATATAACCATGCTCTCAGAATAAGAAAGATAATCACATGATAAAGTGTTATCTCTCAATAACCCCCTCAAAGATTGATAGACATAACCTTCAAGAATTCTTATTTTATAATTCTTTCTAGTCAATTCTTCTTGTTTGGATTGAGCCTTAATAAGCAAAGAACGCCCCTTTGGTTCAATACCTCTTCTAGATAAAATACAAACATCTGTAACAACACCCGAAATTCCAGGGGGAACACAAAGAGAAGTATCATAAACATCTATTGATTTTTCTCCAAATATAGCTTTTAACAACTTTTCTTCAGGAGTCATAGGAGATTCACTCTTAGGAGTTACTTTTCCTACTAAAACATCACCAGCTTCAACTTCTGCACCTATATGCACAATTCCAAATTCATCTAAGTGATATAAAAGTTCTTCTGCTATACTAGGAACATCTCTAGTGATCTCTTCCGGACCTAAACGAGTATCTCTAACAACACACTCAAATTCCTCTATATGCACCGACGTAAATTTATCTTGTTCAATAACTTTGCTAGACACTACTATAGAATCTTCAAAATTCAACCCTCCCCAAGACATGAAGGCAATTATGATATTTTTTCCCAAAGCTAATTCACCGCCGTCAGTAGCAGCACCATCTGCTATAACTTGTCCTTCTGAAACCTCTTGTCCCACAAAAACAACCGAACGTTGATTAATACAGGTATTATGATTAGTTTTTTGAAATTTAATTAGACTATAAGAATCTATCCAAAAATTATCTATATCAGCTGATCTAATAACAATATTAGCAGAATCAACATAATCTATAATTCCACCCCTCTTAGCAATCAAAACAGTTCCTGATCCTTTAGCAACATATTTTTCCATTCCAGTTCCTACAAGAGGAAAATCAGGACGCATTAAAGGTACAGCTTGTCTCTGCATATTAGAACCCATCAATGCACGATTAGCATCATCATTTTCTAAAAATGGTATTAAAGAGGCAGCTACAGAAACTATCTGTTTAGGAGAAACATCGATATAATCTACTTTTTCTTTACTTACTAATTCAACTTCATTTTTCTTACGACAGTAAACAAAATCGCTAACAATTTTCCCCTCTTCGTCAAGATCAATGTTAGCTTGAGTTATATTGAAATTTTCTTCATCGATCGCATTCAAATAAACAACTTCATTTGTTACGACTCCATCAATTACTTTTCTATAAGGACTTTCTATAAATCCATACGAATTAATTCTAGCATAAGTAGCCAAACTACTTATTAATCCTATATTTTGTCCCTCAGGAGTCTCTATAGGACAAATTCTTCCATAATGACTAGGATGAACATCTCGAACTTCAAAACCTGCTCTTTCTCTAGTTAATCCTCCTGGGCCTAATGCTGATAATCTTCTTTTATGCGTTATTTCTGATAAAGGATTAATTTGATCCATAAATTGAGAAAGTTGCGAAGAAACAAAAAATTCCTTAATAACAGCAACCAGAACTTTAGAATTTATAAGATCGGCAGGCATAACATTGTCCAAATCAGATACAGAAATTATTTGCTCCTGTATCAATTTTTCCATTCGCAACAAACCTATCCTAAATTGATTATCAACAAATTCTCCAACAGATCTAATGCGCCTATTACCCATGTGATCTATATCATCTGCATCACCATTAACATTTTGCAATCTAATAAGTTCTTTTAATACATGGATTACATCATTCTTTGTGAGAACAGTAATGTCTTTATCTCCTTTGAGCTTTAATCTGGAATTCAAACGCATTCTTCCAACTGAAAGAAGATCATATCTTCTCTCATCAAAAAATAAAGATTCAAAAAGATTTTTAGCAACATCAAAAGTAGCTATTTCACCAGGTCTAACAACTTTATATATATCTAAAATAGCATCTTCATAAGTTATTTTATGATCAAACAAAGTATTACGTAAATGAGGGCTAATTCCATTGCCCCTCATAGCAGCAATTTTTATAGATTTATTTCCAGCTTCAATAATTTTCTTTACATCCTCTTCTGGAGAAGAAAAAAGATCTCCCAAAGAAAATAAAATATTTCCTTGTAAATCAGAAATATCATCTGCAGCACAATAATCAGAAAATTGATTAATAGGAAGAATATACTTTTTTAAATTTTTTGCTTGTAATTTTTTAATTAATAAAGGGGTAACCCGAATTCCACGCTTACAACATAAACTACCATCATCAGCATTATAAAGATCAAAAGGAAGTTTTAACCCAAGAAAAGCGTTAGGATCAAAATCAACCACCCAATTACCTGAAATATAATCACAAGAAATAACATCATAAAATTCATGCAATATGTCAGCATCTGTCATTTCTAAAGCTTTTAATAAAACAGATATTGGAATTTTACGCTTCTTATCTATACGAAAAAATATAACATCTCTAACATCAAATTCAAAATCTAACCAAGAACCCCTATATGGAATCAGTCTAGCAGAATAAATCAATTTTCCTGAAGAATAATTTTTACCACTATCGTGAGAAAAAAATACTCCTGGAGCCCTATGAACTTGAGAAACAACAACCCTTTCCGTTCCATTAATTATGAACGTTCCTTTACTCGTCATTATTGGTATATCACCAACATATAAAGATTGTTCTATAATTTGTTTAGTTTTTTTTTCAATTTCATAAACATGATCTTCTTTATCATGCTGTTCTTTCGCACAATCAACAAAATCCTCGGAATTTTCCGATTGATCTTCTGAAGATTCTAAATCATTATTCCATATCACTAATCTCAAAGTTGCTTGAAAAGGAGCAGAATAACTCACTCCTCTTCTTACACACTCATCTTCATCAAATTTTGGCTTCCCTAAATTACAACTAACAAATTCTAAAACCATTTTTCCATAATGATCTGAGATAGGAAAAGCAGATTCAAAAATATTATATAAATTATTAGGATCACCGGCATCACCATTAATAAAAGCATCATAAGAATCTAACTGTATCTTTATAAGATCATTAAAATGACTATCAGATAATTCATCATTATGATCTACAGAAAAAAGCCTAAATCCCCTGACATCAATATTATCAGAAAAAGTAACAGCACAACACATATCAAACAATCTCCATACTAAATCGATAAGACATAAAATTTGTCATCAATTAATTCACGAAGATGGAGTAACAGATATTTCTATTCCAACTTCATCAAATTTTGCTTTATAATCATCCAAAAGCTTCCTATCGATATTGACAAAAGGATTACTTGGCATACTACTTAACAATTTTTTAATTTCAATAAGAGTCATAGAAGCAGAATCAGAACTTTTTGCTTTAGACAAAAAATCCTTCATAACTCTCATCGCGGGCGCTATACTCGCTTGATCTTTTAATGATTTAAAAACAATATCCATCTTATCAGGTAATTCTTCAGATTTTACTTCAGCATCACCACTCTTATTTCCAGCATCGGCAGCTACAGACATTGGAACATTAGAAGGCATAGGAAAAAGAGTATCCATCTTAAATTCAACTTTAAGTAATTCAATCAATTTTATAAATTGACCGATGTTCAAAGACATAATTTCTTTAGCTATACCACCAACAATTTTATCATCATCAATCATATCAACACCATTAGACATAATAAAAAACCTCCAAAAACTTTTTATTAAAATAACACAACAAAAAATACAAAATTAATACATTATCTATTTCTTTTCTAAATCATTTTTCGCATGATCACAAATATTGTAAAATCCCAATACAGGCTTTTGCACAACATTAAATAAACCATAAATTGTAGCAGAACTCATCAACGTAATCAAAGAAGATCTAGCATTATCCAAACTCGGCATCTTAGAATAATTCTCTAAAAGTTCAAGATCAAGATATTTCATCTTTTCAATACCAAATTTTATGGTAAAAATATCTTTATAATCTTTAATAAAATCAAAAAACATTTTAGATAAATCAAATATATCATCAGAATAAATCATCAACATATTTGATTTAATTATAACATCGCAAGACTCTAAATTAAATCCAGTATCAGATAACGCTTTTTTCATTACATTATTCTTAAATACCAAAAAATCGATTTTTTCACAAGACCACACTTTTGATTTCAAATTAGATGTAACTTCAGCATTCATATTGCTAAATTCTACGAAAATAAAAGATTGACGATTTTTGAACAAATCTCTTAATCGATTAAAACCATCTATATTTCTCTGACTTACCATAAAAATAATGCACCTACACACGCACAAAAAAAATAATTAATTGACAAAACAACCAGAATTAATTCTTAAACTACCATCAGACATAGTGCTAGAAAGATATAATTTATCAATAACTTCCTTATAATTCTTTTTGAATTTAGATTTCTTACTAGCATGTTTATTATCACTGCTATTCCCCTCTTCTATAAATTTTTGACTCAAATTTAAAACACTATCAATGATTGACTTTATATTATCAAATATTTGAGATTCAGAAAACTCAAGATTTCCTATTTTAACATTAATAATTCCAGATTTATCTGATTTATAAATAATCATCCCTCTTACACTTATATCTTCAATTGCAGCACTGATATCATCAACAACAGTACCAAATTTTACATTAGGCATTAATCCCTTAGAAGATAAAATTCTGCCATATCGAGCAACATTCTTTATAATACTAGATTTAGCCAAACAATAGCTATATTTAGATAATTTCTTTTTATCAGATAATAAAGGAATGTCAGAATCATTCGCAACAACCACATCAACATTATTTTCCGAATTTACAGAAAAATCAGGATCATCCGTTAAAATCAAAATATTTGCCTTTGCTCCATAACCATGAGGTAATAAAACCTTCGATTTAAAAATATCATAGCGGGGAAAAATCAACTTAATCGATAAATCAATTGATTCTAAAAAAGATCTATTTTTACCTTTTACATCTAAAAGATAATCTTTTATAGAATTCAACACATTATCATCATATTTATCAATATTCATAATTCTAAAACCAAAATATACAAAATTAATTGACAACCCTAATTCCCATAGAATGGGCAGTACCACATATCATATTCAATGCACTCTCAATATTATTACAATTCATATAATCAAATTTATCACGAGCAAGCGCAAGCAAATCATCTCTTTTAATTGTCTTAATTATCTCTTTTCCTGGAGCATTACTTCCTTTATCAATAGAAAATTCTTTTCTTAACATGTTAGAAACTGAAATTCCTTTTAAAACTATTTCAAAAGATTTATTAGATTTTATCTTTAATAAAACACGCAATAAAATTCCCTCTTCATAATTTTTAGTTATATCATTAAATTCAGAGCAAAATTTCATCATATTCACACCTCTAGGACCAAGCACAGAAGCAATATTAGGACTAGGAGCAGCTTTTCCAGCAAACATCAAAAGTCTAACAACTCCAGTTATTTTATAATTCATAAATTAATCCTCTTTCTCTATTTGATCAAAACCTAAATTTATCTCGGCCGTACTTCCTAAAAGTTCTATAACAGCCACAACCTGCTTATTTTCTTTAGATACAGATACTATTCTTGCTTTAACACCACTAAAGGAACCACCAATAATTTTAACAACATCACCAATTTGTAATTGCAAAGAACTAGTTTTAGAATGTTCAATAGCTTGTATATTATTTTTTATTTTATCAATTTCTATATCATCAATAATTCTTAATCCGTTTCCATTATCCCCTGAAGAAAATTTATATAATTTAGGAATAGAAAGCACTTTATTTAAAAATCTATCAGATGGCCTCATTCTTATAAACACATATCCAGGAAAAACCTTTCTTATTTTCTTTTTCGATACATCATTTTCAATGATATCACCAAAATCTTCTCTAGGAATATATATTTCTCCAAAATCAGAATCATCTGAATATCTCGTCAAAATAAATCTTTCGATCTGATCTTCTGCGCCAGATCGAACACGAAAAATATACCAAGAAAAACTCAAAGCAGTCAAAGACATATAAAAAAAGAGAAAAAAAAGAACAAAAAGATTTTAAAAGACCAAATATTTTAACATTGACAAACAAAAAAAATCAACTAAAACAAATAATACAGCACTGAATGAAGTGATAAAAAAAACAAACACGAATAACACCATAAATTCCCTAAAAGATAACCAAGAAACAAATTTACCTTGATTCAAAACTTTAAGAAAAAAATCCAAAACGACCATAATCAAAACATAATACAGAAAAAAAACAGGAGCAATAGGAGTCGAACCTATAACCTTCGGTTTTGGAGACCGACGCTCTAACCATTAAGAGCTATGCTCCCATCATTTTTATAAAATAGAATAAATTAAAATTCTTTCATTTTATAAAAAAAATAATTATTCTGAATCAATAATATCAAGAACACAACCTGATGCAATAGTCTTTCCACCTTCTCTAACAGCAAAATTCATACCATTTTCGAGAACGACAGGATATATAAATGTTATAGTAGCATCAACATATTCTCCAGGAATAGCCATTTTCTTATTTCCATCATCTAAATCTTCAATAACACCTGTAACATCAGCAGTGCGAATAAAAAATTGCGGCCTATATTTTGGTAAAAAAGGATTCACCCTTCCTCCTTCATCTTCTTTTAAGATATACAACTTAGCCTTAATTTTTGTACAAGCTTTAACAGTTCCTACTGCAGCTAAAATTTGCCCACGTTGAACTTCATTTCTCTTCAAACCCCTCAATAAAACTCCAACATTGTCTCCTGCTCTACCTATATTCATATCTTTATGAAACATTTGAACTCCTGTACAAATTGTTTTAACACTACTACCTAACCCTTTAGTTTCAACTTGATCATCTTTTTTTATAACACCAGCATTGATCATACCAGAAACTACAGTGCCTCGACCCTCTATACTAAATACACTTTCTATTGCCATAAAAAATGGTTTATCCATATTTCTTACAGGATCAGGAATATTATCTAAAGCTTGTAATAATTTTTTAATAGAAGTAATACCATATCCCTCTTCATTGTCTTCATTATTTAAAGCCATTAAAGCTGATCCATATATGACAGTAGCGGCATCTCCATCAAATTTCTTTTCTGTCAAAATGTCTCTAATTTCCATTTCACACAGTTCCAACATTTCTGGATCTGCAATATCTGCTTTATTAATATAAACAATTATATGCTTTATCCCTATTTGATAAGCTAATAATATATGTTCTAAAGTTTGAGGCATCGCTCCATCTGTAGCAGCAACAACTAAAATTGCAACATCCATTAATGCCGCACCAGATATCATATTTTTTATATAATCAGCATGTCCAGGACAATCAGCATGTCCATAATGCCTTTTTTCAGTAAAATATTCTACATGAGAAGAATTAATTGTAATTCCCCTAGCTTTTTCTTCAGGAGCATTATCTATCTCGTTATAAGATTTAGTATTAACCCCTGCAAAATTAGATATAGCAGCAGTTAAAGTAGTTTTTCCATGATCCACATGGCCTATCGTCCCAACATTTAAATGTTGTCTTTCTTGTGTAGTCATAAACACTCCTATAAATCAAAAAAAAAAAAAATAATAATAATAAAATAATATAGCTAATTTTTATCAAGTATTTCAGAAGCTATATTATCAGGCATCATAGCATATCTCAAAAAACTCATAGAATAACTAGCACGCCCCTGGGTCATCGATCTCAAATCATTGACATATCCAAACATTGAAGCAAGAGGAACTTCACATGAAACAATTCTCACATTATTTTTTAAATCCATATCAAGAATTTTTCCCCTTCTTCCATTTATATCACCTATAACAGAACCCGTATAATCATCTGGAGACATAACATCCACTTTCATCATGGGTTCCAATAATTTCATCCGCGCCTTATCACGTATTTGTCTAAAAGCAGCCTTTGCAGCAGTTTCAAAAGCCAAAACACTTGAATCCACATCATGATAAGAACCATCAAACAACGTCACTCTAAAATTCATAATAGGATAACCCGCAAGAACTCCCTCATTTTTAATTGCTTCTAATCCTTTTCTAACTCCAGGAATATATTCTTTCGGAATAGCACCACCTGTTATTTTATCGACAAATTCAAA
Organism: Anaplasmataceae bacterium AB001_6; assembly: GCA_020002265.1. Lineage (NCBI taxonomy): Bacteria > Pseudomonadati > Pseudomonadota > Alphaproteobacteria > Rickettsiales > Anaplasmataceae > Candidatus Mellornella > Candidatus Mellornella promiscua. Next base: position 729,879 of record CP048228.1, read on the forward strand.
ATTCATGACATTATCATCATTACTTTCTTCAATAGGTTCAAAAGTCATGCAAACTCTAGCGAATTGTCCTGCACCACCAGTTTGTTTTTTATGTACATAATCAATATCCACTTTTTTCGTTATAGCTTCTCTATAAGCTACCTGCGGAGAACCTGTATTAATATCAACACCAAATTCTCTTCTCAGTCTATCAACAATAATCTCAAGATGTAATTCCCCCATTCCTTTCAATGTGACCTGTCCCGTTTCTTCATTTGAAGAAATTTGTAATGAAGGATCTTCATGAATTAATCTAGAAAGACCAATTGACATCTTTTCTTGATCAAGCTTAGATTTAGCTTCAACAGCAACTTCTATAACTGGTTCTGGTAAATCTATTTTTTCCAATACAACATCTACATCAGTAGAACATATAGTATCTCCCGTGGTAACGTTTTTCAATCCTGGCACTGCAACAATATTTCCAGCTGATACAAATTTCACATCTTCTCTATGATTAGAATGCATCATTAATAATCTACCAATTCTCTCTTTTTTTCCCTTACCAGTAACATTATATATAAAATCACCAGTCGATAAAACCCCTGAATAAATCCTAACATATGCAAGAGAACCAACAAATTGATCATTTGCTATTTTAAAAACCAAACCACTGAAAAATTTATCATTCACCGGATCAATAGAAATCTTCTCATCCGATGAATTATAAGCAGATAAAAGACCAAAATCAGAAGGACTAGGAAGAAAATCTACAACAGCATCTAATAAAGGCTGAACACCCTTATTTTTAAAAGAACTTCCACATAACATAGGAACAAAAGATGATTTTAAAACTCCCTGTCGAATAACACGTTTAATTTTATCAGTTTCCAATTCTAATAATTTAACACCATGTTCAACATACAATTCTAAAATTTCATCATCAATTTCAGAAACATGAGCAATTAATTCTTCCCTCAATCTTTCAACAGTTTCTTCAAGATCATTTGGAACAGACTCTTCTGTATATTCAGCTCCCAAAGATTCTTCATGCCATACAATAGATTTGTTTTTTATAAGATCTACAACACCACAAAAATCACTTTCTGATCCTATTGGAATTTGCATAATTAACGGATTAGCACCCAACACTTCTTTCACTTGTTTCACACAATCAAAGAAATTTGCTCCAATTTTATCCATTTTATTAACGAAACACATTCTAGGCACTGAATATTTATCAGCTTGCCTCCAAACAGTTTCTGATTGAGGTTCAACGCCAGCAGCAGCATCAAAAACAGCAACAGCTCCGTCCAAAACACGCAAAGACCTTTCTACTTCTATAGTAAAATCAACGTGACCAGGAGTATCTATAATATTTACTCTAACATCCCCAAACATATCTGTTTTCCAAAAACAAGTAGTAGCAGCTGAAGTTATAGTGATACCACGTTCTCTTTCTTGTTCCATCCAATCCATGGTTGCACTACCATCATGCACTTCTCCTATTCTATTTTGAACTCCTGTATAAAATAAAATTCGTTCAGTAGTAGTGGTTTTTCCAGCATCAATATGAGCCATTATTCCTATATTACGAATAATACTAATATCATCAGTCACTTTTTTATCAGAATCGCTCTTTAAACTCATTCAATCCTCAAAACAAATATAATTCCTAATTTAATTAGACCAACGAAAATGAGCAAAAGCTTTATTAGATTCGGCCATCTTATTGTTATTTTCATGCTTTTTATAAGCCTCACCTTTGCCTTCCAATAAATCTTGAATTTCATCAGCAAGTCTTAAATACATAGCTTTTCCTTTTCTCTTTATAGCAGCATTTTTCAACCATTTCATAGCTATAGAGTGAGAACGCTCTTCACCAACTTTAACCGGAACTTGATAATTAGTCCCTCCTATCCTACAAGATTTCAATTCTACGTTAGGAGCTAAATTTTTTATTATATCATCAACTAATTCTTCAACTGAACATTTCTTTTTTTCAATAACCAAATTTATAGCATCATACACAATTGCAGAAGCAATACTCTTTTTTCCAGCAAACATGATGATATTTATTAATTTAGCAATAAAAACACTCTGATAACGACAATCTGGCTCAATTACCTTTTTATGAATTTTTCTTCTTCTTCTAGACATTTTTCTCTTTTACCCTTTTTTTGCACCATATCTTGATCTTCCCTGTTTTCTATTTTCAACAGGAGTAGAATCATACCAATTTCTAACTACTGCCATCTTTATCCCAGGCAAATCATTTCTTGGTCTAGCAATAACTCCGACAGTAGAATGTTCTTGTAGCTTATGTCCTTCACCAGGTATATGAGCTATAAATTCAACTCCTTTGCTTCTCACTCTACAAGTCTTTCTCAAAGCTGAGTTAGGTTTTTTGGGAGTGGTATTGAATACCTTAACGATAGTACCTTTTATTTGTGGATTACCACGCAAAATAGAAAAAGTTTTTGAAACTTTTTTAACTTTCTTTCTACCTTTTCTCACAAGCTGTTGTATAGTAGGCATAAAATAATCTTCTTTCAATCTCTAAAAATTTATAAATTCAGGAATTATCCGTAGTCGTAAAAATGCATCTACGCATCCGACTTAGTTCGCGTGAACCATATAATTATCGATATTTATGCTTTGATAGTCAATATTTGTTTAAACATTATTTAACGTATATTATTAGAATGACTTTATTTTTTAGTATTTAATGAAAATTATTCATTAATATTTTTTTTATATGGTAATTAAAATCATATGAATTTTGATATATTGGATAATATGCTATCATTTCATGACCTATACTTTTATAAAAAAATATATTACTCAGAAATTTTTATAATATAATAGTCAATTTAAATTTGTTATTTTATCAGTGGAGAAAAGCGTTAATGTCAGTTATGTCTGATAGATGGATACTTGATCAATGCTTAGCAAATGATATGATCAATCCTTTTGTAAATAAAAAATATACTGCAAACAAGGTAATATCTTATGGGATATCATCTTATGGTTATGATGCTAGATTATCAAAAGAATTTCACATTTTTACCAATGTCCATAATTCATTTGTAGATCCCAAAAATTTCGATATATCAAACGTTGTGGAAGTAACTAAATCTGATCATATAATTTTACCTCCTCACAGCTTCACTCTTGGGACAACAGTAGAATATTTTAAAATACCTAAAGATGTAATTGGAATATGTCTAGGTAAATCTACTTATGCAAGATGTGGATTAATAGTGAATGTTACGCCTTTAGAACCTTTATGGGAAGGTAAAGTCACATTAGAACTTTCTAATACCACTTCAAACCCTATTAAAGTGTATGTGAATGAAGGTATATGCCAATTTATATTCATAAAAGGCGATCAGGCATGTGATAATCCTTACAATAAGGGGATGGCTAAATATATGAGACAAGATACTGTAACTCATCCCAAAGTATAATTTATTTTTTGATTTACTAAATAGTAATTTGCGCAGTGAAACATATCAGAATAAGAGGTAAGCAATTTTTTGATGGATCAATTGATATTTCAGGATCAAAGAATGCATCACTACCCATAATAGCTGCATCTTTATTGATTAATAAGCCTATCATTTTACAAAAAATTCCGAACATATCAGATGTAAAAAATATGATAGCTATATTAAAATCTTTTGGAACAGAAGTTGTATTCAATAGTAAAAAATCTGAATTAAAAATAGAGAAGCAAAAGATAGAAGATACTAAAATATCAGAAAAATTAGCAAAAAAAATACGAGCATCTTCTCTTTTTATAGGCCCGATCTTAGCAATGAAAAGATGTGTGATTTTTCCCATACATCCTGGTGGTTGCAAAATAGGTTCAAGGCCATTAAATATTCACTTAGAATGTCTCAAAAAGATGGGTGCAAATGTAAAAGAAGAAAATGATAAATATATTATAACTACAAATAAAGAACTTAATGGCATTAATTATAGATTTCCAATCATTAGTGTTGGGGCAACTTCTAATGTCATTATGGCGGCTGTTAAAGCAAAAGGAAATACAATTTTAAATAATGTAGCAATTGAACCAGAAGTAATAGATTTAATAAATTTTTTGAAAAAGGCCAATTTTAAAATAGAAATTAATGAACAAAAAAGAACAATTAGCATATTTAGTTCACAAAAAACTTCACTACAATCAAATGAAGATTTTATAAAACACTCTGTTATTCCTGATAGAATAGAAGCGGCAACTTATATTATAGGTACAGCAATATCAGGAAAAAAAATTAAACTTATAAATGCTTGTACAGCGCATATACGGTATATTTTAAATTTCTTAGAGCAAATAGATGCTATAAAAACTGAAATAACCGATAAACATCTAATAATAGAAAAAACACAAAAATCAATTAAACCTTTTAATATAAAAACCTCTCCTTATCCAGGATTTCCAACAGATATACAAGCACTAATAACAGTATTAGCCACTCAAGCAAATGGAATGAGTACAATTAAAGAAACTATCTTTGAAGATAGATTTAAGCATGTTCATGAGATACAAAAAATGAACGGCAAAATTATAATTAAAGAAGATACAATATATGTTTATGGAAAACAAAATCTTCAATCTTGTAGTAACGTATTTTGTTCAGATTTAAGAGCTGGATACGCAATGATATTAGCAGCAATACAATCAAAAGGGACAAGTCTTATAAAGAATATACATCACATAGAAAGAGGATATGAAAACATAATAAGTAAACTCTCTGGTTGTAATGTAAAAGCAGAAATAACACAAGAATCAGAATAAAAAAGAGATCAAGGACATCTTAAGATGTCCCTAAACTCTTTATAATGGTAATTATGATATATTTTAATACATACCACCCATACCGCCCATACCGCCCATACCGGCAGCAGCAGACGATGCATCATCACCATCTGATGATTTTTCATCAACAACCAAAGATTTAGTGTTGATTAATATACTAACAACAGAAACAGCACTTTGTAATGCTACTCTTAGAACTTTTGCAGGATCTATAATTCCCGCTTCATATGCATCAACAAATTTACTGTTAAGAGAGTCATATATATATGAATGACTATCACTGTTTAACAATTCATTGATTATAATATCAGCAGCTTTTCCAGCATTTTGCAATATTCTTTTCGCAGGAGAAAACAAAGCATTCTTTAATATTTCAACTCCGGCTACTACATCTTCTCTAAGACCCTTAGTACGTAAATCAGATATAAATTTATCTAATTCTTTAGCAGCATAAAGGAAAGTAACGCCTCCTCCAGGAACAATGCCTTCTAATACAGCAGCTTTAGTTGCATTTAAAGCATCATCAACCCTATCTTTGCGCTCTTTAACTTCTACTTCAGTAGCACCACCAACTTTTAAAACAGCTATTCCATCAGATAAATTAGCCATTCTTTCTCTTAATTTATCTTTATCATAACTTCCAGTATTTGGGTCTTCAGCTTGTACACTAATTTCAGAAACTCTTTGTTCAATTTGTGATTTACGTAATTTACCCTGCTCAGTATCATCGCTCTCATCAGCTATTATGATAGTTTTATCTTTACTAACAGTAATTTTACGAACATAACCTAAATCTGAGATATCAATATCCTCAAAATCCACTGCTAAATCATCACTCACAATTTTATTAGCACCAGTAAGAATTTGTATATCTTCTAAGATTGCTGTTCTTCTATCGCCAAACCCTGGAGCTTTTATAGCAACTACTTTTAAAGTACCTTTTAACTTATTCAACACCAAACTTGTTAAAGCTTCTCCTTCAACATCTTCTGCAATAATTAATAGAGGCTTCTGAGAAGATGCAACTTTATTTAATAATTCAAATAAAGGTTGCAAATTAGATATTTTCTTATTTGCAAGAAAAACATAAGCATTTTCCAAAGATACAGACATTTTTTCGTTAGCATTAGCAAAATAAGGTGAGATATATCCTCTATCACAAACCATACCTTTTACAACTTCAACAGAAAAAGGCTCAAGTCCTTTGCCTTCTTCAACAGAAATAAATCCATTTTTCTTGACCATTGCCATAGCTTCTGCTATTTTAGACCCAATATCTTTATTTCCATTAGCAGATATAGCACCAACTTGTGCAATTTCTTCATCAGAAGCAACTTTTCTTGATAATTTTGCAATAGTATCAACAGCTTTTTCAGCTGCCATATTAATACCTTCTACTAAATCAACTCTAGAACGGCCAGAGGCAATTTGCTTTCTTGCAACATCACATATGGATAAAGATAAAACAGTAGCAGTAGTTGTACCATCACCTGCTTCTTCATTAGCACGGCTGGTAGCTTGACCAATTAATTTAACAATCTCTCTTTCAGAAGGATCTACAGGATTAAGAGTGTTCATAACATTATGACCATCTTTTGTCACTACTGGTGCGCCAAAAGATTTACCTAAAATCACAGGAGTTCCGCTAGGCCCCATAGTTCCACATACAACATCCATAGTGGAAAAAGCAGATTGCATTACATCAAGTAAATCTTGACCTTTAACAACTTTATTATAAGACATAATTATAAATCCTCCTTGATAACACAAACAATGTCATTTTCTTTTAGTAATGTATACTTTTCAGATCCAAAAGGAAATTCTGAAGCAGACCATTTCTGATATACAACCACATCTCCCACTTTAAGAGAACTTTGGATTTTTTCTCCATTTTTACCAACATAGCATTCACCTATAGCAAGTACTTTCCCTTTTAAAACAGATTTATCTTTTTCTGAAGATTTAGTTATAATGATAGAGGATTTTTTTTCCTCTTCTTTTATTTCACTGACCAATAAATTGTCGTGAAGCATTCGAATTTTATCATTTAAAGAAGACATCAGATTTTTGACCTCACAAATAAAACCAACAAATCGAGTATTGGAACACTAAACACAGCACTCCTCTTACACATTATGTGATATAAGCAATATAATCAAAAATACAAGAGCAATTAAGATAAATTTTACATTCAAATAAAATTCATCTGAGGATAAATATTTTATTTCTTTCTGAATAAGGATAGCAGTATAAGAAAATTACCTGATAATTATTAGTAATTCTATGATTAATTTTTGATAAAAAAATACAAATGAATGTAAATGACTTTTATAATCTTTTTCAGCAATATACAGAGCGTTCAGTACCTTTTTAATGTTTGATTGAGACCATTTATCGCGATAATTCAAGCTTACTGCTTCTTTATATTCACTTTTTTTAGCATTAAAATCTGTATTCAATAGGTAAATTGTATGACTCATCATCGCTCTTATAAAAAGTATTGGATCAATAATACTTGCTGTTGACATATTAGATAAAAATTCTTTTTTATTCTTTTCATAATATGAAATAAATATCTTGCTAAGATATAATTCATGATAATCTTTGATAAGATATTGTATTAAGCAATCTGAAGATACACACTGCTCTCCATAATAATATAACATCAGTGATTTAAGCCTTTCATAGATGTTATTGAGTTTAAATTTTTCCAAAATATCTACCACTTTATCTGTAAAAATTTTATTATCAATATCAAAAGATAGGTTAAATTTACAGATTAGGAATTGAATAATATAAAGAATATATTCATGAGATAATAAGGAAAATTCTATATAATTAAATTTGCTAGTTATAATGTGATAATTTTTTGAATTCTTATTATAATCAGTATTATCGCTGTTAAAAAATAGTAAAAAAGGTTTTTTAGAATTATATTTAGAAAAATAATCAATTATCGATTCTAGGTATTGTCCATCGATATCTAAATGAGGAATAATATATACTGTGTATTTTTCATCCCATAAGCATTGTTGTGTATCATCAAAGATATAATTTGCATTGATATGTTCCAAAATATTAGATTTCTTTGATAATGATTTAAAATTCAAGTGAATATATTTAATAGATATAGCAGAAAAATTTAAAATATCACAGATTGCATTAAGGAAGTTATTTTCCTGATCAAATAAGAAATATACCCCCCCTTCTGATCTCTTTAAGAGGTTTATAATATCCGAAATTAAAAATTTTTTAAGCATAAAAATACCAATTATAGTTATCTTTTTATGTTATAAAATGTCATCATCAATCACAAAAAATAGTAATATTTGACAAAAAACAATAACATATACTATCCTATATCAGTTGTGGTGGACAGTCTTTTTTTGTTTTCATCACTCAATCGCAGCCTGTTTTCGGCTACTGATTGTTATAATTAAAGATATCTTTTACATTATTGGTTCTATAAAAGATGAGAAATTTCATAATATTCATAGTGCTTTTTATCTTAACAGTCATGATTTCTGTTGTATCTTATGTGCTTTATACTTCTTATGAAAAACCTGAAAGTTTAACCCATCTTGATCAAAAAATTAGCTTGTGGGTTGAAAACAATCCTGAAAAAATCATCTCTTCTGTTGACAAAATGTACGAAAAAGAACATGCATTAAAGATGCAAGAAATCGTACATAATGCAAAGAACAAATACGGCGCTCAAGTTATAGACAGTGAGATCATTCCTTTTATTGGAGAATCTAATTCAGAGAATATTTTACTAGAATTTGTTGATTACTCTTGTTTTTATTGCAAAATGACAAGAGATCATCCAGAAGATTTAACACAATATATACCTGATTTGAAATTCATTGTTGTTCCAGTAACACTTATGGGTGGAGAACGTTCTAAATTGATATCAAAATATTCTATTGGTGTATTTATCTACGATAACGAAAAATTCAATGATTTTCATATTTCTTTATTCTCTTTAAATGGTGAAATAGATAAGGAAAAATTAAATGATTTGTTGCGAGATGTTGATATCGATCCTGAAAAATTTGCTAATCTTTTAGAAGAAAAAGCAGAAGAAATAGAAAATCAGATTGCAGCAAATAATAAATTCTTTGCCGCATTACATTCAGGAACTCCTTCATTTTTGTACGATAAGACGCTATTTATTGGTGTTGTTAAAGTATCAGATCTTTTTAATGCAATAACAGGCACATCTTTACCCCCTGAGGAAGCTTCTGAAGAAGAAAATATAGGAATAGAGATAAAAGAAGAGGAATTTTTTATAACAGAGAAAGATATAGAAAATGCACTAAGTTCACCATAGAGTTCATTTTATTCATCTCGTCGAAAAAAATTTTACTTCTTTTTCTTCTTTGTTTTAGTCGTTTCTTTTTTACTGTCTTTATCTTTTCCAGATTTGTTCATTCGCTTCTTTTTCTTAGATATGAGCTCTTTTAGAATATCAATTGCATTGTTTGAAGTAATGTTGATAAAATCGTTCTTCCTTAAACTGTAATATAATCCATCAAATAGCAAATAGAATCCATAAAAACTCTTACCTAAAGTGATATCTTTGTTCTCAAAATTAGCAATAACATAGGGAAGATTCGATATTTTTATTATAAAATCCTTAGGCAACGAATATACATCACAATCTTTAGGAAGAGAAACTCTCTTCTTTCCTTTCTGTAAATAAAATCCATATGGTCCCTTATTAAGCAAAACGTCTTCTTCTAGATCTGTCTCAGAATCCTTAGACAACAACACAACAGGATATGAAGTTCCATCATTATCATCAATATTTTTTATATTTATACAATCAGGATAATTTGCACAACCAAGAAAAATCCCTTTAGCAGATATTATTAAAGACATTTTATTATTGCATTTATCGCAAACCAGTTTTTCTTCTTGTTCAAAAACGCGATTAATCATACTATTGCTTATTTTTTTCAGTATAACTGGTGTCTCTATTTCATAGACAGAATTCACATCACGGAAAAAATCTATCCAAAAATCTTTCAATACCTCTTTCCAATTTTTTTTACCATTAGCAATTGTATCTAATGAATCTTCAAGATCAGCTGTAAAATTGTACTCAATGTACTTACTAAAAAATATACCCAGAAAAGAAATGGCTGCTCTTCCTTTAATATCAGGAATAAATTTTTTTTTCTCTAAGGTAACATAATTCCTTTCTTGTAAAACACTTATAATACTGGCATAAGTTGAAGGTCTCCCTATACCTAATTTTTCCATATTCTCAACTAATTTGGCTTCAGTATAATTTGGAGGAGGAGCAGTAAAATGCTGATTATCTGATACATTTTCTAACTTCATATTCTCTTTAAGCAGAAGATCATGTTCAATAAATTGAGTATTTTTACTTTCAGATATATATTCTCTATAAACTTTATAAAAACCATCAAAATTGATTTTAGAGCCAGTAACACGAAGAACAATGCTAGCATCATCATTACTAATATCTACTGATTTACTATCAAACACTGCATCTGTCATTTGACAAGCTACTGTTCTTTTCCATATCAATGAGTAAAGCCTATATTGTTCAATTGTTAAATCATCTTTAATAGAATCAGGAATGATATTAACATCAGCTGGCCTAATTGCTTCATGTGCCTCTTGAATGTTTTTAGATTTATTATCATATTTTCTTTGAGTAGGAAATAAATAATTACTACCATAATTTGTAGTAATAAAAGATCTAATCTCCTTCATAGCATCAGAGGCTATATAAGTTCCATCAGTTCTCATATAAGTTATCAAACCTACTTTTCCCTTTTTTTTTATATCTAAGCCTTCATATAATTTTTGTGCAATAGACATTGTTTTTTTAGGACTAAAGCCCAATTTACTAGAAGCTTCTTGCTGTAAAGTAGAAGTAATAAAAGGTTGGTATGGCTTACGTTTTATCTTTTTATCTACTATTGCAGAAATATGATATTTATTTTTATATATTTCATCGACTATTTTTTTTGCCGCTTCTTGATCCTTAATATCAAATTTATCAAGATTAACAGAATTATAAGTAATTAATGAAGCATTAATTTTTTCACCTTTTGTAGTGATAAAATCGCAATTAATGCTCCAATATTCCTGAGATTGAAAATGTTCGATTTCAACTTCTCTTTCACATATAATTCTAAGTGCAACAGATTGCACCCTACCTGCAGATTTTAAACATGGTAATTTTCTCCATAAAAGGGGCGATAAAGTAAAACCTACTAAATAATCTAAACATTGCCTAGTTTTTTGTGCATCTACAAGAGAATAATTTATATCTCTTGTATTTTTAAATCCGTGCAAAACATCTGTTTTTGTAATAGCGTTAAATGTTACTCTTTTTACATTAGTGACACTATTAATCATTGAATTATCTTTTAGCAATTCCAGCACGTGCCAAGCAATAGCTTCACCTTCTCTATCTGGATCCATTGCAAGATATAAGTTTTTTATATCTCCATTCGGGAAATGCTTTTTTACATGTTTAACTAGTTTATCTGCCTGCTCAAGATCTTCATATACAACATCAAAATCTTTTTCTGGAATAACACTTCCTTTTTTTGATGGAATACTACGAACGTGCCCCATGCTAGATAATACAACATAATCCTTCCCTAAATAGTTCATCAGTGTCCTTGATTTAGCAGGAGATTCAACTATAACCAAATTCATTATCAAATAAAAAAGACAGTAAATGATGATTATACAATAGGAAAATCAGTTATTAAAGAATAACAATTTAAATCAAGTTAATAGTTAATAAAATTAAGATTAATAATCTTGTGATAAAAGTAATGTAGAAAACATTGGTACGATGCACCTAGAATCAGATTTTTGTATAAAACGTCCTATATTATTAACATTAAAATTAATTGTAGTGTATCTAGCAATCTCAGGAGGATGTAAGATTAACAAAAATTTTATTCTATTTGCTAAATCATATATATAATCCAATGAAGGTACACATGTATATATATTAGCATTGATTGCAAATTCTAAATATTTTTTCATCATACTTTCTGCAACCTTCTTATGAGAAATATCTAAATGAATACAGCTTACATTCACTTCTTTAGGAAGATAATTATATATATTTTTTATATCTTCTCTTATATAGCTATCCTCCAATAAAAGATCACGTATAAAATAAAATATCTCTTTGATAGGAGAGGAAAATTCTAACTCATTCATAATAATACAAATTTAAATATAAAAATTATAATCTTTAAAATAACTATAAAAATTTCGTATAAAATTGAAAAAAGACTGATCGTGAGACTTGTTATAAATAAATTCAATATGTTGCATTAATCCTTGTTTGATAGAACTAGGCATAGATTGATTCTCAAATTGACCATAACCAGCGCTATATTTGATAGATATTTCATTTAAATCAAATAAATTAAAAAATTTGACACTTTGATCTATGCAATCAAAAAAGAAATCTATACCTACTACAAGGTTAATTTCTACGCCATCTTTGTAGCCTATAATTGACTGAACATCGCTAACAGGGCCAAAATTTAAATCTACTCTAGAAGGTATTTTCCCTCTAAAATTAGCAATTCTATTTTGTTTTATTAAAGATTTTTCAATGTATAGCTCGGCATAATCTAATGCTATCCATGATATTTCTTGCAGCATGCAATCATATATCGTGATATTATGACTTATTCCTAGATAATCTTTAATAAGAACAAGATTTATAGGATATTCATCTTCGTAAGCAATACGAAAATAAGAGACATTATGTTTAGATTTAGAGATCATATATTTTCTTCCAATTAAATATCAATCAGTTATTTTTTAAAGCAATAAATTAACTGCCATATTTGTAATATTAAAGAATGTGTGATGGAAACAATTTTATAAAAAATTGGAAGAAATTATCTAAACACTACGAAAATAGTGCGATCTATTAAATATAGAGAAACAAAATATACCAACATAACTACCAATATCGCAAACGATAAGAATGTCATCCTGATAGAAAATAATGAATATTGTACTATCATAATAAAATAGTTAATAAAGGGTAAAATGATGGCTATAATACAATTTGCAAAAAATATTTTATTTAAAAACGCAGATGTAGTATCAGATATGCTGTATATATTTTTACGCTTTAAAGCAAAGACCAATAAAAATAAATTTACCCAATTTGCAATTATACTCGCAATTGCGATTCCTTTATAGCTCAAAAAATACATTAATATGCCGTTGAGAATAAGATTAAGCGTAAATGATATAAAAGAAAATTTTGCCGGATTTTTAGTATCTTCAGCAGCAAAAAATGCCGATTGAAAAATTTTATTAAGCACGAATGATGGTAAGGCAAAAACAAATATTTTTAATAAAGTAGCTGTATTACGAGCATCAATCGTATTGAATTCCCCATAATCAAATACAAATAAGCAGTTAATAATTGTTTCGCCTAAAAAATACATTGCTATAGCTGCTGGAAAGCAAAACATACATGCAATAACTATCGCTTTATTAACAATTTCTGAAGCTCTTTGATAATTTTTTTGAGATATTGCTTCTGATAAGTAAGGCAAAATTATATTCGCCAAGGCTATCCCTATAAGAGCTAATGGTAATTGTAATAACCTATCCGCATAGTAGAAATAAGATACAGCACCAACAATACTACTAGCAAAAAGAGTATCTACAACAATATTCATATGATAGATTGTACTACTGAATAAAGATGGTAAAATGCGTCTAAAAAAACTTTTCATTTTTCCATTAAATACCGGTCGACAAAAGCTTACTTTTAGTCCGTACAGTTTGGCTATAATATAGAACCAAAATAATTGTAAGACACCAGCCACTATAACACTGAGTGCTAAACCATAAACGTGATTACAAATATCAAAAGAAATACATAAATAGTCATGAAATATATTTATCCCAAAAACTATCATTGATAAATTCAAAATTATTGGGGCAATGGCCATAGCAAAAAAACATTTTTCTGATTGTAATAATCCGCCAAATACAGAACCAATAGAAACGAAAAATATGTATGGAAACATAATCCGTGATAAAGAGACCAATAAATCATAATCTCCTTTAAAAAAGGGTACCAAAATCTTCAAAAAGAATGGCATTGTGATTTCAAAAAAGATACATAGCAAAATCAGCACTAAAAAAAGAGAAGTAAATATATTATTGCTAAATTGCATAGCTTGTTTTTTACTCTCAGTATTTTTAATTCCAGAGTAAATAGGAACAAAAGTAACACTGAAAGACCCTTCTGCAAATATTGCTCTAAAAATATTTGGTATTCTAAAAGCAATAAAAAATGCATCAGCAAGCGACCCAGCTCCAAAACTATAAGATAAAAGAAGATCTCTTATAAAACCTAAGATCCTTGATATAAAGGTAAAAATTCCAAAAGATAAAAATTTCTTTAAAAACATTTTAAAATTTATGACTTCTTTTTAAAATAAAAGTTGATGGAGATAGCGCATTATTTATAGTAATGTTATTAGATTCAACATAGCTAATAAAATCCTTTTTCTTATCTTCCCATAAAATGGATATAACTAAAGCATCACTTGAAATATATCTTACAGTATAAGGATACTTTGACAACTTATTCAAAATATAATCTCTATCCTCTTTATCAAAAATAATAATATTATAAGGATGGTTACTTTTAGGATAATACTTAATTTCAATTGTATTAATTCCCTTAAATATTTTATTGTTTATATTCTGCACAATGTTATCAAACACCTTGTCAATTTTTTGTGTCTTATTGTTAAAAAAATATTCCAGTGAATATAAATTTTTCCCAGCATCTGTTACAATGCCAACATGTATATTGGAGTCTCGTTTACCCTTTTTAATTAATGCCCTAGCAATGATTATATCATCTGCTCCATAATATCTTTTCAGTAAAAATCTATTAAACAATGTATCGTTGCTATAATCCCATCTAATATTATTAATAGAAAACATATCTTCCATAGGAATGATAATATTACTTTTTTTTAGATTATTCCATGAATTATACCAATCATTATCCCAAAATTGCATTGTCTTTCCTTTTTGCAATAAAGGAATAAGAAGAATCTGTCGAGATGGTAAATATTCTTTTAAAAGATGACTTATAGTTTTTTCTACAGCTATAGCGTCAAATTGGAAATTCATTTTTGCACGGTAAGAATTGCTCGTTATTTTTTCTTCTTTTATATTGTAATAATTGATCAATAAATCTATTTTATTATCACTTATATTATTTAATGCCAAAGATAACTTAGAATAATCACTACTCGTAATTTTCTTTAAGAGCACTTCCAATGCTTGTCTTTTTGCTTCCCGAATAGCTTCTTTTTTTGCCAATATAACATTATTTTTAGATACAGCAATTTCTATATCTTGAATGAGAAATTGATTGTCTTCAAAAAATTCAGCACTTTTAGATAACGATTCACTGCAAAGGAAAAGATTAAAAACTATAATTAACTGAAGTAAAATAAATCTATGTATGAAACGTCCTACAGTATAAAAAAAAAAGAGCACACGAAAATAGATAAATTGCAATATCAATTACTATATCATAGACATTAATTTCCTGTGAATAGCATGGATAAAAAAGATAATATAGATTAATATTATTAAAGGACAAAATTTGATTGTAGAATATTTATAATTCTTATAAAATTAGCTTTTTATTCTTCCAATAGTCCACGTATCAGATATTGTTACTGTAAGTGTTCAGTATTTGATTTATCTATTATTGTTGCATTGTACAATGAAAAATAATTCCAATGATAAAGCATCTGTTGCTGTTATTATGGGCAGTAACTCAGATTACAATGTTATGTCAAAATCTGAAGAGATACTAGAATCTTTTAGCATTAAGTATATAACGCGCATCATTTCAGCGCATAGAACGCCTGATAGGATGTTTGATTTCGCTAAATCTGTTGATGATATCCATGGAGTAAAAATTATAATAGCAGGTGCTGGTGGCGCTGCACACCTTCCTGGAATGGTAGCATCTCTCACGCATATACCTGTTATTGGAGTACCTATTAATAGTAGCATTCTTAATGGTATAGATAGCCTACTTTCCATAGTACAAATGCCCTTTGGTGTTCCCGTAATGACTATGTCTATTGGTGAGGCAGGTGCAAAGAATGCAGCACTTGCAGCATTAAGAATTTTATCTATAGAAAACGAAGAGTTAGAGAAAAAATTAATTGAATATCATAAGAATCAAAATGCACAAGTAGATTTAATTCCAAAAAAATTATAATTTATCTTAATTTTTGCAATATAGTATTTTGCTTACTTTCAAAAAAACGACTGAGTGCTATTGCTGTAGCATCATATTCGTGCAAATTTTTACAATTCAGATTTGATACAAAAGGATTCAACATTTGAGCAACTTGTTCTTTCATTGCATTACCGTTGCCTGCTACAATCTTCTTCACTTGCGTAGGTGTATAATAAAAAACATTAATCTCATGAATTCTTAGCGATAATAAAATGCTACCAACAGCGTGCGCCAATTTTAAAGAAGTATGCTTATTATTATTAACATAAGAAAATTCTATTGCAGCATCTGTAGGTGCAAAATCTTTTATAACACAACCAATTGCATCATGCATAATAAATAAACGCTCTTCTAAACTCTCAGAAGAATTTGTAGTAATAGTTCCAGCATGAATAAATTTACATCCAGAACGATTCCCATAATCATGAATCACAGACCATCCCATATTTAATAGCCCTGGATCTATCCCAATAATATTAATCATAGTTATACTTGAATAAAAAAAAGAAATAGAAGATAGTTATAGATTATCTTAAAATTGTTCTTATTCAATAAATCAAGCACAAAATGGAAATAATTTTAATTGCAATAGCACAAGCAATAACTGAAATGCTTCCTGTATCATCAAATGAACACTTATTAATATTAGGAAATTTTTTAGACATACAAGATGAAGTGATAAAAGCATTAGCAGTTTTTTTACATCTTGGATCTGCTTGTGGTTTATGTATATATTTTAAAAAAGATATATTTCCCTTAAGAATTATTCTATTAGTAAAAATGTCACTCATCATACTTCCTTCTGTTTTATTGATGCTAACGGTATCATTTTTTGATATAAACATCGCAATAATCACAAAATTCACATCCATCAACATGATTATAGGAGCAATAATTTTGATATTAGTGTATAACCTTAATATAAAATCTGTGAAGCATTCTATTAAGCAAATTAATTTAGTAGATTCTCTGATAATTGGATTATTTCAGTTATTTTCAATATTTACTGGATTTTCACGCTTAGGTAGCAATCTTATTGCATGCAAAATACTAAAAATAAATGATAAAACAGCAATTAAATTTTCACTGATATCAGCTATTCCAACAATGATCTCAGCTTTCATGTACAAATCCATAACGACAAACAATCCAGAAGTTTTCACTGATTTATTAAACTTTCAAACGCTTTTAGCTATATTAATAGTAGTATTAATAACAGTCTCTTTAGCAAAGACCTTAATGGAATTTTTGTATAATCATATAATAGGAATATCTGTATACAAGGTTACATTAGCTATCTTAATACTGCTTGTTCTTTAAAAAACTACTCTATTACCTTAATGTCTGATTCAACATATATATTTTTTAACAAATCAAAATTTGCAACAAGATTATATGTATTGATCACTTTATATAAAAAAGATAATCTATTTTTACGAACTTCTTTAATTTCAGAATTAATAACCACATTATCTAAAAAATCTTTTATATCATCAGACATACTAAATAAAACGTCAAAAGATTCCTCTAATTTATCCGCTTTCAGCAGTTTTTTAATACTTTGTAAGCTTTTAGTAACAATGGAATCAATGTGTTGATCTCTTTTTTCTACAAAGAATTTCTTCTGAAGTTTGATAGAAAAATTACCATTACCAGCTATATCCTCAAATATATTAACTACTCTTTTATAGGTTGCTACAATACAGACTCCTTTTTGACATTTAAAGAAATTGTTCATAACATCCAATGCAGAGAAAATCCTATAAGGATTAAGTAAAATGCCGGAAAGAGACTGAATAAAAAGTGGGTGAAAATCCAAAAAATTTACTATTCTATTCTCAAAAAAATCCTTGGATTCTTGAATGATTATATTACGATAATTATTAAAACGAATGGTATTTTTTACATCCGTAATTGCTTTACCTGCTTTAATCACACTGCCCGGATATAGGCTAACAGATTTATTAATAACAATATCTAGAGGAATGTCTATTTCATTTTCAATCACTGTTCGAATAATAGCATTAACCGATCTTTTCAAAGCTAATGGATCTCTGCTGCTAGTTGGTTTTTTCCCAATTATCATCATTCCAACTATGGTGTCAATTCTATCTGATATCGCAAGTGTTATAGCTACAAAATTCTTTGTTACCGGAGAATGATGCTTAATTGGATACATGCATTCGCGTATTGCAGATACTACTTCTTCATTTTCGCCATTAAATTCTGCATAATAAGACCCTATAATACCCTGTAATTCAGGATACTCTTTTCCTACCATTGACATAATGTCAAATTTATATAATTTAGATGCTCTTTCTATATTGACTATAGAAGCATGTGAAACCCAAACTGATATATATTTCGCAAGTGCTTGAACACGTGTTATTTTATCATAAAAACTTCCTAAACCCTCGTGAAATAAGACATTTTTTAAAGAATCAACATAGTAATTCGCATCATGTTTTTTATCACATTCAACAAAAAATAATGCATCTGACATTCTCGCTTCCAAAACTTTCTCATTGCCAGCAATCACATTATCAGATTCTATATTAGAGAAAAATAAAAATTGTGAAGCAATATCACCATTTTTTCCGATCAATGGAATAAATTTTTGCTCTTGTATCATAATATTGAACATCAGTTCTTTTGGCAAAGTACGATGTTCTCCTTTTATATTACCCAATTTTAAGAATGGCTTTTCTAATATAGAAGATATTTGATCAACTATATCACCTGTAGCATCATATATTGATAAATCGCTATTTTTAGATAAAAATTCTTGGATAGCATCAAGCATTAATTTTTTTCTTTCAACATGATCAACAATAACATTATTTTTTCTCATAATTTTTAGATAATTTTTAGCATCATCTAAAAATACTTTTTTATTCTTTTCTATAAATCTGTGAGCAAAAGTATAATTAGAAGATTCTACACCATGAAAATCAAAAGGTACTACATCTTTATCAAACAGAGCCACTATATTACGGATAGGTCTCACCCAAACATAATCTTCCTTTCCCCAACGCATAGATTTTTTCCAATTAATATTTTTGAGCATGCAGTCAATAAAATCTACGAATAAAATTTTAATAGTAGAAATATCGTGAGAAAATTGTAAAACATAACGTTCCTTACCTTTCTCAAGAGATTTTTCTAAATCTTTCTTGGAAAATTTTCTACCATACTTTAAAGTAAATTTTTGCAAAAACTTCTTTATAACAGAATCATCAGCGCTACAATTTGGACCATTGATAGTAACTACAGAGTCAAAATTTTTAACATCTATATCACAGAATAAAATAGCTAATCTTCTATTTGCAACATAAAAATTAGCACTACATTTAATCCCTATATTTTCTAAATTAGAATCTAAATAACGACCTATAAAATCTAAAGCATAGCATTGCATATCAAATGGTATTTCTTCGCTTAAGCATTCAAATAAAAAATTGGACACCATAAAATCAACCTACTCTAAATATAATAAGGCACATTCCTTAACAAGATTTCTTATAAGTAAAATATACTCAGCTCTCTCGGTGACAGATATCAAAGAGCGTGCATCTAATAAATTTAATATATGGCTAATTTTTATACAAAAATCATAAGCCACTAATGGTTTCTTTTTATCTATAAGATCAACAGCAGAATTTTTATAAGTATTAAATAAATTATATAACATATCTGCAGGATAATAATTCATGCTGATTTCAGAAAATTGCTTCTCATAATCAGAAAAAATATCTCCATATTTAGTACCTTGGGAATCAAAGATAATATCAAAAACACTATCTACATTCTGCAAATTCATTAATATTCTTTCTAATCCATACGCCAATTCACCAGATACAAGAAAACAATCTACGCCTCCTATTTGTTGCATATATGTAAATTGAGTAATCTCCATTCCATCACACCATACTTCCCATCCTAAACCCCAAGCACCAATACTAGGGTTATCCCAATTGTCTTCTATAAATCTAATATCATATTTATTAACATCAAAGCCAATAACATCTAAACTCTTTAGATATAAATCTTGTAAATCATCAGGAGAAGGCTTCATTAATACCTGATATTGATGATGCTGATATAAACGATTTTTAACGATTCCACCCCTGCCATCACACGGTCTTATAACTGGTTGTATATAGGATATATTGGTCTTTTCTTTAGACAAAGCTCCAAAAAAAGTCGCTGGATGCATTGTAGCTGCTCCAAGTTCTGAACTATAAGGATTCAAAATACTACAGCCGTTATCAGACCAGTACTTATTTAAACGACCGACAACTTCTTGAAAAGAATACATCGCAGATATGTCAAAAATTTAAATCTAATAAATTACTAAGCAAAGATCAATTACCTTGCATCATTGTATCAACTAATTCTTTTATAGTAGGAATATTTCCATCATCATATAGGTTATCATCAGCAAATCTATATGCACTATGTCCAGAAAACATCAATTGATTTTCAACATCTTTGCCATCAGCAATATCTTGTAATGTTTTCTGTATACAAAAACTTCTAGGATCAGGTTTTTCTCCTGTAGTATAATCACCACTATCTTTCCAATTACTAAATTTACAGTGACTCAAGCATCCCATGCAATCACGTTGATCCTTCAAAATATTTTCATACTCATCATTCTTAACAAAGATCACCGTATTATTAGGAGTTTTCATAATCATACCATACCCCTCGGCTTGCCACTTTTTAGCATCGTTCCAATGTTCATGTTTGATGAAAATAGAACGACCTCTAGAGCTATATATGAACTCTGAGTCAAAATCTTCTCTTTTAGTAGAACTATAAGGAATTTGCCTGTCGGCTCTCTCATATAAATTATCCAAAAATTTATTCTTAACAGCAGAAGAATAAAAACCCGTTGGACTAAATTTATGCAGTGCAACATCCCCTTTTTTAATAGTTAAGAGTTTTTTTTTCCACTCATCAGATATTGGGCTTTCCTTTGTCAAAAGCGGCCTAGTTCCAACCTGAAAAACAATTGGTTTTAGATCTTCTTTGACATCAAGCCATTCTCGCAAATACCAAACTCCCCCAGCAATTATTATAGGAACATCATGCAAACCTACGCTGTTCATAAATTTTCGTATTTCTAATGCTCTAACTTTAGGATTTTCAGGTTTATTAGGGTCTTCACTATTACTTATTCCATTATGACCAGCGGCAACCCAAGGGTCTTCATACACAACCCCTCCAAGAAATTTACTTAATTTACTATAAGAACGTATCCACAGAATTTTAAAAGCTCTCATAGAGGAAACTATAGGATAATAGTAAACTCCAAAATGATTTGCAATTTCTGCCAATTTAAAAGGCATTCCTGCTCCAGCAGTGACACCATTAATATAGCCTTTTGCTTTCTCCAATATAGCAATCAACTGTTTCTGCATACCCCCTTGTTCCCAAAGCATATTCATATGAATAGCTCCATGGCCTTTAGATATACTTTTAGCTATTCTAGCATGAACAACAGCAGAATCTATAGAATATTCAATCAATTCATGATGTCTTTCTATTCTATTTTTCCCTTTATAAACTAAGGGAATATAATCTCCATTATCATCAATCTTTTTAGCATTGACACCAGAAAATGTACCAACTGCACCAGCTGCAGCAAAAGCACCACAAGTAAATCCATCACTTATTGCAATACCCTTACCGCCTTCAATTATGGGTAAAACAAATTTACCTGAAACTCTTACTTTATCAAAAATAGACAAGACAAAATATCCCAACGCTAGACTAATGGGGATATTGTCTCATAGTTATAAAAAAAGTCAAACAACTGATAATAAATCTGAAAGTCTAATTCTTATTTTTAGGATAATAGTAAAAAATAATTCTATAATTAGTAGAATTTAACTTATTTTTAAAATAAAAAAATTTGCTGTATATTGTAAATTACGATCTTTACAGATTGACAAAATTATAATAATCAACATATAAATTTAAAATATCAATATTTGATAAATAATATATGCTGAAAACGATCTTATTCTCTTGGATGGTATGGCTGATAATATCAGGAATAAAAATGGATATATATCTGTTTTTAGGTGTTATATCAGTGGCTATAACGTGTACTATAGCTACAAAATTAAAATTGTTAAAACAACATCAATTATTAGCTAAAAAATTAAATGCTATGCTAGCATATAAAAAAAATCAAATAAACTACATACCTTGGTTGATATGGCAAAATATTATTTCTTCATTTTTTTTTCTGAAATTAGCGTGGTCTAAAAAGATAAATATCGAAGGTAAAATTATTGAGTTACCAATAACAAAATTGTCTACTTTAACAGAACAAGAAAAGACCGCTTTTACTAATTCTGTTACATTCACACCTGGAACATGTACTGTATTCATAAAAGAAAATAGTATATTCATACATACAATAACAGATGAAATGGCTGAGGGAATTTATGATATTTTACAAAAAATAAGAACTCTAAATTAATGACAGATAATGATCATCACACTCAGCCATAATTTTTATATTATTTAGCTGAATTGATAATATGAAATACTTATAAAATGCTTTATCATTAAGCTCTATATAGGATGTGTCAAATAAAATTAACATTATTCTATTGGGTATTTAACAAGCTTTTTAATCCCATCTAATTTAAGCATGAAAAATATAATAAGTAGATTTGCTCCAAGTCCAACAGGTTTTTTACACATAGGAAACTTTAGAATTGCGCTAATAAATTTTTTAAGAACTAAAAGTGAAAATGGTAAATTTATACTACGTATAGATGATACAGATACCACAAGATCTACTGAAGAATTTGTGAAAGCAATACAAAATGATCTAAAAATAACCGGCATCCAATGGGATATTATATTTAGACAAAAAGATAGAAAACAACAATATGATTTAATCTTAAAAGAATTAATAGATCAAAATTTAATATACGAATGCTTTGAAACTCCTGAAGAATTAGAATTAAAAAGAAAATCTATGTTGGCAAGAAAAATGCCTCCAATATATGACCGCCAATCTTTGAAATTAACTCAAGCAGAAAAAGATGATTTGATTAAATCTGGAAGAAAAGCTCACTATAGATTGAAATTAGATAACCAAGAAATTACTTGGATTGATGAATGCCACGGGAGAATATCTGTTAATATTAACAATTTAAGTGACCCAATTATATTGAGATCGAACGGTGAATATACTTATTTATTCCCCTCTACAATTGATGATATAGATTATAATATAACTCATATAGTGCGCGGCAATGACCATATTACAAATACTGCAATACAGATATATATAATGAAATTATTGAACTCTTCAATCCCCTCTTTTGCGCACCTTCCGCTAATTAAAATATGTGGCAGTGATAGCAAAATATCAAAAAGATCAGGAGGTTTTGAAATAAGAAAGATACTAGAAAAAATCGACCCTATAGTGCTGATGAGTTATCTATCCACTGTTGGAACATCCCGTCCAATTAAGTTATACAATTCTATCTCAGAATTAATGAAAAATTTTAATATTGCTGATTTTTCTAAAGCAGATTCAACCATTGATATAAAAACAATAGAATCTTTAAATCTTGCATTTATAAAATCTTGCAACCTAGAATACGCTAGAGAAAAAGTAAGTCATATTCAATTTGACGAATTATTTTGGAATACAATAAAAAATAATATATCTTCTTTTGAAGAAATAGAAAAATGGCACAATATAATATATAAAAGTATCGATATCAGCGTTGATCAGATGGCAATAAATACAAAAATAATTAATGTTGCAATAAAATATTTACCAGAAAAATTTGATAATGATAACTATAAAAATTGGATAGAAAAAATATCCAAGGATTTGGGGATTAAAAAAATAACAATCTTGACATCTTTAAGAATGGCAATCACATGTGAGAAAAAAGGTCCTGAATTATCAAAATTAGTAGATATCATCGGAAAAAAGAATGTTGCTCTAAGGCTACAAAAAGCATCAGAATAAAACAATTAACTCATATATGTTAATATACTATAACAACATTTTTAACTCTTTATTTATCCTTTCTTATTTCTTGCAGCTCTTTTTCTATCGTTAGCATTTAAATATTTCTTTCTTATGCGAAGATTATTTGGAGTAACTTCAACTAATTCATCATCATCAATAAAAGATATCATAGCTTCCATAGTCATTTCCTTGGGAGGCACTAATTTAATTGTTTCATCAGTTCCAGAGGCACGCATATTAGTCAATTGTTTACCCTTTATGACATTAACTTCAAGATCATTACTTCTGTTATGAATACCAACTACCATACCTTCATAGACTTCATCTTGGGGTTTAACGAGCATAATCCCTCGGTCTTGAAGATTAGCTATTGCATAAGCTACAACTTTTCCGTTTACCATAGAAACAAGAGTACCATTAGACCTATTGACAATACCACCTTTATATGGCGCATATGAATGATACATATGAGTTATAATCCCTTCACCTCTAGTATCTGTCATAAATTCTGCTTGATACCCAATTAAAGATCTAGCAGGTATTAAATATTCAATACGTACTCTACCTACACCAAATTCTTGCATTTTCTGCATTTCACCTTTCCGAGCATTAAGTTTTTCCATAACAACTCCAGAAAATTCTGAGGGAAGATCTAATATTAGCTCTTCTATAGGCTCTAATTTTGCTCCTTTATCACTATAGCGAAAAACAACAGCAGGACGAGATACGCATAATTCAAAACCTTCACGTCTCATATTTTCTATCAATATGCTTAATTGTAATTCTCCTCGGCCTTTTACCTCAAATACACCATCTTCTTTAGGTTCTATAATAATAGCAATATTATTCTCAGCTTCCTGCGATAATCTATCTTTTATCATATTAGCAGTAAGACGATTACCATCACGCCCAGCTAAAGGAGAATCATTAACGCTAACAGTGATTGACATTGTAGGAGGATCTACTGGATTAGCTGGCACAGGAGTTAAATCAGTGCTTGTTGCATCCACGACAGTATCAGCAACTGAAGCATTAACCATTCCAGCAATAGCAACAATATCTCCCTTAACTACTTCATCAACTACTATTCGCTCCAAACCAGAAAAAGTATATAATTTAGTTAATCTTGCATTTTCAATGACTTGATTTTGCAAATTTACAACCTTCACATCTGAATTTAATCTTGCTTTACCTTGAGAAATTTTACCTATTAACATTCTTCCTAAGAATTTATCAGGCTCAAGAAGCGTTACAAGCATCTTAAATGGTTCATTATTGTTATCAACGCACATCTCCTTTTCGGAATATTCGACAATAGTATCAAACAATGGTTGCAAATCTTTTTTCTCATCGTTAAGATCACGCACACACCATCCATCTCTTCCTACAGCATATAAAGTCGGAAAAAATAATTGCTCTTCTGTAACTTCTAAACTTAAAAATAGGTCTTCAATTTCCGATAAAACTTCGCCTGGACGAGCTCCAATTTTGTCCATTTTATTTAATACTACTATAGGTCTTAAACCTGCTTTCAGTGCTTTTGTTAAGACAAACCTAGTTTGAGGCATTACACCTTCTGCACTATCAATCAATAAAACAACAGAACTAGCCATAGACATTATGCGCTCAACTTCTGCTCCAAAATCGGCGTGACCAGGAGTATCAATAATATTGATTTTATAATTCATATAAGGGATGCTGGTACACTTAGCGTAGATAGTTATCCCTCTTTCCATTTCTAAAGGATCACTATCCATGGCTCTAACAGATAATTTTTTTAATTTATCATCAGGTAAAGCAAATTTTAACATTTCATCTATTAAAGTTGTTTTACCGTGATCTACGTGTGCAATAACTGCAACGTTTATAATACCTTCAAAAACATCTACTGACATATAGCAATATCTAAAGAAAATCAAAAACCCAGCAAATTATTTTTATTTAGCTCTGACTATTTCTAGCAACTTCAACAAAATACCTTCCTCATCCATGCCAATGCTTCTATAAGCATCATTAATAGAACCATGGGAAATAAATCTGTCTGGAAAACACATCGAGTGTATATCTTTACCTGCCAGATTATTTTCTAATATCAATTTATAGATATGAGAAGTAAACCCAGCGTACACACCCTCTTCTACTATCGCTATTTTATCAATTCTCTTAATAAATTTCAATATCAAGTCCGCATCTATAGGCTTAGCAAAACGAACATTTATAATTGATACAGAAATTTTATATCTATCAAACAGAATATCACAGATATTTTCTATAATGGATAATTTATCTCCAATCGACAAAATAAGCAGATCATTCCCAATTTTTCGCACTACCTGAGCTTTACCTATCTCAAAAGGAATGATATCACAGTCTCTTATATCATCTATTACCGAATTTTTAGGAAAACGAACAACTGAAGGAGCATTATCTATTACATGAGCAGTCTTTATCATACAACGCAATTCATAAGCGCTGCTTGGGCACATAACAATAAAATTTGGAAGATTGATAAAATACATTATATCATAACAACCATTGTGCGTTTCTCCATCTCCTCCTACTAAACCTGCCCGATCAATAATAAATCTTACAGGCGAAGACTGTATTGCAACATCATGTATTATTTGATCATAAGCACGTTGCATAAAGGTGGAGTAAATACAACAAAAAGGTTTTAAACCATATAAAGCCATTGATGCAGAAAATGTAACAGCATGTTGTTCTGCTATACCAACATCAAATAATCTATCTGTAAACATAAATTTGCTAAGACCGGTCCCAGAAGGCATAGCAGCAGTAATAGCAACTACTGTTTCATCAATTGCAGCAATTTTATTTAATTGATTAACAAAAATATTAGAATAGCTATTTTTTAAATTATTACTTGATAATTCTTTTTTAGATGGAGCAACTGCATGATAACACTCTTTGTTGTTAGCAGGATCATCTAACCCCTTACCTTTTTCAGTAACAACATGCACAACTATGGGACAATTAAAAGCTTGTTGATTCTTTAAAAACAAAAATAGCTCCGTTAGAATCAAAAGATCATGACCATCAAATATTCCTATATAGAGCGCACCATAAATTTCAAAAATATTTTTCTTATCAGATTGAGCACTTTTATTTAAAATATCAAAAAAATAATCATGTTTTTCTTTTTCATCTAGACAATTTAAATTATCAAAGCAATTTTCATTTGTCTCTCTTAAAAAAGCTAAATGCTCATTAAAAGATCCTATGCTTTCAGCTATAGACATCTTATTATCATTTATAACAATAATCATTTTTTCTTTCACAAAATGAAGATTGTTAAAACTCTCAAAAGATAAACCCGCACTAAGTGCGCCGTCTCCTATAACAGCAATTACATCATAATTCTTTTTCAAGATTTTTTTTGACTGCATTATCCCAATTGCAGCCGACAAAGCAGTAGAACTATGACCAGCACCAAAGACATCATAAATACTTTCACTAATCTTTGTAAACCCAGATATCCCGCTATAACTCCTGATAGTTTCCAAAAGCTTCATTCTTCCAGTAAGGCATTTATGAGGATATGTTTGATGACCTGTATCCCAGATGATTTTATCGATAGGAGCATTAAAAACATAATGCAAAGCAATTGTCAGTTCAACAACTCCCAGGCCACTTCCCAAGTGCCCTCCAACTCTTGTTATAGTATCAATTAAAAAACGTCTAACGTAGTCATTATAATCTACAAGATTATCTTTCGACAAAGTCTTTAAATCTTGTGGATCACTTATAAGGCTAAAATCATTCACTTATAAAAGTATAAAATAAAATACAAATTAAACTTCAGTATATTTTTTCTTCATCAAATCAATTAATTTTCCCTCCATATCCTGTTCAATTGTAAAAATACAATCAAATAAAGTTTGTTCTGCAAAATGTTTAGTAACAAATTGCAATCCCAATGGCAAACCTTTGTTTGATAATGCATATGGAAATGAAACAGAAGGTAAACCAGCAAGACTAATAGGAACAGTAAAACTATCGTTTAAATACATTAGATCATTTGGGATATCTTGTTCAATTCCAAAAGCTTCTCCGGGGCTAGAAGGTAATAAAAGAACATCGACTTCTTTAAAAATAGAATGGAAGTCTTGTACAATTTTTTCTCTTAAAAAACATGCTTTGCTATAGAAACTCACATTATTTTGTGATTCACCATATAATTCTTCTCCTTTTTTATCACAGTAAGATAGAACATAAGTTCCAATCATCAATCTTCTCTTTACTTCTTCGCCAAAATATTCACTACGAACTTTAGTATATAGATCAGTTAAGTTACCCACTTTAAATTCTTTTCCATATCTGATTCCATCATATCGGGCTAAATTAGACGACGCTTCAGATGAAGAGATCAAATAATAAGCTGGCAAAGCATAGTCCAACATAGAAGTCATATTAACATCTACAATATTAGCACCTAATTTTTTGACATGTTCAATTGATTTTTTCCATGCATTTGCAACTTCGTCTGATAAACCATCATAATTAAAATATTCAAAAGGCACGCCAATTTTTAATCCAGAAATATGATTTTGCAAATCATTCATGCAAGGCACAGTCTTTCGTGAAGTAGTAGGATCTTTTTCATCATATCCAGCAATAACCTGAAAAAAATCGACCAAACCTTTCACATCTCTAGCAAAAATGCCTGCTTGATCCAATGAACTAGCAAAAGAAATCATTCCCCAACGAGAAAATCTACCATAAGTTGGCTTTAAGCCTAATACTCCACAAAAGGAAGCCGGTTGACGTATAGAGCCTCCTGTATCACTACCAGTAGCTGCTGCACACATAAAAGATGCTGTAGCAGAAGCAGAGCCACCTGACGATCCACCTGGAACAAGCTTCATTGAGGAATCATCTTTGGTATTCCAAGGGTTAATACATTTACCAAAGTAACTATATAAATTACCTGAGCCCATAGCAAATTCATCCATATTTGTCTTACCCAGCATCACAGCACCAGCTTCAAAAATTCTTTTGGTAACGGTAGATTCATATTGAGGTACAAAATCTTCCAACATTTGAGAACAAGCAGTGGTTCTAACACCTTTAGTGCAAAACAAATCTTTGATTCCAATTGGAATTCCAGTAATATTAGTAATTTTAGAACTATTAGAAGAAAACATTTCATCAGCTTTTTTTGCTTGTTCAATAGCATAATCTTCTGTAATAGTTACATAAGCATTAAGATCAGAGTTAAATTTTTTTATCATCTTTAAATGAGCATTAACCAGATCAACTGAACTAAAAGATTTCTTTCTCAATCCCGTTGCCATTTCAGTAATAGTTAAATGACATAGACTATTCATACGGCAATTACCTGCATTTTAGACAAATTAAATTTCCTTTTGTAAGATCTATCATATCTTCTGTATTCATACAATTACTACATTTTTTACAATATAATTGTACAGGATTGAGTTTTTTATCAATCAATACTCTATCATCAAAAACAAAGCAATCTCCTATCCAAAGGTCATCTAAATCGGATGTATCAGCAAAATATTTCAAAATACCACCCTTCAAATGAAATATATTTTCATATCCCATGGATTTAAAAAATGCAGTAGTTTTTTCACATCTTATTCCGCCAGTACAGTACATCGCTATTTTATCTTTTTTAGTAATATTATTGGATTGAACCCAATTCTCGACCCATTGTGGAAAATCTCTAAAATTTTCTATATCTGGAACAATAGCATTCTTGAATTTTCCGTAGCAAGTTTCATAATGATTTCTCGTATCAATTAAAAAAACTTCCGGATCTTTGATAAGGTCAACCCATTCCTGCGAATTTAAATATTTACCAACATACTGAACATCTAATTCATCAATTCCTATTCTGACAATCTCATTTTTAAGTCTAACCCTCATCTTCTTAAAAGGACAAATTAGAGATTGAGCGTAAAAAGGTTGTATTCCCTTTAATCTATCATCTGTAGACAAAAAATTGACAAATTTTTCTATATTATCTTTATCTTGCCAAATAGATGCGTTAATTCCTTCCTCTCCAACTAAAAAAGTCCCTTTTATTTCTAACTTTATCGCCTCATCATAAATAAGGGATTTCATATCAACATAATTATCTAATAAAGCGAATTTGTAAAAGCCAGCAACGTACATCTTGACCTCAACACAGAACCCATAAAACCTTGGAATGATATCACAATAAACTATATATAACAAAATATAAAAATAAATAAGATTCTATTTAATCAAATTTTTTTACTTTTCACCATAGGGTGCTTTTGTTTTATTATTTCTTCCATATTAGCGTTGGAAACGTGAGTATATATCTGTGTAGTTTTTATGCTACTATGACCCAATATCTCTTGTACAATTTTTATATTAACATCACGATCGATCATGTGTGTTGCAAACGAATGCCTTAACACGTGAGGAGAAATAAGATAAGAAGGAATGCCAGATTTTATTCCAAGAGATTTTAAAGCAATAGCAAAACCTTGCCTAGTCATGTGTTTATCTTCTGTGTTTACTTTTTTTTTGCTTTTTACCCCCCTGGAATCTTTGGGAAATAACCAAATAGAATCACTATTTCGAACCTTGATATAAGCATATAATGCATCTAAAGCTTTTTCTGTTAAAGGAACTACTCTTTCTTTAGAACCCTTACCTTTGACATAAAAAAAATTACCATTGCGTAAATTATTGACATCAGATATTTTTATTGCTAATAACTCAGATACTCTAAGTCCACTAGAATACATAATCTCAATCATAACGACCATTCTAAGGCCTGAAACAGAAATATCTTTTTCTGCATTTTCCAGCAACATATTAATTTCATCTTCTGTTAAAACCCTTGGTAAAGTAGCTTCTTTTTTAGGTAATGATAATTTTCTAGTAGGATCGCTATCAATTAATTTTTCTTTTTGTAAAAATCTAAAGAATCCTTTGAGGACAGAAACATTACGTATAACAGTTTTATTAGAGATACCATCTTTCTTTCTTTGTAAGAGATAGTTAGTAACATCATGAAAATCAACAGAAAGAACATCTTTAGCGATACAACAAAAAAAATGCGTCATGTCAGATCTATAACTTTCAACCGTGTTAGAGACTACATTTTTTTCAACAATCAACATTTCCAAAAACATCTCTAAGTATCTAGAATTAGAGATAGCCATATTTATTATATTTCTAGCTCATGAATAACATCTTGTGGTTGTTTTATATTATCAGGAAAAAACAAACAATATAATAAAAAAGATGCAGCAAAAAAAACAAAAATCAATAATACAAATCTTTTTAATCTATTCATTCTATTTATACCTCTTCTATTTTATATCTTGATCAGTTGCTGCAATAATTGAAGCATTAAGTATCTCTGATACAGAAGATTTCATAGAAATCACTTGAATTGCATTATTCTCCAAGCCCATAATCATAGGACCAATTACTGTACCTTTAGAAAATTCCTTAACAAAAGCACATAGTGCACTCGCACTTTCGGATCCTGGCATTATTAATATATTTGCAGTATCAGTCAATTTACAAAACGGGTACATTGAGAGTTTTTCATAATTTAAAGCAACATCAACGCTCATTTCACCATCATATTCAAAATCTACATTAGAAGCATCAAGAATTTTTAACGCTTCAGATACATTATAATTATCTTTACAACCACTACCAAAATTTGAATCTGAGATAAAAGCCACTCGGGGCTTACTTCCAAAAAACTTAGAACGCTTTGCAACTTGAACAGTCATATAAGCTAATTTTTCAGGATCAGGATGATGATCAATAGCCGTATCAGCAATTAAAATACTTTTACTTCCAGAAAAAACAATAGAAGTTGCAAAAGTTTTATTATAGTCTTCTCCTAAAACCATAGCTACTTCATTAACTGATTTATAATAAGACCTAGTAAGACCGGTAACTAAAGCATCCCCATCTCCACATGAAAGCATGCAAGTAGCAAAAATATTACGGTCTGTTTTTACATCATGAAGGCAATTACGATATAAATAACCTTTTCGTTGTACTTTACTATAAACAAAATTTGTATATTCTTCTATTTTATCTGATTTAGCAGAATTAGCGATAATCACTTTATCTTTTAAAAAATGATATACTCCTAATTCTTCCATATTTTGATGTACTCTTTCTTCACGGCCAACCAATATAGGTACACCATAACCATTACCCACCCATTGCAGAGCTGTCCTTATTACCTTTTTTTCTTCACCTTCAGCAAAAATTATACGCCTTTTATTACTCTTCAATTTATCACTTAACATATTAATGATATTAGGTGCAGAAGAAAATTTAGATCTCAGTTTATGTTTATATTCCTGTTCATTCCAATTATCAGAATTATATTTCAAAGAAACTCCAGATTTAACCGCAGCTTTTGCAACTGCAGCAGAAACTTCTATCACCAATCTAGGATCAAAAGGGGTTGGAATAATATAATTTTTCCCGTATTCTATTTTTCTACCAGAATAAGCACTATATACTTCCTCTGGTACTGGTTGACGAGCAAGTTCAGCAATCGCACTAACTGCTGCCAATTTCATTTCATCATTGATTTTGGTGGATCTAACATCCAATGCCCCTCTAAAAATATAAGGGAAACACATAACATTATTAACTTGATTTACATAATCAGAACGACCAGTAGCAACTATAGCATCAGGACGTACTTTATATACAACTTCAGGTGATATCTCTGGATCTGGATTAGCCATGGCAAATATAGCCGGATTTTCTAGCATATCTAATATCATTTCTGGTTTCAAAGCATCCTTTACAGATAATCCTATAAAAACATCCGCCCCTTTTAAAGCATCAGTTAAAGTTCTTCTATCAGTATCAACCGAATATTTTTTCTTAATATCAGATAAATTTTCACGCTTATTATGTATTACTCCAGATTGATCACAAACTAAAATATTTTCCTTTTTAGCACCTATCATCATAGAAAGGTTAATGCAAGAAACCCCAGCTGCTCCACAGCCGTTAAAAACAATTTTGAGATCTTCTATTTTTTTACCAACAATATCACAATAATTCAGAAGTGCTGCTGAAGTGATAATTGCTGTTCCATGTTGGTCATCATGAAAAATAGGAACCGATAATTTCTTTGCCAGAGTCTGTTCTACTTCAAAGCAGCTAGGAGAAGAAATATCTTCCAGATTAATACCACCAAAAGTACAAGCTATACGCTCTATAGTTTCAATTAATTTTTTAGGGTCTTCTTCATCCACCTCTATATCAATCGAATCGATATCGGCAAATCTTTTCAATAATGCTGATTTACCCTCCATCACAGGCTTAGAAGCCATAGCTCCAAGATTTCCTAAGCCCAAAACAGCTGTTCCATTACTTATCACAGCAACCATATTTCCTTTAGATGTATAATCATATGATTTATCTGGATTTTCTTTAATTTCCAAACAAGGATATGCAACGCCAGGAGAATAAGCTAATGCAAGATCTCTTTGAGTCACTAGAGGCTTTGTCAATTCGATTGCCAATTTTCCACTTTTATTATCTCTTTTATGGAAATCTAGTGCTTCTTTTTTAGATATGGGCAAATCATCCATTTTTATTCTACCAAGCAAAATAACAGAACTATTAGAAATTATATTAACTTAAAAATACAGCGTTTTGCAAAACAATTTATAATTGTATATATTGTGATAATAATTCAATAAAAATAGAATTAAGGTATAATGAAATTAACAATAGAAATCATCAATAAATTTTTCAAAAAAAATTAATTTCTTTTCATTATCATCAATAAGCGAATAAGTTATTAAAAAAGCATTAATTATTCTTCGTTATTATCAATAAATAAAAAAAGGATTTTTGTTTTTAGTGTATTTCTATGAGTTTACAATATCAAACATATGCTATAATTAAATCACATACCCGAAAATTATTTGAATATGAATAGAACAACTATGACAAATCTGCATAGTGGATTGGAATTATCTGATATAGGCTTTCATTATTCACATAGAGATTTCTTTAAAATACAAGATATCAATCTTAATATTCCTAAAGGAGCAATAGTATCAATAATAGGGCATTCTGGCTGTGGTAAATCAACTTTATTGCGTCTTATAGCAGGCTTTCATAAACCAAAAAATGGTTCTATTGCAATAGAAGGAAACGTAGTAAGCGATACTAATTCAGTAGATCTTGCAACTTCAAAAAGAAATATAGGTATAGTTTTTCAGACACCATCCTTATTTCCACATAAAAATGTATTAGAAAACATATCTTTTGCCATACGTAATCAACCCAAAGAAATGATCTTAATGCAATCCATTGAAGCACTAAATCTTGTAGGAATGCAACAATATAGCTGTTATTATCCAAGTAAATTATCTGGTGGACAACAACAACTCATAACTTTAGCTAGAGCAATGGTGAATTCTCCATCTTTATTAATGATGGATGAACCTTTCTCAAATATTGATGCAATAAAAAAACAAGAGATTCTTGCAAAGACAATAAAAATAATAAGAAACAGAAAAACAACAACAATAATTGTTACTCATGATCCAATGGAAGCATTAGATTTTTCTGATTTTATATGCTTTATGGATAATGGCAAAATTATTCAATATGATACACCGAGAAATATCTATCATTGCCCCGTTAATTCAACTGTGGCCTCATTTTTCGGAAAATTAAATAAAATAGATGTTAGAATAAAAAATGGCTGCGTGATGTCAGAATGGGGCAAAATAGAAGTTGCAGACAAATTTTTGAAATGCATAAATAAAAATAAATATATTTATATAAGACCAGATGCCTTTATAGAAAATCAAAATAATGGTAGAATGTGCAAGATTAAGCATGTCAACTATTTTACAAATAATGCAATGATTGAATATTGTGATAATTTGTATTGGGTAAAGCTGAAAAATGCTCTGAATAAAAAAGATAATGATATGATAAACCTTGATATAGATCAGGATCAAGTATTGGTATTTTAATTTATTCTATGCCATTTACAGGCAAAATTGTGGTTAATCATCTTATTTTCGTTTATCAAGAGGTTTGATATGTCTATTGGAGCTTCTCAAATAGTACTGATACTGTTGATAGTGTTAATAATCTTTGGTGCAGGCAGGTTACCCAGTGTAATGGGAGAACTAGGCAGGGGCATCAAAAATTTTAAAAAGGAAGTTAAATCTCCTGAAGATAAAACTCCTAATAGTTAACTCTATTGGCAGCTCTATTGCATTAAAAATCAGACTTAGGTAGATCTGAAGTTATATTGTTAATAATGATCACCTAATCTGATTTGTGGTATCATGAAACAAATACTTTTTTTCAGTGCAAATTTTTCAGCATTGATAATTCTTTCTTATTGCAAATTTCAGTCAATATAAAATAACATTTTTTCACTATCTCATGTGTAAACATTTTTTGTCCTGCTCGTTCAATATATTTCGCACATTCTCTCTTTGAATAGCAATCACTGCAGAAACAAATCATCCCCCATACTTCTTTACCTTATCCGTATTCTAACACATATAGACGATAAGGCAGTGCATTAAGAATCTATAAATAGCTCCAATGATAGAGTATAAATATTCTAAACAAAACCTCTTTGGAAATTTTATACTTCTTCCCGCCCACAGTATCTACATACTTTTGCTTCTTTTCTTATTATTTCGGCACAAAAACAACACCTTTTCATTTTACCTGCATCTATCTCTTGCTTCTCAACGTACTCTTTATCTTCTTTCATTAGTAAAGCGTGCAGCACTGCAGCTAAAAAAAAGAGCAATCCATACATATACCAAAGAAAAGATTTTTTACTACCCTTAGATTGAGCAATTTTCATAGGAATGATAGGCACAGCAAACACGATAGCAATCACTATTATAGATACAACAATTATTGCTGCGATAGCCGAATAATCCATTATATTTTACCAATTATTATTATAAATCTAAAATATATAACAAATTTATAAAATAATAAATAGAATTTATCTATATTTTATACAAAAAAAAATACCTATAATTTAAAAAACTATATTTAAACTTTAAATTTTCTATCTACAACAGTATTTACATATTCTTGCTTCTTTTTTTATTATTTCAGTACAAAAACAACTCTTTTTCATTTTATATGCTGCTATCTCTCTCTTTTTTTTCTCAATGTTGTTTTTTTATCTTCTTTTTTTATAAGTGCATGAATTAAAGCAATTATAAAAAAACACAATCCATAAATATACCAGCCTAAAATGGCACTATAGCTCAAATCAGGTGTTTTATATAAAACAATTCTTACAGGAATAACAACTTTAATAAGAGGTAAAATAAGAGCTAAAATCCATATAGTTTCTACAATACCATTTATCAAAAGAATAAAAAGTACAATAGCTAATAATATAAAAAAATCAATTAATATTTTCATTCTCTCCCTTAAGTTTTACTTCCTATTATATATATTAAAATTTTATTATAAAAAACAAGTAAATTGCTAATTTATTAAATTATTAATATTTATAAATTGAGACTTTATACATTGATTTAAAATATCTGATTCATATATAGAGATAGATCTTCACAAATACGATTCTCTACACATAAATTAAAGCGAAAGAATACAATAATTACTCAACAATAAAGGAATTTTTCCTATAGGATTCACGCTCTTTAAGATTTTAAATTAACCAAAAAAAATATATATTGCTTAACTATAAATCTCTGATTTTTCACTCAAGAAAGGTTCATCCATATTGTCCGTTCTTTAATCATTATACTCTGTCTCTAATAATAGATTATAAACAGGTTTACCATTATAACACCAAAAAGCCGAACCTTGAACTGCCACCCAGTCATAGCCCATCTCTTTTAAGACAATATCTGCTGACCGAGATAATGACATCAATTTATCTCTGAAATTAACCCGCGTACCATTAGCAACAGTGCAAGTGATCATTTTATCTTTCTTAAATTCAAGAACTGTTCCTTCATCAAGACCAATTATTCCAAAATTGAATCTTCTTCTAGATTTTCTTATTTTATCTAATGCTTCTTGATCTTGAGGAGTTGCAACAATATCATATGTTGGTGTTACATTTTTACCCCCCATCAATTCTGCTATCTCAAGAATTGACTTTGCTTGTTCTGGAGTAGAATTAAAAAATTCCCTATTCTGTCTAACACGACACTCATCTAAACCTTGATGTATCTTCTTTTCAATAACAGATGCATCAGAAACTTTCACTGCATAATAACACTGAAACGGAAGGGCAACACTTGTGTTATCCAATTCTTTGATACGCCGTTCAAGATTGTTAGTACTTCCAATTTTTATTGTGTTAGGCATACACTCATTAGTGAGTATATAAACAATCGACATAAATCCCCCCTTTTTTTACCTATTTTTTTGATGATATCTGTTGATTTGATTTTAAATCAAAAATCTAAAACGATAATTCAAATATTGGATCATATTCTAATCACTCTTTACCTCATTTTATTCTTTATTTATCGACAAGTAAAGTTAAATCAAGCTTTTTTCAATTTACAGATTAGAGCTATGCCTCTTCATATTTAAGAAGAATATTTTATTTCTGATTTTCATTTTACATTAAACGCATCGTATCTTCATTTCTTCTGTAAAGGGAAATAGCTCATCATACATCTGATTGATATTTGAAAGTGAAAAAATGTCTTTCTTGGTTTCTCTAATAATTTGATAAATCAGAGATCTCACATTATCTAATTGAACTACTTTGTATCGCTTATCTGATGAGACAGTCACATCTTTGAAAGTACATTTATCTGAAAACACAATGATTGACCATATTGGAAAATTTGATGGTAATAGACGTTTTAAATATTTGATATGCAAAGCGTTTTGTTTGATTGGGTTATAGAAATGCGTCTTATGACTATCCCTTCTCCAACCTTTTGGTAGAATTTGAGTCCAATACTGGTTTTTTTCATTTCCAAATATCCAACCGCTGTAGTTTTTGCTCTCAATAACAAAGAAACCTTTGGGATGGATAAAAACCATATCAATTTCTGTATCCTTACCATTTGCTTTTGGAACGTAAAGATTGAAAAGAAATCGACCACCTTGTTCTTCTAAATGCTCTAATTTCATAAATACCAGATATTCCCCAAGTCTACCTTGATCAAAATATGAGTAGTGCTTCTTAGTGATTGGTAAGCGGTACTCCTTCATGATAGGAGCAACATAATATTTTTTGCTAGCTGGAAGATAAGAAATACCTTTATCTTCACTAATTTTATCCTCTCCAGAACTATTTATGTCCTTGTGAAAACTCAAGCTCAATAAAAAAGGTAGGGCAAACAGAAAAACAATAAATATTAATCTCCAAAGAAAATCTTCACTCATCCCTAATGTTATAACTAAATCAAAATATGTAAATTTCGATCAAAAATTGCATTATTTATCGAAAAACAGGGAGATTAAGAACAACCCGAAGAAAAATAATCTCTCTTCATGCTTATTCTACAGTAACAGATTTGGCCAAATTACGCGGCCTATCGACATTTTTATTCCTTCCCTTAGCTAGATAATAAGACATAAGTTGTAAGATAGCAACATATGCAAAAGGTGCCGAAAATTCATCTAATGTTGGAATAATTATTGAATCATTAACGATATCACGCAAACGTTCATGACCCTTAACATCTGTAATTGCAATAACATTCCCGCCACGAGAGACAATTTCACATATATTAGAGTAAGTTTTATCAAAATATTCATTAGATCTTAATAATGCAACTACTTGCATCTTTTCATCAATTAAAGCCAGTGAACCATGTTTTAATTCCCCTGCAGGTATAGCTTCTGCATGTATATAGGCTATCTCTTTTACTTTTAACGCAGCTTCTGAAGCAATGCCATATCCATCTCCTCTGCTGATAAATAATATGTTATCTGCATTCTCAATATTAGAAACAACATCTTGTATCGTATTCTGCAAAGAAAAAATTTTTTCATTGAAAAAATCTGTAAGATATTGATAATCACTAAAAAACTTTATTTGATTATCGGCTATATAGCGGTCTTTTTCATCCAATAGAGAAAATAAAATTAATTGAAATAATGCTAATTGGCTAGTAAAAGTTTTTGTAGCTGCAACGCTTCTTTCCACTCCAGCTTTAGTGTGCATCGTATAATCAGCTGATAAAGATAACGAACTAAAAACAGTATTTACAACAGCAATGCAGGTATTGTTGCTTCCTTTTATATGCTCCATAGCCGATATAGTATCTGCTGTTTCACCTGATTGTGATATAAAAAAGAATATCCCATCACGATTTTTATAATTTTTTCTAAGCTTCACTTCTGATGATACTTCTGCATAGACCATAATATTAGTATATTTTGCAAACCATTCACGTATCACAAGCGCTACATTATAAGAAGATCCACAGGCAACAATAGTAAAATGGTCACAATTTTCAATAAATCCAATAATCTTTTCTACATCAACTAAAGAGTCTCTAAAGGTTTTACTGATTCTAAAAGGCTGTTCATATATCTCTTTTAGGAGAACATCCCCGACATTACAAAATAGATCATGATTCAAAGCATCATCAGAATAATAGCCAGATGGAATTTGATATGTAGCATATCCATCTTTTATAATTTTATCTTTTCTGATAATAGAATATCCATCAAAATGGATGCATAATATATCTCCTCTAGCAACATTGGCAACTTGCATAGGCTCCAAATTATAATTATCTGCAAATGTTGCAACAGTATTAGAGTCAGAAGCTATAACAATCTTGTCAGAAAATTTTGACATAACAATTGCATTTCCATTACAGAATGCATACACTTCCCCTAATTTCGTGTCTTTTAATAATAAAAAAGAATAATTACCCTTCATCATAGAAATAGCCTGCTGCATTGCAGTAACTATATTATTCTTCTCTAAAAAGAACAGGTTAATTAGCTGCACGATTACTTCTGAATCTGTATCACTATTGAATATAATATTTGGGTTTTTCGACAAGATATATGCTTTGATCTCTTCGTGATTTTCAATTATCCCATTATGCACAAGAGCAAATCCATTAACATAATGAGGATGAGCATTCTGTTTAGTGACTTCACCATGAGTAGCCCACCTAGTATGTGCAATTCCAGAATGAAATTTCACTCCTGATAATGTATCAGCAAACTCTTTTCTAAAATCCTCAATAGTACCAACAGATTTATATATTTTAAGCTTATCATTCAGAATAAACGCCATACCCAAGGAGTCATAACCCCTATACTCTAAATTCTGCAATGCATTAAAAATCTGAGATATATCAACAGCAAACTTTGAAACAACTGCTAGCAACCCACACACAACATGCTCTAAAAAAGATAATATAAAAAATTAATGTAAATTATTATGCAAAATATCTAAAGATTCAAAAAAAATTCAATTCTTTTCAAAACAAAATTCTTACCAAGAGCAACCAATAAATCTAATATAGAAGGAGAAGATAGATTACAAATAACAGAAGCTCTTAAAGAAACTAAGATATCTCTCTTTTTGTATTGTATACAAAGCTCCTTTATTAGCAATCTTAAATATGATGAATCGAAAATTTCATTATCCCTAACATTCTCGTAAAATTTACGCATGATATCTCTATTAATATTAATTTTTAGTTGAGATAAAACATCTGCATCCAAATCATCTAAAAAGCCATCTGTTATAAACGCCATATTTTTCACTAAATCAACGATATTGACAGAACGCTGAATATAAAACGGTAGAATATCTTTGAAGATCTTTTGTTTATTTTCATTTAAACCTAATGATAAAAAAGCTTCATTGGATAATATAGTTTCATACATATATTCAAGATCAAGAATATTACGCATAAAATATCCATTAATTGAACATAATTTATTAAAATCATATTTTGACGGTGATTTTCCAATTCCCTCTAACGTAAAAAGATCCCTAATTTGGTGTAATTGTAATACTTCATCTGAATTACACGACCACCCAAGACGTACCAAATAACTTATTATGGCCTCTGGAAAGAAACCTAAACGACGAAAATCTTGTAGATCAACAACATCATTATCACGCTTAGATAATTTACGCCCTTCTTGGTCATGTATTAGCGGAATATGACAAAAAGTTGGGATTTTCCATCCAAGAGCCTCATATATAGCAATTTGTTTAAACGTATTATTTATGTGATCAGAACCCCTAATAATATGCGTAACACCTGAATCATGATCATCCACAACAACTGCTATCATATATGTTGGCGTTCCATCAGATCTAAGTATTACAGTATCTTCATTTTGTTTATTATCAACAGTTATCTGACCATAAACTAAATCATTAAAAGTAGAATTTCCATCTTCACCAGATTTAATACGAACAACGCTACTACCATCAGAAAAATTTTCTCGATAAGCTCTTCCAAGCAACAGAAGTTCTTCTACCACTTCCACATGCCTATCACTATTATCTGTTTGGTAGGTCAAGTCATCATAATCTAAACCTAACCAACGTATATTTTCAAGAATTGCTTCAGTATAAGATGTCTTAGAGCGATTTTTATCGGTATCTTCAATGCGCAAGATAAAAGAACCCTCCGTTTTTTTGGCAAAAAGCCAATTAAAGAGAGCAGTACGCACACTCCCTATATGAAAATTACCCGTAGGAGATGGTGCAAAACGAACAACATTTTTCATAATAAATAATATTACTGTACTGCTATTTTCTCCACATAAAAACCTTCAGGCCAATCGATCATTTTAACAGCTTTATAAGCTTTTTTACGTGCTAAAAACAAAGAGGAATCAACGCTTACAATATTTAAAGCTCTTCCTCCTTTTGAGAAACATCTCCCATCTTTTTCATATGCACCAGCATAAAAAATATCAATACCTGGTATTTTTTTAACTTCTTCCAACCCTTTGATTTCATAGTCTGTGCTATAATTTAAAGGATAACCCTTGGTTGCCATAACTATACAAACTGCATAATTATTCTTCAGTGAAACATCAATTTTATTCAATTTATTAAGGGACGTATAAAGCAACAGCTGCAAAATATCGACATCCAAGCGCTTCAATAACACTTGTGTTTCTGGATCACCAAAACGTACATTGTACTCTAGTAATTTAGGGCCACTTTTTGTAACCATAATACCAGCAAACAATACGCCACAGTAATTAATACCAACTTCCGAAAGACTATTAATTGTGGGATATATAATTTCACGCATGATACGGCTCTTAAGCTCTGGAGTAAAAATTTTAACAGGAGAAAAAGAGCCCATACCTCCCGTATTATAAATTTTGCCATCAACGGTAATTGATTTATAATCTTGAACAGCATCAAGTATCATAACTTCCTTACCATCAA
Source organism: Anaplasmataceae bacterium AB001_6 (assembly GCA_020002265.1). Taxonomy (NCBI): domain Bacteria; kingdom Pseudomonadati; phylum Pseudomonadota; class Alphaproteobacteria; order Rickettsiales; family Anaplasmataceae; genus Candidatus Mellornella; species Candidatus Mellornella promiscua. The sequence continues at coordinate 772,444 of CP048228.1, forward strand.
ATAGAACAAAAACACTTAATTCTTTACCACGCAAAAACTCTTCGACAATTACGGTTTTACCTTCATCACCAAACCTACCATTTAGGATATCCTCTATAGATTGATAAGCTTCTTCAGAGGTCTCACATATTGATACTCCTTTTCCATGTGCCAAACCATCTGCCTTAATAACTACAGGTAATTTTAATTTATCGACATATTTTTTGGCATTAGCAATATCTGTAAAATATCCATATTTAGCAGTTGGAATATTACATATACTACATAATTCTTTAGTAAAAGATTTTGAACTTTCAAGTTTAGTAGCATTTTTACTTGGACCAAAAACTAATAATCCCTCAGAACGCAAAACATCAGACATTCCAGCAGCCAGATGATTTTCAGAACCAATAATTATTAGATCCATCTGCTCCTGTTTACATTTATAAGATAGATCAACAAAAGAATTATCATCCCTGTTGAAATCTAATAATTTCGCAAAAGAAGAGAAGTTAGGATTGGTAGTATACACATCTTCACAATAATCAGATTCTTTTATTGATGATATAATTGCATGCTCTCTACCTCCTTCCCCAACAACTAGAACTTTATTTTTTTTATTCACTTTCATTTACAATTTATAAACCCAGCATGTATAATCTAATAATTAATCATAATAAAGGCTATAACACAACTGAAAATGATGAATTTTCTCAGATTATCAACGTTGAGTTTACATATTTTGCTTATCTTTTCTGTTTTATCTGATGCATTTGCTGTTTCAGACAAAGATTTGATGGATATAAATACAGAAAACAGCTTTTTTATTACGGATTCACAAAAACCAGAAAAAAGCCGCCACATCTGCTATAACAATTCAGAAGAGATGTATAATGCAATTATCCAATCCACAAAATATAGTCAATTTGTTGATGTTGGTAACGAATTTGAATTATTACAGAATTGCTATCCTTTTTCTAAATATACCACCCAATCTTATTTAATTAGTGCATATTTCCAACTAAAATCTGACCAAATCAAAGAAGCCATAGAATCTTTGGAAAGTTTTATGTTAATTTATCCTGATGAAAGCCACGATTATGCTCTTTATTTGTTAGCGAAATTACATATAAAATCTCTAAAAGATAGCAAAAGAGATGTCAAATCTGCGCTCAAAGCGGTAGAGATTATTGATATGATAAAAGCCAGTTATCCTAATTCGGTTTTTCTGAATGAATTGTTAGCGTATAAAAACACACTGATAAATATATCTTATGACAAAGAGTTGAGTATAGTAAGATTTTACTTAGCTAAAGGTCTTTATCATAGTGCCCTCATAAGATGTTTTAATATGCTAGATGAGAAAAAATATAATGATATTTTCGAACCAGAAATACTCTATCGGATAGCAGAAGCTTTTAATGCTTTGAACATCTTAGATGAGAGAAATAAATTCATTAACAAACTTAAGACAAAATTCCCAAAAAGTGATTGGGCATCTAATGTAGAAATTATTATATAATAATTTCATGATATCATTATTAAGTTGAATCATACTACTGTTAAGATATATAATATTTCTTGTTAGGAAAGGAATTTATATATTTTATGTTTGATAACTCCGAAGAACAAATTTCCTATATCCAACTTGCAATGTCAGATGGTATAGGCTTTAAAACAATTGAAAAATTATTGTCTCAATATAGTAGCGCTTCCCATGCTATTGATACTTTACAATCTATTTCATCTTCTTTTCGATTGAATATTAGAAGCAAAAATCAAGTAAAAAAAATGATAGAGCAAGTAGAATTAATAGGTGGAAAGATATGTACTTTCTATGATAGCACTTATCCTTCTTTGCTCAAATCAATTGCCAACCCACCACCGATTTTGTTTCTATTAGGAGATTTTTCAATATTAAAAAAAGAAAAAAAAATAGCAATAGTTGGTTCTAGAAACCCAAGTTTACACAGCATAAAGTTATCAGAGCAAATATCATTAGATTTGGCTCAAAGGGGATTTGTTACCGTATCTGGTTTAGCAATGGGCATTGATTCTACAGCAAACAATGTAATAAAACATAATTATCCCACTATAGCTGTATTAGCAAATGGATTTAATTACATATATCCCAAGCAAAATGAGGAAATTTTTAACTTAATAAAAAAGAATGGATTATTAATATCAGAATTTTTTATTAATATTCCCCCTAAACCCTCCTATTTCCATAGACGCAATAGATTGATTTCCGGTATAAGCAATGGATGTATAATAATTGAAGCAGGGAAAAAATCTGGATCTTTAACCACTGCAAAATACGCAATAACGCAAGAAAGAAATCTGTTTGTTGTACCAGGAATACCCAACGATTCGCGCTTTGCAGGAAATAATGCTTTGTTAAGAAATGGTGCTATATTCACTGAAAGTTATAAAGATATCATAGATAATTATGACAAGAAAAATGTAACCACTTCATTTAATTTATCAGATAGCACTAAAGCGTATTATAATCAAACAGAGCAAGAAAATAACATTATGAAAATAAAACAAAAAATATTGTCTCTCATTTCATACCTAGAAACACCCACAAATACGGTAATTGAACATATTGCTCAAGAAGAAAAAGTACAAGATATACTAATTTCTATGATTGAATTAGAAATAGAAAATAAAATAATGTTACATAATGGTTTAATATCATTATATATTGATTAAGCTATTTATATATTTATTATTGAATTAACTGTTTTATTAATTAAAATTTGTATGGGGTTAGGTTTTCATACAAATTATGGTAAATGAATTCAAGATATTCATTGTGGCACTGATAATATTTTTCGTATACTACATTGACAATTTAGAGTCTGCAAATAAAAAAAATATAATAAAAGATTATAGTGGGATAGGTAATCGCAATTTAACGAAAGCGATAAAAAAAAATATGGAAAGTCTAGCAGATAATCCGAAAAAAGAATCTGCAAAGGATTCCAATAACAGCCATGAAATAAAAATACAACTTCAACCCTATTATTTTTCAGAGAAAGAAACAATCCATTTTTTGGAAGATAAAACAAATAAAGATGTCACTCTTCCATTAGAGTTGGTTAATTCTTCTATAGCAATAAGCATATTAGCAAAGATTAATCCCTCTCTTTTTTCGCTATTTGCATTCTATGAACCAAACTTTGCAATACAACAAAGTGGTTCAGAAAATGAAAAATCTGAAAAGATAACTTTGAAACAGTACAGTATTGGTGGTGGATTAGAGATGCAAACAAAGAGTGTGAAAAAATTGCATACAACTTTCACTATTGGTATAGGATATCAGAACAATAAGATTAATATAGAAAATGAATCTATAAAAAAAATTGAATTGGAAAATATATTCTTAAGAACCGAAATAGGTCTTAATATTGAAATAACAGATGCAGTATATTTAATATGTACATTGTATAACGATCAAGTTTTATCCATGCAAGATAACATGGAAATATATGATATGCATACTAAATTTGATGAAGAGAATATATCTTTAAAAAAGAATAAAAGAGGAATAAAACTAGGGATACGTTATGAATGCTGATATACTTCATTTTAAATAGATATCATTTATTGCATTTTCTAAATATTGAAACTTAAATCCAAAGCCAGATTTTTGTATCTTTTTAGGAATTACCCTATTACCTGAAAGCAGAATTTCCCTTCCCATCTGCCCAAATAATAAATTAATCGCAACATCTGGAATAGTAAAATTTATTTTACTATTCAAAGATTTTCCTAAAATTTTAGTGAATTCAATATTTGTCACTGGATTAGGTGCAGTAACATTTATAATTCCAGATACATCATTTTTTATTACGAAATCAAAAATATTTATCAGATCTTTATAATGAATCCAAGAGAAATACTGATTACCTCTTCCCATTTTACATGCAAAGCCCGTACTGAATGGTAAGTGTAATTTTTGTAAAATACCAATATCTTTATGTAGAACAGCTCCCATACGAAATATACATAACCTTTCGACATAATCTTGAGCTTTGAAAGCAACTGATTCCCAGTTGGCGCATAAAGTATGTTGAAAACAATCTTTTTGATATTTAGATTCTTCATCAAGCATTGTATCATCACAAATGCCATAGTAACCCACAGCAGAGGCACTAATAAAAATTGACACCCTCATTGTAAGCCTTTGGCATAAATTGATAAGATCTTGAGTAACAGGAATACGGCTACTTAGCAGCTCTCTTTTATAACTTTTACTCCATCGCTTAGAGATGGGAGCCCCACTAAGATTGATAATACAATCAATTTCAGTCTCATTGCTTATATCATTTAAATTATTGATATATACAATATTATGAATGTGAGCATTAAAATTTTTTTGACGCGTGAGAATAATAATATCATGCCCCATAGATGTAAACATTTCTGTTAACATGGAACCAATTGCACCTGTACCCCCAGAGATTAGAATCTTCATATAGTAATAAAATTATAAATAAAGTGAGCACTCATATAATAAACCCTTCCTATAATCAGGATAAAATAACTTAATATCCAGCCTATTAATCATCTTTTTATTACTGACTTTTTTATTATTTTTAAAAAAATCAGATAGACGATCAGATATTTTAGCATCAAAAAATGGAATTTTCTTTAATTCAGAGATACCTAAAATTTTTGCAGCATATTGTTCTACATCAAAATTATTGGTAGGTAGGTTATCTGCAACATTGAATATCTCCCCTGAGATTTCTAAAGTTAATGATTGAAACAAAACATTAACTAAATCTATAATATGAATTCTAGAAAAAAAATGTCCTTCCTTAAATATTGAAAAATTTTTACCATTTTTAATATTTTGCAACGCATTACGTCCCCTGCCATATATCCCTGCAACTCTGAAAACATTAACTGGAATTGAATATTCCTTAAATAAAGACATCCAATTATTTTCTGCATTAATACGACTTAAGCTTCTAAAAGAAGTATTATGTAAATTAGATATCTCCGTAACCCAGGATCCATCATGATTCCCATAAACACTTGAGGTAGAAATATAACCAAGCCATTTAATACGATCTTTATTATCGATAATAGCATTCTTATATCTGGTAAAAACAGGATCATCACCATTAATATCTGGAGGTACAGATGATAAAATATAATTGACTTTCTTTAATATTTCCGGGACATCGCGATAAAAATCTATGATGTGGTAATTTTTATTAGATATAATCGCACTGGATCGAGATGTACAAAAAACTTCAAAGCCATTTTTGCATAAGAGATTAGCAAAGTATTTTGCTACATAACCATAACCAAAAATTAAAGCAGTATTAGACATGAAAAGTATTAAACCAAAAACTATTAATAGGAACCACTAACCCTATAAGATATAAAATTATGATAATACCTTTTCGCCTGATAATTTTTCATACATGTCGATAATAAACCTTTTCAATTCTATATCATATTTCTCTTTATCTAAGCGGTTAGCATATTCAAACATCTCATGCATTAACAAGGCATCAAACGCTTTATTGATCCTTTCTTCTAGAGTATCTCCTACTTTACTTTTATCTATATAACCAGCATGAAATAGTATTTCTTCCATTGTGACATTATAATAATCTGCCAATTTTTTTAATCTTTCAGGTTCTGGTATTTTATTTATTTCACCATTCTCAAGTTGAGATATATAAGCATTAGAAATCCCTGTATGCTTTTCTACTTCACGCAAACTCACACCCTTTTTTTTTCTCAGAGATTTTAAAAAAAAATTAAAATTCCTATCCATAGACAAAATGAATAAATATAAATAACCACCTGTAAAAAGTGTAACAGCCGATGCAGAATTATAAAAGAAAATAATTATTAACAGAAACAAAATATAATACAATTATTTCATCATCAATAATGTCTAATGCAGATAATAATATTTGGAGCAAAAAACGCTGAACTGATAATCAAACACCTAGTATCATTTGCTGATGTTATTTTAATAGATGACAATAAATCAGATGTACTGAAAATACTGCAATATGATTTTGATATAAAAATAATTGAAAATCATTATTTCAGCAATGAAGTAACGCAAGATTTTCTGCTACAAAATTCAGATATATTAATAGCAAACACTACAGATGATAATTTGAATATGTTGCTATGCAGAATGATGAAACAATTAATTAAACCTAAGAAATCCATTGCTGTTATTAACAATCGACACAATCTAAAACCAGAATTCATCAAAGACATTATGGATATAGATCATATAATTTTCCCTCCGGAGGAAATTATTTCACAAATCGTTGATGAAATAGTATCGTTTAAATTCAACAAGATATTTGATTTATCTGAAAATTTGCATATTTATTCAATAAATATTGATAATGAAATACTAAAAAAGATTAACAATTTCACAATAGATATATTAGCTTTAGTCAGGGAAAAAAAACTGATATATAAAATTAAAAAATCAGATATACAAGAAAAAGATATCTTGATATGTATAATAGAAGCAGAAGAGATATCTAAGATTCAAGACACAACATCAGAAAAAATAACTGATGAAAGTCTATTTATATTTGGATCAACTCAAATATGCGATGATCTAATTCAACATGCTCAAAGATTTTACAAAAAAATCAATGTCATAAGTGATCAAACACTCTTTTTAGAAGAATTATGCAGTAAACATCAAAAAGATATTAATTATTTTTACTATAAGAAGTATGATCAATCAGTCCTAGAATTATTTGATAACTATAACGAAACAATAAATATCGCTCTTTTAAAAGACAAGGATATAGAAAATATATTTTTATATTTTCTATTACAAGAAATTAAAACTAAGAATGCTATTCTACAAGTAAAAGATAAGCTATATAGCTCTCATCAAAGCTCTCTGGGTGACTACATTGTAATTAATCCTTATGCCAATTATGCTCAAAAGATAGAGGATATAGTTTTAAACTACATTGATAATAACTTAGTAATACATAGCTTTGATTCCACTATGAATAGCATAGTTACAATAAATATAAAAGATACTAAAAATATAAAAAAATTAAGCAAGTTAATAAAAAAGGATGAAATAAAAATTTTTAAAATAATAGATCTACAAAAAATAAAAAACGTAGCTAATATAGAAAATTTAAAAATAGGAGACACCGTAATCTTAGTTCTCACAAAAAGTCTTCTAAAAAAATTAATAGTAAATATTAACTAAATAACATCTATAAATAATTCAAATTAGGATCTTTATGAGATAGTGTCATTATTTCTGCTCCTGAAGAATTTATACCTATAGTATGTTCAAATTGCGCAGAATTTAACATATCTTTTGTAAAGACTGTCCAGTTATCTTTAGCACTTAAAAAAGTCTCATAAGAACCAGCATTTATCATAGGTTCAATTGTGAAAAACATACCTTCTTCAACATAAATATCTTTACCATAAATGGGTTCTTTATAGTGTAAAATGCTAGGTTGCGTATGAAACTGCCTTCCTATTCCATGACCACAATAATTTCTTACGGAACTATATTTAGAATATTTTTGCTTCATATATTGTTCTATAAAACAACCAATGTCATAAATACACATACCAGGCTTTACATAATTGATTGCACTCATCATTATATCATATGAGGCACGACATAAACTTCTATCTTTATCGCTTATCACACCTAAATAAAACATACGACTAGTGTCACCATACCAGCCATCCAAAATAACTGTGACATCAATGTTCAAGATATCTCCCTTTTTCAATGCAGTATCATCTGGAATTCCATGACATACTACTCTATTTTTTGAAGTACAAATGGATTTAGGAAAACCACGATAATTCAATGGTGCAGGTATAGCTCCTGCTTCAATTATAAATTTATGACATATATCGTTAAGGTAATTAGTAGTAACGCCAGGTTTCACAAAATCACTGATATGATCAAGAGTTTGAGCTGCTAATGCACCAGCTTTACGCATTCCTTGCCAAGCTTCTTCATCTTTAAAAATAGAAAAGTTCATTATAAAAATTAATAACAGAAATAAATATCAATTACCTACGATTCTTCTTATTTTTTTTTGGTCTTTTTTTTCTGGTGACATTCGTAGGCTTAGTGCTTCTTTGTTGTAAATTCCCCAAATTATTATATATGTCATCAGGATTAAAATCTGAAATACCTTTTTTACTGACAGCCACAGCAATTTTCTTAGCTTGTCTAAATTGTTGTATTAAATTGTTAATGTCTGTTACAGATACCCCTGAACCTGAAGATATCCTCTGTTTTCTAGTACCATTCAAAATTTCAGGAAATTTTCTTTCTTTTTTAGTCATAGAAGAAATAATAGCTAAATTCTTCTTAATGACAGAATCTTCAATATTTATAGGCAAAGACATACTATTTAATCCAGGAATAAATTGTAGTACTTTTTTTATACCGCCTAATTTTCCAACCATTTTAAATTGAGCAGCAAGATCATCAAAATCAAATTTTCCTTCTTTAACTTTCTCACTGAGTGCTTCAACTTTATCTTTACCGCCTATAGCACCTGTAGCCTTTTCCATCAGAGACTCAATATCTCCCATGCCTAATATTCGGCCAGCAATTCTATGTGGATTAAAAACCTCTAGGTCGTTTATTTTTTCCCCTGTTCCAAAAAATTTAACAGGAATCCCTGTCATATAGCATATTGATAAAATTGCTCCACCACGGCTATCACTTTCTATTCTTGTAAAAATCAAACCTGTCATATTCACAGATTTAGAAAAATCTTTAGTAATTTTCACGGCTTGTTGTCCTAACATGGCATCTAGTACAAGGATACGCTCAACAGGATTAATGATTCTATCAATTTTAACAAGTTCAGAAAGCATACCTTCATCTACATTCAAACGACCAGCAGTATCAAAAATAACCACATCATAGCCATTTTCTTTAGCAAAAGGTACAGCCTTTTTTGTAATATCTATAGCATCATTAGATTCCATAGAATAGTCGAAAAAATCAATATCAATGCTTTCGGCAAGAACCTTTAACTGCTTTTTTGCAGCCAATCTAACCACATCCAATGAGACAAGTAAAATTTTTATATTTTTATTATCTTCTAAATAATCATTTTTGATTTTTAATGCCAATTTAGCTGTAGTAGTAGTTTTTCCTGCACCTTGTAAACCGCATAATAAAACAAAAGAAGGATCTTTATTGAGTTTTAAGCCTATAACTCTTTCTCCCATTACATTAGATATCTCTTCTTGCATCATATCGATTATTTTTTTCGTTGGAGATATCTGCTTTAACAAACCTTCTTCTTCAACACGCCGTTTGATCATATCACAAAGATCATCAGCCAATTGTAATGATACATCAGAATCTATCAGAATATCATGTATCTCCTCAAGTACTTTACTGAGATCAAATTTACTGACAGAAACTCTACTCTTTAATTTACTCAAAGAATCAGATATGCCACTCGTCAAAGAATCAAACATTTTAATTATTAGAAAAAACAAGAAAATTTGTATGCTTATACGATGATACCCAATATCTCCCTTACTGTAAACTAAGCAGAATATAAAGCCATATGAATAGCAAAAACCAAAGAAAATATAGTGATAAATAACATAGAACTAACTATGGTAAACTCTATAACATTATCAGATATAAAATCAGACATGTTATGCCTAAAATTATTAATAGGGTGGCGCCAGTATTTCACAAAAGATATCATGGATCTAAAAAAATGAGCTATGCTGTTATAAACAAATTCAATACTGCGATACAAGATGACTCTATATAAAAAATCAATATCGTATTTATTAATCTTTTGAGCATTAAATAAAACTTTTCTAAGAACAAAGCATATTAAAAATGATATAAATAAATACCAAATATTATTTTGACTTCCCCATAAATATAATAAAATTCCCTGATTATTTGTGGAATCATAGGAAAACAAAACACCAAAAATCAAAGATGCTGCAAAGAGTAAAATCATAATTTTACCTTTATCAACGACAAATTCTTCATTATCAAAATAATCACATTTAATATTATTAACTTTATTAACCCTCATAAAAGAATAAATAACTCTTATTATACTAAAAGAAGAAAGTATTATATTGCCTGATATAAAGCACCTATAAACTAATCCACCATGTATGGAATACAATAAATTACTCTTAACCATGTAAGCTCTGGTAAAAGGAAAGGCAAAAATTGACATAGCTGCTATAATCAGGAAAAACAATATTGCTTCCTTCAGAACAATATTATTGTTGCCCAAAGAAGTTATACAAAGGCTGCGCGTTGAAAGAAAAGCAGCATATACACATATAGCAAATAATAACTGGTTAGCTAATGAAACAAATATATAATCTACTATTGAAACACCTCCTGCTTCAACAGCACCTTCACCTATTAAGATCATTATCAAAGCTATGTGTCCAACTATAAAATAGCACAAGATTCGCAATAGATTGCTATTCATTAATAACATGATTATTGCATATATAAGCGTTATAAAGCCTAATATAACCAATGATTCCTTCCCAGGAAAAAATAATGCTAAAAATAACAAAGAAACCTTTGTCATGTAACATTGTAAGATACAACTATCTGATATATGAACACTAGAGTATGCATCTGGCACCCATGCAGAAAAAGGAAATGATGCAACATTTATAAGAAAAGCAACAAAGAAACAATATCTATAGAATGCTTTTATTTCATTCAAATCAAATTGCAAAAAAGGAGAATGGATATTATCAATTATTCCAGAAGATGCAACTAACATTAAAAATCCAGCAAAAAAGTGCAGTGCAGCATATCGCAACCCTGCATGATAAGCATCGCTATTATTATAAATACTTTTCCACATTATCATAATACTTACTGTAACTGCTATTTCATAATGAACAATAAAATTTGCCCAAGTAATACTGTTAACTAATGATATAACAATCGAAGAGTAAAACATAAACCTATAATGCACAGAATCATCACTTGAATTAAGCAAAAGGATAGCCAAAATGAGCATGATGAATCCAAAAAAGGATGCATAATATGATCCATTTTTTAAAATAAAAGATTGAAAAGAAAAAATATCAGAATAACTAAGAGTTATATTAGATCGTAGATCATAATTTAAAATTATGATAAACGCGATAACAATAAAAAAAATAAAAAAGAATCTATTAAATAATTTTCTATCTTTAAAGGACATCAATAATAATTGAAAAGACGTGGTAATGAGAAAATAATGAGGAGAAAAATTATGCTCTAAATATTGATATGCAATTATTAAATTAAATATCACTAATAATAGCTGCATACCTCTAATAAAAATATGACTATCCAGCCGCTTAATGCACAAGGGAATAAAAAAAGTTATAAGCAATAAAGATAGATGATAAGACACAACAGCTACAATCTATAAAAATTATTTCAAGAAGGCAAAGAGGAACGCAATGCAACAGAACAACCTGTCCAACGATCATGCCAAGCCCTACATCTTATATCCCACAAACAGTTAAAATAACCTAAAAAAAGCACCAAAACAGAAATAATAGAATAGAAATATCGCATTGAAAGAATTTTAAAAGAAATATCAGAACTCTTTGTATTATCATCAATAATAGATAATCTAAAGATTATCTTTGCTGGGCTAGCTCTGAAAAAATAATTAAAGGCTAAAAAAATAGAAAATGTCACAAAAATCTTAAATGTTTTTGCAACGGCTTCTTTAATGAATATAGTTTTGAGAATTGCTTTCTCTCCTTCATCAAGTGCTACTCCAACGGTAAATTTATTTATAACACTATGCTCATCGTTGAGCATAGAAATATCCATAAACATATCTTGATATACAAGTCTATAAATGTACCCTATCAAATAAGAAGTATAAACTAGTATAATAGCATCCAACAATAACGATATAAAACGTGTAAGATGTGTTGCATACATCACTCCATTATTCGTTCCCTTTTCAGTTATTATGAAAGCACGTTTAATTTCATCAACAATTTTATATAGAAAACCCCTAAGCAAATCATCTCGCATATCTATTTATCAGACAAAGTACACTCAAAAAAATGAAATTTACGATTTTTATATAGATCAATATAATTTTTACGTATAACTTGAAAATCAGCACTCTTCAAAGCATCAGATATATAATCAGTAGTATAAGCAAAACAGGAACTTATACTATCTTTCAGTATAAAACCATCTTTTGAATCTTCGCAGCAAGGAACTGCAAAAACAAATAAACCACCAGATTTTAACTTATTACGTACAATCTTTAGATGCTGAACAATTCCAATTCCATCATAATTTAGCGAATCCACAGCTATTACTGCTTCATATTTATCACTTTTCAAAGGAGATTCATCTTCAGAAAGCACAAGAACATCGCGATAATCTGCAACATGAACATAGTCATATACTTTACGCTCATCTACTTGACATTTTGAAGCAATAGAACACATATTGCTAGATATATCTATACCTTCAACTAAATTTGCAATGCCATTCATTCTTAAAAAATGACAATTTATCCCAGTTCCACATCCTATATCCAAGACATTAATTTTCAATCCATCAGAACTAAAATGCTTCATAAATGACTTTAAAATTAAAATATGAGCTCTATAATCACTCTTAATAATCTGATCTTCTACATAATCAGAACTCAGGATAGTAAAATGATCAATAATTACACTTAAACAACCTAAGTTAGCTTGTTCAGTTATCACAGAATCATACCACTCTATTTTCTGGGACATATCAAAATTCAATTCAGAATTCTGTAATGCAGAACACTTGCTAGATTTATTAACATCATCTAGATATTGTTTCGCCTTTACAAAATTTCCCTTATGAATATAGTATTGTATGAAGCCTAAGTTGATTAACGCATCTCTTTTACAAAACACAGATATCAAAATCAGCCGAAAGAACGCATCCCCCATATTTTTATGATGCAAGTGAAAAAACATCAATTTAACATTTGTACCTTTGATGTCTCTTATTTTCCGCTTCACATCTTTTAATAACAGCAATAACCTTCGAGAATCAACAGCAACGAACTCTTGCACCAAATTTATAATTCTCTTCGTTAGACCAGAAAAAAGATTTTTAAAGTCCGTGATCATTGATTTGACTGTCATCTACTTAACAAACTGCTACTTTACAATACAGAAAGACTTCTCTGGGAAAACCCAATCAAAGCGAGGGCTACCTGCAGAAAATTTATTCTAACTCAAAAAAAATACTTTCTCAAACTATTTTTATTCAAAAGACCAATATTTATCTAATAAATATTAGAATGCACTTCTTATATTAATGTTTACTTAACCTTATAATATTTAATACTTTTGATAGAAAAATCTGAAAAATTTTAGGATAAAAATATCAATCAATAAAATGAAGATATCAAAAAATAGATAAAATAGATAATCTGATACCTTCATATTATTGTCTTTTATTACGCATAAAATTCAGAGATTTCGTGAATAACATCCAAAATATTGAATGTTTAAATATTAATTTAAACATTCGTTATCCCCAAAATTAATGCAATTCATTCCTCATTTCTAAAAAAATACAATATCCTTCAGAATTCTGCATTATGTTATTATTTTATATATATAGAAATAATATGAATTACGTTATATTCTCAGGATAATAATTCTAAAAATCATCTATTCTAAAATGAACATCGATATTATTCTTTACTATTTTACCCATATTCTATTTTTTGAATTCTAAAGAAAATTAATATTCATAAAATAAAATGTCATTGGGTAAAAATATGATTTATATATAAAGATGAAATGAGATATTAAATATAGATGTCAAAAACATTAAAGAAATAAATGATCATACTATGGCATTTTTTCCAATAAACATAAAATTACGATTCTCTTTTTATAAGTTTTATAAATTTTATAAAATATTTTCACAGTATAAAAATAACGGGTATTAATTCATGTTATTCATATTGATTTGTACTATCATGAATATAAATAATATATTAATAATATCATGATAGGATTAATTTTTATGCACTATGAACAGTGTAGTAAGATAGAGAACATTATTATAATTTTCTTGGAGAGGATCAATGGCGCCAGAACCAAATGACAACACAGAAAAGACTATAACACAATTCATAAAAAATGTTAGAGAAAAAATAGGAAATTCTGCTTCCATAAAAACAGAAATACAAAACATATTGCAAGACAATCCTATTTTGACAAAGAACAGTAATTCTTTACGTGTTTTTACTGCTATCACTGGAATAAAGAGCAATGAATCTGATACTACTCAAAATATTCCAAACGCTGAGCAGGCTTTTCAAGACATATACAATTTAACAGAACAAACTGCACAGCGCAAAAATGTGCGAGAAGTAATCCTTGGACAGGAAAAAACTATAATACGATCAATAGCTGATAAAAGTGAAATAGACAACTCTGAAAATGTTTTGGATGCCTTTAGTAGATTATATGACAATATGACAGAACAGACCATTGCCAGAGAAGGAAGAGTGCGTTCAAAATCGTTACCAGCGATAAAAATACCCGAAATTACACAAAATAGAAGAAGCACTCCTGCTTCTTCTTCAAACCCGAATTTAGCATCACAACAAACTTCAGCCACGTTTATCCCCCCATTATCACCACAAGATACTTCCCCAAGACCTTCTATTCCTACTAGACAACTATCAGAAGATACTTCTGATTTTACATGGGATGAAAACTGGGATCATGAGCTTTTTAATCCAGGCTATCAGAGTGAAGAAGAGATATCTGATATATCTTCAGATGAAGGTGTTAGATATGATGATAATCTAAGCTATCAGAGTGAAGAAGAGATATCTGATGTATCTTCAGATGAAAGTGATACACTTTTTAACCACTCTCTAGAGGAATCAGCGATTTTGAATCCGGAGAATATTCCATCAAGTACTCAATTAATAAAAGATAATGATGATAGCATACGTCAATCAGAATCAATAGATATCAGAACAAAAAAAGACTTTTATAATATATCTTCACTTGACCATACAGATGAAAATGATGTCTCTCCTGACCCGCGCTCAAATGATTTTCGTTATCTATATCAAAATTTTCCAGAATCTCTGGAAAACGTACCTGTTCAAGATATAAATAATTTGCCTAATATTCCTACTAGATCAATATCAGAAAGTGATTATGAAGAAGAGGATTTCTCTTTTCCACATCCAGATGATTTAGCTCATCTTCAATCTAGAGAAGATCAACCTATAACGCCAAATAAAAACTTCTCACCTAATGGCCCTTCAGCCAGCGATATATTAATGTCAGATAATGTTGATAAAACTTCAATAATACAACCAACGCAAAATTCGCCACAAAATGATGATAGCTTTCATTCTGCATCATCAAGCAGATCTCAATCTCCTATATCGCTACAAAATGATGATAATTTTCATTCTGCACCATCAAGCAGATCTCAATCTCCTATATCGCCACAAAATGATGATGATTTAAATATATTATTTGATAATAGCAATCCTCAAAGAAGACGAGAAATACAAGATAGAGCTCTTTTTAAAAAAGTAGATAGAAAAGCTTATCAAGACACGCTGGATAAATTTAAAGATACTTTAACAGGTAGTACATATATAAGATCATCGTACGATGGAGAAGCTATCAATGTACGCTTAGGCCCTGGAGTAATGGGCGAAGATACAATACGGAATGTTCATAGAGCATATACTGGTAATAATCTAAAACCTAAAATAGATCAACTTGCAAGTATTGTAGCTCAAGGAAAGAATTTTGATGCAAGCAATTTAAGTGAAGCTAAACAAGCTAGATTACAGCAATTACAACGGGATATGCAAGAATATCATCGAACAAATCTTGCAGATCAACAATTTGAACCCTCTAATCTGACATTAAATTATAATAGCAATGGAATACCTCTAGTACGCGATAATATGCGTAAAAAAGAGGGATATCCTAATGATATCGAAGATCCTATGAGAAAATTCATTCATGAAGAAATGAGTGAATATATTAAAACAATTAGTTCCAACAACTTAGGACTTGACGACAAAGAGCACAGTGACTATTTAATTGGTGGTTTAGTAAATTTGCAAGCTAAAGGTGGTAATTTTTCTATCACCGCTGATAACGATGGTAATCCAAATATTCAAATTAAGGTGCCATGTAATAAACTTCCTAGTGGAGCTTATGATGCAGTTGCACAACAAGATAAGCATAAAGATTTTATACAAAGAATTCGTATATTAAACGAAGAAGGAAGGGGTGATGAAATTACACAATTATTAAAAGAAAGCTCTGAAGGTATTGCTTTAGCAAATGATTTAACAAAATTATGTCAGAAAGAAATATCAGAAAATGTCAGCGGCCTTTTTGCTAATAAAGGTTTAAAAGCAGTAGCAGCAGATGATTATTATGCACAAACATGTCACACATTATTCCGTAAAATTGACATAGAAAAAGTTGTTGCTCATTTAATAGAGAATGAAAATAATAGAGCACCATTAAGCGATGTATCTATATCTATTGAACCGTTAGAAGAACCACAAAGAAGAAGAACTATTCTTGAGGTAAATATAGGAATTGAAGGCATTGAAGATGAAGTATCCTTAAATAAAACTCCAGAAAGAAACGTGGGAACTGACGTAGGAGTTGATAACCAAATGTCTAGAAGTAGAAGTATAAGTAGAGATACGCCAACTCCTGGTGCAGATGGTAATCAAGAAAGAAGAGATTCAAATGTACAACCACAGCCTCCTCAACATAATATTCCAGACGAAAGAGTCTTAGAGTTTATGGAGCAGTTAGATTTTGCACAGTACTGCATCCCTACTTTAAAAAATTTTAGGACATCATTACAGGAAGAATTTGATGATATATTTCCATTAGAAAATATGGATAAAGCTGTATTAACCCACGCAGAATGTATAAAGGCAATGCATGAAAAAATCAATACAGCATTAGATAACGATAATCTTAACAACTCTTATAATAAGGAGGCATTGCATGAAATATCTCAGGGTATAAACTCACTAAAATCAGAGGTAATAACGGAATCAGAAGATCTAGATATATTGCAAGCGCAAACTGTTGATATACTACAAAAAGAATTAGATGAAAGTTTAGATAATCGTTCAGATAAAGATAGCAGATTAAATCCATTTAACGATCAGTTGAAAGAAATGCTAGACTATTATAACGAAACGACTGATAAATTTAATAATTATGTAGATACTTTACAGGATGTTTTTAAGAATGATCCAGAGATTGTAGATTCTCTAGTTCAAATGAAAGCAGATCTCGCTGAGGAAAAAGATCAATATATTACAGAGATAGCAAATGTAAAAAAAGAATTAAATCAATATTCAGAACTAAAAAATGGAGATGTATTAGTTACAGAATTATTAATAAAAACAATAAACTCAGAAGTATCAAATATTACAGATGATGCTCTCAAAGCAACATATGGTGATAAAAGTTTCACCTCTCAAGAATTGCAAGAGGTCGTAAAATCAACTTCAGATGATTTTTATAGGGAAGCTGAAGAATGTAATAGCGCTATACAAAAACGCAGAGATGCTTATAAAGCAGCTGTAAGATCAGCTTATATATTGCAAGAAAGAGAAGAAGAAAGAGAAGAAGAAAGAGGAGAAGAAAGAGAAGGAATTATTCCTTCAGGTGAGGATCGTTCTACTAATTCTGGAAGAGGTAATAATGCCACAACAGATACCGATTTAGATTCACAAAGTAGTCAATCTTCAAGAGGAAGTAATGATACATCATCTCCTTCTACAGGTGAACCTTCTGTTAGCTCTGGAAGAAGTAATAATGCCGCAACAAATACCGATTTAGATTCACAAAGTAGTCAATCTCCAAGAGGAAGTAATGATACATCATCTCCTTCTACAGGTGAGGATCGTTCTACTAATTCTGGAAGAGGTAATAATGCCGCAACAAATACCGATTTAGATTCACAAGGTAATCAACCTTCAAGAAATGGTAATGAAAATCAAGTATCTATAAGAAGTGGTACATCACAATCGCAAACATCCCTCTCTGCAGAACAGAAAAAATTACTAGATGAAACAGAAGCATTAGCCAAAAAGGCAAGTAGCGTTGCAGTTAAGGGAGATGCATTCGAATTAATGACTTTCTTAGATAAAGCAAAGACGATAAGTGAAAGATCAAAAGACCTTACCATCAATAATAAAGAAACAGGAGGAATTGTTCAAGGCCTCTCTGAAAGACAGGGAGAGATAGGAAATAGAAGTGTTGAATTTGGTCACAGATTAAATGATGCAACAAAAGAACAGTTAGAAGAATATGACGTCAAAATTAAAGATTTATCAGAATATCTGCAAAGAGATGATGTTAAAAATCATATAAAAGAACTTAACATGAATCCTGAAATAAGACAAAAATTAAAAGATGGCAATAATGGTAAACCAGTTAATCTTGAGCAACGTTCAGAGGTATTGCAAACAAAAATAGGTCAACTATCAGAAAGTATACAAAGGCAACTTTCAAGATCAGAAGGTAGAGAAATTGAATCTGTTAATCCAGCAATAAGCAATAACATACCAAGAGAACCAGATAGAGGAATCAGAAGCCTCGGAAGAACTTCTGGTACACCACCAGATACATCTTTAAACGGCAGTATAGCACAGGGTGTATCGCAACAAAGAGATCCAAATAGAGGAGGAGAAGGAAGAGGATAGAAAGTCTTCTATTTTATAAATAAAGACTGACCAGTCATAATTGCTGGTTTTTCTATTCCATAAAAATCTAAGATTGTTGGAGCAATATCGTAGAGTGCTCCCGATTTTTTCAGGGAGATATTATCAAACTCAGGCTCTTCAGATACAAAAATAAAAGGAACTGGATTAAGAGTGTGAGTTTTGATAATAGACTGAGAAGATGTATCAAACATTGATTCAGCATTACCATGATCTGCTGTGATACAAATGGAATAACCCTTTGATAATGCCAAAGGAACAAATTTCTCTAAGCAATTATCAATAGCACGAACAGCATCCACAGTAGCCTCAAAAGAACCGGTATGACCGACCATATCAGCATTAGCATAATTTATCAATATAAAATTAAAATCATCATTGGTAATGGTAGCACAAAGCCTATCTGTCATCTCATAAGCAGACATTTCTGGTTTCTGATCATAAGTAGCAATTTTAGGAGAATCAATTAATACCCTCTTTTCCTTAGAAAATTTTTTCTCTCGCTTACAACTAAAAAAATAAGTAACGTGAGCATATTTTTCAGTTTCAGCAATCCGTAATTGAGACATGGAATTCCTTTCAATTACTGCACCAAGAGAATCTTTTATCTGAACATCATTAACAATCACTGGTATAGCAAAATTCTCAGAATAATTAACTAAACTCATGCAATGTAAGTTGCTTATCTTTGGCATACAATGCTTCGAATAATTCATAATTTCTGATACTATTTGCTTCATACGATCTGAACGAAAGTTCAAAAAAATAATACAATCACCAGAATCAACACCTGTATAATCAGATATTATCGAAGGCTCTATAAATTCATCAGTTTTATCAACAGAGTAATTATAATCTAAACAAGTAAGGTAATTTTCATATCTCTTACCCTTTGCAAATAAAATAGCATCATAAGCTGCAGATATTCTATCCCAACGTTTATCACGATCCATCGCATAATATCGACCAGAAATAGTAGAATAATTAATACCTTCTTTAAAATGATTCTTTGCACATTTTTCCATAGTGTCTCTGCCATCTGTTATAGCATGGACACAAATTCTATCACCAAATTTATCTACGAGGCCATAATATACATTTTCAATATGATTAACGTGAGAATGTACTCCTCCGTCAGATAATAAACCTATCAGATGTATATTACCCTTATGTCTTTGAACAAAATTAGTTATCTGCAAAAGCACTGAATTATCTTTTAAGCCATCATTTATACGTAATAAATCGCATATTAAAGAAGTTCCTGCTCCTATTGTAGTATGGCCTATTTCAGAATTTCCCATCTGATTTTCAGGCAAACCCACACTCAATCCAGATGCATCTAAAAGAGAAAACGGATGTTCCGCACATAAAGAATTAAAAAATTTAGGCTGAGCAGCATTTATAGCATTAAATTTTTGTTCAGTAGAATGCCCCCAACCATCCAAAACACAAAGTATGATCTTATTATTTGTCATACACTAATATCGCAATTTTCTATTTTACTAATATATCTTTCTGCATCACGCTGCAAAAGAGTACTCATATCTCCCTTATACTCTTTCAAAAGCTTTTCAATTACCCTACAAGCCTGTTTACTATTTCCTACTTCGTTAAGAGAAATTGCCAATTTGTATAAACTAGCATGTTTCTTAGAAGGTGTAACAGAATTTTTATATGCTTTCAAAAAATATTTAGAGGACTTGTTATAATCTTTATTGGAAGAATAATATAACTCTCCCAGCCAAAAAAAAGCGTTACCTATCAGATCACTATCAGGATACGTTTTCGTAAATTCTACAAAAGCTTTTTCAGCACCTAAGTTATCACCCAATCTCAACATATTAAAAGCTGCTTGATAATCTTCTCTCTCTTGGTTGGTTACCTTGACATCTTTTATTTCATTAGATGCAGCACTCGGTGTTATAGATTCCTTCTGAAAGGAATATTCATCGTCATACTTTGAATATCCTATATCTCCCGAATACTCAATAAGTAAATCAACCTTCTTTTCCAATTCTTCAACGCGCCCATATAAAAATCTCAGATTTTCTTCCAAATCAGTGATATAAGCATCAGAAAAAGCAAAAAGCTCAGAAAAAAGAAAAAAAAAGAAAAGAAAAGAAGAAAAGAAAACTACTTGTCTCATAACAAAATGTTTAAACAAAAAAAGAGGGTCCATCAATTAATTATTATTAAAAGACCCCCTCAATTATATAAAGCAACTAGTATATCACAAAATAAATTAAGATGCTAAACATTAATCACTATCTTAAGACAATTTTAACTTTCATTTTTCTCCGTGTTTGTTGTTATTTTAAAACAAACACATCAAAGGATTCTAACTTAGATCAAATCACCATCTTCATCGTCTTCATCGTCTTCTATAGAAATAGATGAATTCATTCCTGCAGAACAAGAATTTACAACATACATCTGACTTCTTCTATTAAGAGCATGAGACATTTCATCTGTACCATCAGCAATCAATTCTGAAGAACCTTTACTACTGACACAAAATAAGCTATTTATGAAACCCTTATCAAGAATATCTTCGTACTGACTTGAATAAGAAGAATCTTTCACTTTGTCTCTCAAATATTTTTCAACAGCAAGAGTCAAATAAGTAATAGTGCTATTAGAACGTCTACCACCTAATCCAATATTATATTCAGCGCTACCTCTTACATCACAGTGACCTTCAACAAGGAATTTTACGTTATCTAAAGACTGTCCATTTTGTACCTTGTATATTATGAAGTCAGACATACAGTCAGCTACACTATCCAATAAATCCTGGCTTTCCAAAAATAATGCGGATTGGTCAAATTTAAAGTGGACAATAAACCAATTCTCCTCAGACATAGAATCAATAGCTTCCTGAATTTCAACAGGGCTAGGACAAACATTCGCCCAATCTTCTTGCCATGCAGAATTCTCTATATCTTGATCTTCCATTACAGAACTATCACCTGGACATCCAGCCAATGCCAAACCAAAAACGCATGTAGCAAGCGCTGTTCTTATATTCTTTTTACTACTAAACACAACATTAAACCTAATGAATCAACAATATCACATAAAAGATTATTTGGTTTGATATAATAAGTCAAGAGACTATGACGTATCCTATTATTATAAAACCTCAATGAAGATTCTAAGTTAATAAATTTTTAAAAAAAAAGATATACATCTTAAGAAGATATAAAAATATATAAAATATTTAGTGTTATTAAATTATTATACTCTTTTTATTGTCAAAAATCTTAACGCTTCACTATTTAACACAGCCCCTCCTACTCTTGAAGTAGCATAAAAGATTGTATTTGGCTTGTTGCTATATTGATCTTTCATAATATCAAATTCTAGCAAATCAACTATTTTATAAGCCTGTTTAAAATTACCTAAAATTATTACTGGCTTTTCTTCAGTATTGTCCCATTCTGGCATACCATAGATTTCAAAAACAGGAATACCAAACAAAGTTTCTTGTTCTCCATTAAACCCAGTTGGAGACCATATATAACTATTAGTACAATCCTCTTTCAATGAACGTAAATTTTGCAACACAGTACGATGCATTATAAATGCAATATTTGAATCAACATATTTTAAAGGCAAGCTATAATAAAAATCTAGCAAATCATCAACAGTAAGTGTTGTATCTGCAGCCAATGTTATTGGCTTAGTGTTATCAGCATTTGCAGCAAGCAACATTCCAGAAGGTTTATTGTTTCCATCTCCAGAGATAAATGCTTGATCTTCAGCTCTTAATAAGGCTGCTATAATCTGATTATCTACCCATTCTTCAACATTAAAATTAATATCATCAATTAAAGAATTGCTAAGTACTGTCTGTGCATGGACGTTACATACATCAATTTTTTCTTCTATCAATGCCCCTGGTGTATCAATAATATTGTTTCCCCAATTAACCGTTGAATCAATATCTCCATAATGAACATAAGTAACAGAAGAACTTGATACTTTATCAACAGAGCACAAAGATCTCAAAGCTGATTTTTCCTGAAAGATAGTATCCAGGCAATTCTGTAAATGTTTGCAATCTTCTCCTTCAGATAAACTATCTTTAAAATTATCATTATTGCCTCTCTTTAGTATAAATTTACTCAAAGAGCGATAAAAAACAGATTTTTTCCCTTCTAAAGACCAACAATCGTTAAGTAAGGGCCTAGAATGAACATTTTCCAAAGCACTTAATCTACTTTCATTTTTTGCTATAGTGCAATCAAAAGATTGAAGTGTATCTTGTATATTATTTAAATCATTAGTAATTTTGGTAATATTTTCACTTATAATTTCAATAGTCATGTTTTATTTATAATAAAAATTAATATATTATTCATTATCAACGAAGCTAGTAAGCAAATTTTGTACGATAAGTAAATTATGTATGTTTTTTTTCTGTATAAATTAATAAAATATACTCAGGGAAGATAGTAATATTAATTTATAGGGGATATGTTTGCAGAAAGTCATACAGTTGCATTTGAAGGGATAGAAGCAACATCTATTAATGTGCAGGTGCTGGTAGCTAATGGATTACCATCATTTAATCTAGTTGGAATGCCTAATAAGGTAATATCTGAATCAAAAGAGCGCATTCGCTCAGCATTAAAATATATAGGATATCCGTTACCTAACAAACGCATAACTGTAAATTTGTCACCAGTTGATATATTAAAAGAAGGAAATCATTATGATTTACCTATTGCAGTTGCAATACTGAAAGCAACACAAATAATTAAAAACCCTATAAATGATTATATATTTATGGGAGAAATATCTTTAAATGGGGATATCTTAGCAACAAATGGTTTAATACCTGCATCATCGTATGCGAAAAAGCTTAATATAGGAATCATTTGTTCAGTGCAAAATAATGAAGAAATAATTTTTACTCAAAATAATAAGGCAATAACTGTTCCAAATTTAGAAGAACTTATCAATGTACTGAATAATGAAAATAAAAAATACTTAGATATAAACAATCATAGTGCATACAACATAAAAAATGATTGCAATATCAATATACAAAGCAGCATTCCATTAGAAGATATAAAAGGCAATAGATTAGCAAAAAGAGCACTAATGATAAGCGCTAGCGGAAACCATCATATGCTAATGTATGGGCCGCCAGGAACGGGAAAATCTATGTTGGCAAAAAGTATATTATCCATAATGCCAAAATTAACAGAGCAAGAAATATGTGAAATAAATATGATAAGAAGTATTATATATGGAAATACTGCGAAAAAATATATCACCTGCTCTTCTCCATTTAGAGAGCCTCATACTTCTAGTTCAAAGATAGCATTATTGGGTGGCTGTAAGCATTCACAAATAGGCGAAATAACATTAGCGCATAATGGAATATTATTTCTTGATGAATTAGCTGAATTCCCTATTAGTCTATTAGATGGTTTAAGACAGCCTTTAGAAACAAAAAGAATTTTGGTTTCACGAGCAGATCGTAAAATATGCTATCCTGCTAATTTTTTATTGATTAGTGCGATGAATCCTTGTAAATGTGGATATTTTTATTCTTCTAAAAATAGATGTAAAAAATATCCTACGTGTGGCGAAGAATATACAAGGAAAATTTCTGGCCCATTATTAGATAGAATTGATATAAAGATCAGAACAAGCAGTATAGATATATTTGCAAAAGAAGATGAATCAGATGTATCTTCTGATGAAATAAAAGAAAAGGTAAAAAAAGCACGTGATATTCAAAAGTCACGTTTTAAAAATTTTGATAATATTAATTACAACGCCGATATATCAGCAAGTGCAATAAATGATGTAATCGTCATAGATAAGAAATCCCAAGATTTCATGGAAAAAATTTATAAGAAATATGAATTATCCGTGAGGCAATATCATAAGATATTAAAATTAGCTAGGACTATTGCAGATGTAGAAGAATCAAATAATGTCACCCAAAATCACCTAAAAGAGGCTTTTATCTTTTCTGATAAGTCTTGAAAAAATATATTTATTTTAGTACTATTGATGTCCGCTCTGTGCAGACGTTAGTGTTGTGTGCTTTTGTTACAGTGCACATATAGAAAGATTCTGCAATGAGATTCAGGTACTTCATAATATCAAAAAATAATCTTTCTGTTACTAAAAAATAATTCTCTCAGTATATGGTCAAAATGACGGAGGTGGAAAATGGGAGGTAATGATTCTGAGAATCAAAACAATGGTCTATACGATAGGAAAAATATATTAGCTTGGATTATAATAAGCTTGTTCTTCTGTTATCAATATTTTACTAGGGTTCTGCCAAGTAGTATGACAGACATTCTAATGGAAAAATTGATGATAGATGGCAAAATGTATGGGCAGATTGTCGGTATATATTATATAAGTTACACTGCTATGCATATTCCATTGGGTCTATTATACGATAAAATCGGAATAAGAAAAGTATTGACTTTTGGTATATTTTCAACAGTTATAGGGACTGCAACATTGATATATTCAAATTCTTTTATATGGACTTTAATAGGTAGATTTATAACTGGAATGGGTTCAGCAAGTGCTCCTATTGGCATATTTCAGATAATTATTATGACATTCCCTAAAAGACAATTTGCTCTCTTTTTAGGCTTCAGTTTATTTGTAGGGTTAAGTGGCGCTGCATATTCTTCTGGTCCTATGATTGAAATTATACAAAAATTTGGCTATGTGGATTCAATTAATATATTGCTTATAGTAGGTCTTCTTTTGGGTATATTAGCAATTTTTACTACTCCTAATACAATTACGGGTAATGCTAAACAGCATGGTATTGTACAAGAATTCAAGACGCTATTTAAATATCCAATGTTAATTATCTTTCCGGCTATAGGAGGTTTTTTAATCGGTCCTTTAGAAGGTTTTGCAGATGCTTGGGCTAATACATTATATAAGCTCAGATACGGTATAGACCAGCAATCTTGTTATTCTCTTGCTAATGCTTATTTATTTGGGGGATTTATATTTGGATCACTGATAATGGGTTATGTAGTATCAAAATTTCCAAAAAATTGCATGAAACTTACATTGCTTTGTGCAATAGCAATGGTAATAACTTTTGCATTGATACTATATTCTGATATTTCAATAAGAGTTTTGCTTGTTGTTAATTTAATATTGGGCATTTCATGTGCTTATCAAACTCTAGTTGTACATAAGGTCACAGAAATATCACCAAAAGAGATTTCAGGATTAACTACTTCAACAGCGAACATGATAATGATGATCTTTGGATATTTATTTCACACAACAATAGGCTATGTGATATCAGCAAAAGATCCAATGGAAAAATTTGTATTGATTACAAGTGATAAAATCATAGATTCTCTAAGTATAATATTCTATGGATTAGCAATTGGAGTATTGTGCATGATATTTTTATCCATTAAAGAATATCGTGAAAACAGTTCACGATAATTCGCAATTTTTGCTATCATGAAGATTTTTATTATAAAATCGATAATAGTAATTAAAACCGGATGTTACTGTAATAATGGATACTATCCACAGTAACGTCTGGTTAAATATATCTGGAATAAATTTTGCGCCACTGAGCAAAATCACAACAATCAACATAAACTGCATAAAAGTCTTTATCTTACCTAAAAAAGATACAGTTATGTCAATTTTTTTATTATTAGCAAATTCTCGCAATCCAGTGACCATAAGCTCTCTAACAAATATCAACATTACAGCCAAAACATCTATACCATTTATTATGCCGTTTGATATAAAAAGTAAAAACATCACAGATGTTAAAACTTTATCTGCTATAGGATCAAATAATTTTCCAAAATCAGATTGAACATTAAAAAATCTAGCAATATAGCCATCAAAAAAATCTGTCAATGAGGCAAAAGTAAATACTAATAGAACATACCATGCAATATTTTCAGCAGAAGCAAAGTAGCTAATGATAATTATCACCACTATAGAAAAAAGTCTTATGGTAGTTAAAAAATTAGGTATTATCTTCATAAAACTCTTAAAAAATTGAAAATAGATAAGCATTTAAAAGATCTGTAAAAATACAAATACATCTATAGATACAAAAAAATTAAAAATGTAAAACATTTCAATAAATCAATGGCCCATATTCTTATAAATGCAATCTTCTGTGATAACATAATCTAAAATTTGGTCATGATCTTCTAATGGGATATTCTCACATTTTTGAATAGAATATGCAAAGCCAATAGTTAAAATACTCTTTGTTTGATAAGTAAAATTGATAAATTTATCATAATATCCTTTGCCCATTCCTAATCTATGACAATTTTCATTAAAACTAACTAAAGGGACAAAAAGTACATCTGGAATAATCATAATTCTATCGTTAGATGGGTTATAACAATTCAAATTTTTATCTTTTATAAAATCATCAGATAAATTTTGCATATAAAAACCCATGTTATTTTTATCAATAATTTTTGGAAAGGCAATTTGTAATTTTTTTTCTGTAGCTAAAAATTCTAAAAGAGGGAATATATCAATCTCTCCGTCAAAAGGCTTATATCCTCCTATTATATTAGTATTTTTAAGCTGTATATTCTGTATAAAATTTTCTTTTAACTTCTGTGCATAATAATTTCTATTTGATATTGATTTTCTCATTTGACGAAATTTTCCTCTTAAAATTTTTTTGACTGTGCACATCATGAGAAATAACGCAACATAAGATAAGTAAAATGTAGTATAAAGGCATTAAATTATTATTCATAGTATTCATAAAATATAATACAATGAATTTTATAATAGGAGTGATATTTACTTGTGTGACTGTTTTTGGAACATTTGCATTAATTGGCGGTAATTTAAAAGCTCTTATGCAACCAGGAGAATTTGGAATAATCTTTGGAGCAGCAATTGGAGCATTCATCATAGGTAATCCTCCTTATATAATCAAACACGTATTTTCAGAGCTAAAATTGCTATTTAAAAGTGAAAAATACAATAAAAAGTATTATACAGAGCTTTTGGTATTGTTGTTCAATATATTAAAAACAATCAAAGTACAGAATATTAATGTCTTAGAAAAAGATATAGATGATCCATCTTCAAGCACTTTATTTAATGAATATAAACTAGTTAGCAAAAATAAACATCTGATCAATTTTTTATGTGATTATCTAAGAATACTCACAATGGGTGTTGAAGAATATTCTTGTATAGAAGATATAATGCATGTTGAAATAGAAACTGTTGAAAATGAACATGAGAATTATGGTTCAGCACTGCATAATATGGCAGATGGTTTGCCAGCAATTGGGATTGTTGCAGCAGTTCTTGGCGTAATAAAAACTATGGCAAATATTGATCAACCACCAGCAGTTCTAGGAAAATTGATAGCTGGTGCATTAGTTGGAACATTTTTAGGAGTACTATTAGCGTACTGTTTTGTTGGTCCAGTTTCTAATTATTTACATAAAATTGTTCGAGATGAGCTATTTTATATGGAATGCATAAAGAACGCTATAGTATCACACATGCAAGGCAAATCCCCTGTGATATCTGTTGAAATAGCGAGAAAATCTCTTCCAGAAAGGATTCGTCCTGATTTTAAAACCATAGAAGATAAATTATATTCATAGGATTTCAAATGCCTGATAACAGCGAGAGACCAATCATAATTAAGAAAATATACAAGAAAAAAGTTAGCGGTGCTCATGGAGGCAACTGGAAAGTTGCTTATGCAGATTTTGTAACTGCAATGATGGTATTTTTTCTATTAATGTGGTTACTAGCAACTCTTTCACCCGATGTAATAGCAGAATTGAAAGATTATTTTGGCTCTGAAGAATTTGAAACAAAAAAATTTAGCGCTGCAACGTCATCGAAGCTTAATCAACAAGATGCAGGAAAAATTTCTGAACAAAGTAGGATATTATCCATATTACAAACTCAATTACAAATTGCAAGTATAGATAATATATTAACAATTTTTAAAAGAGACAATGACATAGTGATATCTTTAGAAAGCTCAAATGGGAAGTTATTATTCCCTAATTCTAGCGCTGATTTAACTGAAAGTGCTAAAAAATCAATAAATTATATGGCAAAGGTACTATATCAGATTTCATATCCTATGGCAGTTAGTTCATATAATAGTTTTGGAGAAGCAAAAAACACAGCTCCTGGGTCATGGCAATTATCAGTCAACAGAGCAATAAATGTAAGAAACCTTTTGATAACCTATGGAATAAAAGAAAATACCATCACCACAGTATCAGGTCATTCAGATATAAACCCTAAAAAAGATACCAATATTCAAGATATAAGCAACAGAAGAATAGAAATAATTATAAGCATTCCAACTAAAGATAATTAATTAAATATGCTTTTATAGTTAATTTTTTTGTATATTGCTATAAAATAAATTAAATGTTAAAATTTCTATTTGATTGGGTGTTTCCATAAGATATGGTGAAGAAATTGATAATATCTCTGATACTTATCTTATCGGTATTGATAGGATTGTATTCTGATATTGAAACCAAGAGTTTTTGTGTTTCGTTTAGCATGTTATCTAAAGATTTGATTTTGGCTTTGTTGCCTTTTCTTATCGTTACTTTAATGTCAGATTCTATACTTGGAATGAAAGATAGTAGCGTTAAGATGTTGATATTTACACTATTTTTGATATTTTGTTCGAATTTTATCGCAACTAATTTTTCTTTTGTAGTATATAATTTGTTTAATAGTTATATAGAGACTACAAAATCCGTCAATTTATCAGTCACTGATCTTAATGTGAGACAATTTTTTAATATTAAACAATTTGTGTCACCAATCACTGCAATAGTGTTTTCTTTAGCGATGAATTTGTTGATTAAATCTTTTTTACCGCATAAAGTAGACTATATCCAATATATAGCAAAACGTTCGTCTGGTATTCTAATAAACTATATAATACTACCTCTTTTACCATTTTTAATATCTGGTCTAATCATAAAAATAATAAGTGATGGGACATTGCTGGAAATTTTAAGTATTTATTCCAATACATTTTTTATCATTTTGTTGTTTGCATATGGCTATATAACTGTATGGTATATCATTTTATTCAGAGGGAAAAAATTTTTTATTGCTATTAAAGAAATGGTAATGCCGGTCACAATTGGTATGGTCACAATGTCTAGTAGCTTAGCTATGCCAAATATTATAAAATCTTTACAAAAAATTATTGGAAAAAATGGATTGATACAAGCAACAATACCTATATCAATAAATTTTCATTTAATTGGTGATGCATTTTCGATTCCTATTTTGGCTCTTAGTATAATTTATTCATATACTGGAGTTTCATACTCTTATAACGAGTATTTTATAATGGCTATATATCTAGTAATAGCAAAATTTGCTGTGGTATCTATACCAGGAGGATCAATTTTTGTTTTGGTTGGTACGCTAAAATCTAAGTTTGGCTTTACAGAACCGATGAGCTCTTTGATAATAACAATATATTTAATGTTTGATTTTGTTTCCACTTCAGCGAATGTTTATGCAAACGGAGCTATAACAACCGTAATATGTAGAATATCTGATAAATTAGGCTGGAACAAACAGCAAAGTAACAAGAAAATTGAAGAAGAGTGCTGTAGTAAGGCATAAATTTTGATTTCTCAAATTTATGCCATATCTTATTAATTGCTGTTATATATTTTTTAGAAATTTTTATGAAGAAGAAATTAACTTTTATTATCTTATTTTTATCAATTTTCGTAGTTAATCATTTTGCATCAAATCTTATTAAGAGCTATATCTTAGCTTTTAGTCTTGCAATAAAAGACATCATATTGTTTGTTTTACCTTTTATAATACTTTTGTGTGTCCTTAATGCTTTTCTAAAATTGGGAAAGAATGCATTCAATTTAGTTTTTTTAATGCTATCAACAACATTTATTTCAACCTATACAACAGGTTTAGTAGTGTATCCAATTGGAATATTTGCAACTTCAATTTCTAATACAGCAGGCAATTTAAGTTTAAGTGGAATTAATGCATTAGATCCAGCTTTTCAAACTGGAATAGAACAGATATTTTCTGCTATAACTGCGCTTTTTGCAGCAATCATTTTGACGTTTATTATTTCAATTTTCATTCCCAAGCAGATTGATTACATCAGAAGTAAATTAGATATAACCATACACTATCTGCTGAACAAAATGATTATACCAATGGTACCTTTTTTCGTATACGGTTTTGCTTTAAAAATAGTACATGATCAAGTACTTTTTATCTTAATGAAGAATCTCTCTTTAGTTTTCATTATGTATCTTATCACCATGTCAGCATTTATACTGACAGCATATTTTTTTGTATATAGAAGAAAATTATTTATTAGATCATTAAAAGAAATATCTCCTGCTTTGATGGTTGCGATAACCACGGTTTCAAGTAATGTAGCAATGCCTTTTTTACTTAAGGCTATAAAAAATCTTATGGGCAATAAAGATGCAGAAATAGTTGATGCAGTAACACCACCTAGTGTAAATTTCCACCTTATAGGAGATTGCTTTTTAGTAAATATATTTCTGATATATATATATTCCATGTATAATGATGGCTCTCTTATGAAATTAAGTTACTTTTTGTTACTTAATTTATATATAGCGCTATCAAGATTTATGGGGGTAGCTATACCTGGCGGTGGAGCTTTTATAGTATCTCCAATTTTAGAAGCAAATTTTGGCTTTACAAAGGAAATGACATCCTTATTTACAACAATATACATGTTACTTGACTTCATCAATACTGCTGCTAATGTGATGGCTAATGGATATTATGTAGCTTTAGTAGATAAGATATATCACAAAATATTTATCTTCCGTAGAAATAAGAATAAATCTGCAAAAAATATGAACACTTCAAAAGGCAATAAATAAATTTTGCACACACAATTTATAAAATTATAAGTACATTTTAATGTAATTTATGCCCTGCTCTTCTGAGATTTTATATTTCGTTTAACTCTTTTATTTTATTTTTTGTTTTGTACCCTACAATAAATTCTTCGATTGTCATTTTTCTCTTACCCGCAATCTGTATTATTTTAGGATAAACAAACCCGCCCTTAACGACTATGGCATATTTTTTATTGATCAAAACGAATTTTCCTAATAGTTCTGTATTTAAGTTATCAAATTCTTGGATACCAAATATCTCATAAATCTTATAGATAGAGCCGTCATTTAATTCCACTCTTATTGAGAGTAAAGCTTTGATTTGCCTTTTTAATGATTCTGGATCTAATAAAGAAGCATAAAATAGCTGATTTTTTTCTAATTTAGAACAGTAAGTAGCTAGATAAGTATTTTGAGGAACAGAATTAAATTGCCCTTTTTGGATTAAACCTTGAAAAAATTTGACAAGCAAATTATTGGTAATTTTGCATAATTTTGTAGATAAAGTAATGGTATTATCTTCATCTTCTATATTACATTTTTCTTGTAAAATAATATTACCGGAATCCAATCCGGAATCTAATTTAATAATGGTAACTCCTGTTTCTTCGTCTCCATTTAAGATAGCACTTTCTATTGGAGATGCTCCACGAAATTTGGGTAAAAGCGAAGGATGTACATTAATAAAACCATATTTTGGCTTCTCAAGTACGTTAGAGGGAATAATAATTCCATAAGCGCTGACAAGAGCAATATCATATACGGAAAAATCAATATTTGATAATTTTTCAGGGGTAAAAATACTTAATTTATGCTTCAATGCGAATTCATGAACTTGAGTATTATGGACAGACATGCCTCTACCAGAAGGTTTAGGAGGTTTAGTATAAACAGATACAATGTTACAATAACTAAGATTCAATAAGAACTTAAGCTGTTCAACTGCAAATCTGGGTGATCCTAAAAAAGCTATTTTTAACATATAACGAAAATGGTGGGGTGAATAGGAATTGAACCTACGACCGTCCCGTTATGAGCGGGATGCTCTAACCAACTGAGCTATCACCCCATATCAGGGTTACTAAAGATCCTAAATATGAGTAATTCTATCATATAATAATTCAAAAAAAAACATTAAATAATCATCAATCACCGTACAAAACATTATTGTGAATGCTTTTTGCAAAAATAAAATAATTATTGAAAAATCGTGTTATCCCATTATATAATGTGATGTGGGTTTGTTCTTTTGTTTAATCTGTGCAAAGACTGTTTCTTGTCATTACTTTTTTTGTTTTGTGTTGCACCTTTTTGTGCGAATCTTCTTATTCTGAGATTAGGATGCAAAAAGAGTATCTGCATGGTAATTACATAGATAAAGTTGATCTCAATTTAATAAAAGAAAAAAAAGTAGATAAAGAAGAAATATTGAAGCGTATAGGGCCCCCAACAGTGGTTGTCGATGGAGATTTTTTTTATATAGGGATAACAGCTTATAATGCACATTTAAAATTAACAAGAAAATATGATAGCAGAACAGTTAGACTATCTTTTGATAAAAAGGGCAATATTAAAACGGTGAAATACTATAATTCTAAGATGTCTGATATAAGAAAAATAAATAGCGAAAAGACATTTTTTATAAATAACCTTAAAAAGAGTGGAGTTTTTGCTGATGAACTATCTTACGTTGACCTTAAGCTGGGATAATAAATCATGTTAAATGCAATACCACAATAATTTCGATTAAATTGTTATACAAAAATTTATTTTACATTATTTTATGGAACAGATTCACGTTATAGATCTAAGAGAGGGTAACATAGTCTTTATTGATGGTAAGACTGACCCTATGATAGTAATAAAGAAACACTCTCCTGTGAAAAAAGCAAGGGGGCTTGCGAATATTTCTATTGAATTTAGAAACATAAAAACAGGAGCAAAATTTCCTTACTCTACGACAACCAATAAGAAGGTAACACGTTTATATATTGAGGAAAAAATTGTACAATATATGTTTCATGATAAAGATAATATTCACGTCATGGATGATGAGTGCAATACACTTGAAATTCCAACTAGTTGTTTGGGAGAAGAAATAGAACTTTTATCTAATGATATAGGGAACATAACAGTTAAAATGCACAATTCAGAAATATTATCTGTATCCTTACCGCAAACTATGACAGTAACAGTACAAGATACAGCAAAATATATAAAAGGACAAACTGCCAAAGCGTCTTATAAACCTGCCGTTATAACACAAAATATTAAGATAAATGTGCCACAATTTATATCTATAGGAGATAAAATACTGATTAACACTTCCGATTTATCATATATAGAAAGAGTAAAGAGTTAAAGTTAATATGTCTGCTGTAAATAAAATAGATTTAATTAGAGAATCTGTATATATCGCTTCAAGGCTCGTGATGAGAGATTTTTATGAAATACAAAACATCAAGAATAGTGCAAACGCGTCCAGATTTTTATCCAATAGTATAAAGAAAGCTCAACAAAATGCTTTATCCTATTTAGTTAGAAAGAGATATATTATAGATGATTTAGAGGATTCAAAGATAAAATGCTCTTTTATCCCTGTAGATAGTACTGATAATTTTCTTGCCTCTATTCCATTTTTTTCCAGTATAATGGTAACTACAGTAAACGAGATAATAGATACTATTGTTTTATATACTCCTTTATTGCAAAAAGCTATATGCTATTCATCAAATGATAGTGAGAATTGTTATGTAATGGATAATTATGGCAAAAAAAAACAAATATTATGTAGAACAAGCAGTAATAATTTTGTGATAATATGTGATCAGTCTTCCAAAATATTTGACAGTATTCCTAATACTTTGATAGAAAAAAAGGTATCCAAAATGGTTATCAATTCTCTAGGTTTTGAATTATCAATGCTATTATCAGGAAGGTGTGAATGTGTATTGCGTACGGTAACTGCTGCTCAATACGAGAAAAATAAGGTAATTTATGATGCAATAAATAAATTACTAGAAGTAAGTGATGGTATTTTTAGTCTAGAAAAAAACATATTGTTGATGAGCAATAAACAAATATCTAAAACTATAAAAAAGGAATGTTCATCAATTTTTTAGGATAAAAACTCTTGTTTTCATATCGTTAGATGTTTAGAATAGAAGCGTTTTATATTTTTTATTCTAAATTATGGTATCAAAATCTGCAATAATTATTGATCCACTCTTTGAAGATGTTTTTAACTTAAATACTGAAAAGTATATTATACAGCGTCAAAACATCGTAAAACCAGAGGTAAAAATTGGCAAAATTACAATTGGTGGTAATAATCCAGTTGCTGTGCAAAGTATGACTTCTGGTTTGAGGACTGATAATAATGATCCAAAAAAAATCGCGGAAGATGAAGCCAAAGAATGTATAAAATTAGCAAATGCAGGTTCAGAGATGGTCAGAATAGCTCTGAATTCTGAAAATGTTGCAAAATCTTTACCTTATTTAAAAGATATATTGGCTAAAAACGATTTAGCAGATTTACCAATCATAGGTTGTGGTCAATTTGAGCTACATGGTTTGGTAAAGAAGTATCCTGATGAAATCAAATTATTGGATAAACTAAGGATTAATCCTGGTAATGTAGGTTTTTCTAACAAAAGAGATAAAAATTTTGAAGATATAGTGTCTTTTGCTGCACAAAATGATATGCCAATAAGAATTGGTGTAAATTGGGGAAGCATAGATGCTGATTTGTTAGATACAATATCTGAAATAAAAAATTGTAAAGGAAAGGTAACAAAAGATATATTACTTAAAGTTCTGGTTTATTGTGTAATTAAAAACGCTCAAGCCGCAGAGAATATAGGATTAAATAAAAATAAAATAGTAGTATCTTGTAAATTAAGTGATGTAAATGACCTCATAAAGGTAACAAAAATAATTGGAGAAAAATTTAATTATGTACAACATCTTGGTCTCACTGAATCTGGGATGGGAACAACAGCAATAGTACGAACTAGTGTTGCTCTGTCACAAGTATTATCACAAGGAATAGGAGAAACTATCAGAGCATCACTCACGCCATCTTCATACTACGATAGAACAGAAGAGGTAAAAGTGTGTAAAGAAGTTCTACAATCCATGGAGAAGAGATTTTTTGTACCTAAAATCACTTCATGCCCTGGATGTGGAAGAACAAATAGTACAGATTTTCAAATTTTAACAGAATCAGTGCAAAAATATGTCAATAAAAATCTTGGAGAATGGTCAAAAAAATATATTGGGATAAACAAATTAAAGATCGCTGTAATGGGTTGTATAGTAAACGGTCCTGGTGAAAGTAAACACGCTGATATTGGTATTTCGATGCCTGGTTACAAAGAGAAACCGACTGTGGCGGTTTATATAAAATCAAAATACTATAAGACACTAAAAGGCACAGCTGTTACAGAAATAGAGCAGCAATTCTTTGATATAATAGAAGAATTTTTAGAACAAGAATACGAAAAAACGATTGCGTAAAATCTCTTATTAAAAATAAAGGTAGAATTCTTATTTATAGAAAATCTACCTTTATTTAAATAAAAAAGCTATGAAATTATCTCAAATATCTTCTGACCTATTTTAGCAGGAGTTTCAGCAATATGTATTCCTGCAGCACGCATACTTTTAACCTTACTATCTGCGGAACCAACTCCCCCAGAAACTATAGCTCCAGCATGTCCCATTCTTTTACCTGGAGGCGCTGTCATCCCAGCTATAAAGCCAACCATAGGCTTTTTAATACGATGAGAACGTACATATTCAGCCATTTTTTCTTCTGCTTCTCCTCCTATTTCTCCTATTACAACGATCCCTTCTGTATCATTATCATGTAAGAACATTTCAACACAATCGATAAAATCAAGACCATGTACTGGGTCTCCCCCTATTCCTATGCAAGTAGATTGGCCAAGCCCTACTTCTGTAGTTTGGTTAACTGCTTCATAAGTTAAGGTACCTGATCTAGATACTATTCCTACCTTACCTTTGGTATGTATATAACCAGGCATTATTCCTATTTTACATTCACCAGGTGTAATAACACCTGGGCAATTTGGTCCAATTAAAATAGATTTAGAGCCTAGAAGGCACTTTTTCACTTTAATCATATCATAGACAGGGATTCCTTCAGTAATACAGACTATTAACTCTATTTCAGATTCAATAGCTTCAATAATTGCATCTGCTGCAAAAGGCGCAGGAACATATATAACAGTTGCATTAGCATTAGTAGATATTTTTGCTTCATTAACAGTATTAAAGACTGGCAATCCTAGATGTTCACTACCGCCTTTTCCAGGAGTCACTCCTCCTACCATTTTAGTGCCATATTCCATTGCTTGTTGCGAGTGAAAAGTCCCATTTTTTCCTGTAAAACCTTGGCATATAACTCTTGTTTCTTTATTTACCAGTACAGACATATTATTTAACCTCTTTTACTAATCTAACTATGGCTCTTGAAGCTTCATCTAAATCTCCAGCTACAGATATTTTCAATCCAGAGTCATTTAATATCTGTAGTCCCTTATCATAATTTGTTCCAACCAAACGAACTACGACTGGAATATCAAGCGCAAGATTTTTAGCTGCTGCCACTATACCTTGAGCAATTATGTCACACTTCATAATACCACCAAATATATTGACCAATATACCTTTAACATTTTTATCTGAAATAATAATTCTGAACGCATTTTCGACAGCTTCTTGAGAAGCCCCGCCACCAACATCCAAGAAATTTGCTGCTTCCAAACCATGATATTTAATAATATCCATAGTAGCCATAGCAAGGCCTGCACCATTAACCATACAGCCTATTTCACCTTCCATTTTGATATAATTCAAGCCAAATTTAGAAGCTTCAATTTCTTGTGCTTCTTCTTCATCTAAATCTCTTAATTCGACAATATCAGTGTGACGATATAAAGCATTATCATCAAAATTTATCTTACCATCTAAAGCAACGAAATTATCATCATCATCCAAAATCAAAGGATTAATCTCAACTTGAGTACAATCTTTTTCTTGCATGATTTTATATATCTTTTCTACAACTGGAACAAATTTATTTACTTGTTCTTTATTTAGCCCTATTCCAAAACCAAGTTTACGGGCGTAACAAGGATAAAACCCTGTTGTTGCATCGATATTAACCTTAATGATTTTTTCTGGATTTTTTGCTGCAACTTCTTCAATATCCATTCCACCTTCAGCAGAAGCAATAAAAGAAACAGAGTAAGTATTACGATTAATAACAGCGCTTAAATAATATTCTTTCTTTATTTGTGCGCCTTTTTCTATGTATATTCTTCTAACTAATTGGCCCTTTGAGCCTGTTTGATGAGTAACCAAATTCTTCTCCATCATCTCACGTGCAGCAGAAACAGCTTCAGAAACTTCTTTGACAACTTTTACTCCGCCAGCTTTACCTCTCCCGCCGGCATGAATTTGAGCTTTCACAACAAATAAATTGCTACCAGACTTATTTAAAATACTTTCAGCACCCTCTACATCCTTTTTAGAGAGAGCCACTAATAGATTTTCAGGAACTGCTATATTATAATCAGCCATAATTTTTTTGGCTTGATATTCATGTATATTCATATTTTTTTCCAAATAAACCACTAAATCATATAAACCAGAGACTCAATGCGCATTATATAGAATGAATAAAAAAGCAGGAAAATCTGGCTATTAAACAAAAGAATAATATATCAACAGTATAAAATTTGCAAATAGACAATCCAATGTGTTTTATGATTTAACACTAATTCATGCCATGATCTAATTGCTTCATCATTCTATAATATTCTGACTTTTTATTTGACAATAAATCCTTTCTAAGGCCATATTCAACAACTCTACCATTCTTCAACACTAGTATTTTATCTACTTTTGCTGTTGTGGATAATCTATGTGCGATAATAATCTTTGTTAATTTATTATCATGTAATATGCTCTGTATACTAGTCTCGGTATCTACATCTAGCGATGATGTAAATTCGTCTAATAGAATTATTGGCGCCCCTTGATTTAAAATAGCTCGAGCAATAGATATCAATTGTTTTTGCCCCTGAGACAAATTAGTACCCTTTTCACCAACAGATTTATTGATATATCCTGTTTTATCAAAAAAATAACGATCTATATTATATTCCTTTAACTTATTTATTAATTCTTCTTTAGAAAGAGAATCTTGAAAAAATAATATGTTGGATAGAATATCTGTAGAAAATAAATACATTTCTTGAGGAACCCAAGT
Source organism: Anaplasmataceae bacterium AB001_6 (assembly GCA_020002265.1). Lineage (NCBI taxonomy): Bacteria > Pseudomonadati > Pseudomonadota > Alphaproteobacteria > Rickettsiales > Anaplasmataceae > Candidatus Mellornella > Candidatus Mellornella promiscua. The sequence continues at coordinate 811,473 of CP048228.1, forward strand.
AAACAAAGAACGTATATTATACACATCTAAATCAGTAAAATTTATCTTATTGTTTATTACTATTTCTCCAGAATCTTCTCTTAAAAACCGCAATAAGACATCAAATATTGTACTTTTTCCAGCACCACTGTGTCCAACTATTGCCAATGATTCACCTTTATTAATTTCAAAGCTTACATCAGATAATATAGTTTCATCTTTTGATTTATCTTTAAGATTCCCATGGTAACTAAAGCAAAGATTTTTTACTGTTAGGTTTTGAAAATCTTTGGTCAAATCATATTTTAATTTATGCTCTTTAAGATGATATTCTCTATTCTGTGGAGTATAAAAAAAGATATTATATATTTTTTCTAATATTACACTAAACTGTTGTATTCTAGAATATCTACTGCCGATATCACCTAATGAAGTTGCAGTAAGAACAGCGTAAGATATAAAAGATAGCAACCTTCCAGGAGTAATAACATCTGAAGAAACTAATGTAATTCCTTTCCATAAAACGAATAGGATAAGAGAAAGCAATGTTAATATAATTATAAAAACTAGTATTGAACGGTAAAAGGTATATATTCTAAATTGTGCAAAAGAGTTCTCAATTAATTGCAATAATTTATCGTGCGCATTCTCCACTCTATTAAAAGATTTAATTATTTTTATGCAGTACATTGTTTCATTAAAATAGTCATTCATTTCTGCACAAGTAGCAAAATATTTTTGAGATTTATTACGCATTGTTTTAGCTATAAATAAAACAATAAAAAGCAAAATAGGAATAACAAAAAAAGTTGTAACGGTAAGTAAAAAATTGCTGTATAGCATCATTGAAATTGAACCAAATGCAACAAATATTTGTCTCAAAAAAGAAGGCGTATCATAAACTATGATGTTATAAAGCACTGTTACATCTCCAGCAAATATATTAGACATTTCTGATGACTTATTTTTACTGATGAAATCAGCAGGACTTTCAACTAATTTTTGATAAAGTGATCTTCTGAGATCATTAAAAAGCTTACCTGCCCCTATACTAAGCAAATAGATTCGAAAAAAAACTATCGTAGAAAAACATGCAATAAAAAACATTATTAAGGCTGCATATTTTTTGAAGACAGTATAGAAATCATTTTCCGTAACATAATCAACCATTATCTCTAGAAAGTGACCTATGCTAACCATTACAATACCAGACATAATAATCAACATTATCGAAGATATAAAATACCATTTATATCTATAGACATAATCTTTAAAGAAAGATTTTAGATGCTTCATATTTTTTTTCGTCATAGATTTTGTATTTAAAAGTAAATTACATATTTTAAAGGCTAAGCAAACAGATAATACAGCTTATATCTTTAAAAGTAGTAATCAGAATTGTTTCCAAAATAATCCAGAAATGCAAATTTATAATGTATCAAATAATTGATATTAAATGTTTATAAACAAATCAATTTAAAAATTTAAATTATATTTTTAATCTTTTAAGGAACGTAATGAAAATTTTTTATCAAACAACCGTTAAAAATAATAATTCTAGTAAGAGTTTTGTTTATTGATAGTATGTTTCAGAATGAAATTTCAGCATAAAGATAAATTTTTTAAAAAAGCTTTTACAACAATTGTAATGTACATCATATTATGACTACTAATAGTGGTGATTATTTTATAACATGATGATGTCTCATCTGATTTATTATTAAATAATGTCAACAGCACTTTAATAATGAATCGTTTCAAAGAGATAAATATCAGAAATATAATAACGTTTTATCTCATAAATTATATTTTTTTTGATTTTACATAAAATAATTAACATTTTACTTCTATAAAATAAATAAAAATAATTTATTGGTTAACTAATTAAGATAATAGTTGTATTATTTACATATAAGATGAAAGTTTATATAGAAAAAAATGTTAAATAATCTTCTGTTTACTAGCGCTATTAATGTTATATTCAGAGAATATTTTTAACTTTTATATACAACAAATTTAATAAATCCAGATTAAAAAAAAGACAAAGAAATATAGATTTTTTCTGATCTATCATTACTTTTCATATAAGAGGATTTATAAAAAAATATATCACATTATTTAAAAGACAAAAAAATATTTATGGGAGGTTAAAATGTTCTCTAGAAGACAAAATTTAAATACTGAGGATCATGTTAAAAATCAAATTTTATCCCTAAGGGTATCTGATAGACAGCACCATGATCTAACGAATGATTCATCCGAATTCAACAACAATATGAATTTATCACAAGTGCTAGAAAAATTAGAGTATCCTGATCTGTTGAAAAATTTAGGAATTGAACTGAATAGATTTTCCAAAGGTGAAATAAGCAAACAAAAATATAAAGAATATTTCAATAAACAGTTGAGAGAAATTAAGAAATTATCCTTACGATATCACCCAGATAAAAACCCAAATATCAGTCCAGAGAAGAAAAAAACATTAGAAACAGCACAATCATTATTAAATAAATTACAAATAATACTTCCAATAATAGATGATTTAGTCTTAAATGTTCATTGCAATAATTTTGGAAAGCATAAAATAATATATGAATTGAATATGCATTCATGTTTTGCTTACGTACCTTTAGGTAATGTAGAGCAGGAGAATATTTACAATCAAGACATACTCTCTCAGGTAATGTCAATAATTGAAGATTTGGAAAGGGTAACAGATGATATATTTTGTCAGGAACATAATGCTTTTTTAACTCTTACATCAGTATCTATTAAAAGAATGGCAACTGTAATAGAAGAATTAGATTCTAATAATCCTTCTTCTATTAAAGAAGCTAATGACCTTTTAAAACACAAAATAATGAGGCATTTTAAAGAAGAAAAAGAATCTTTTCAAAAAAAGAAAGATGAAAAAATTAAAAAAGCTCAACAAGAGTATAAAGCACATAAAGACATAGAGAAAGAAATTGATAACCATCTTAATACCTATGAAGACTTTGCTATGTTGGACCAGAAGGATAATGATGATCTCGTCAAGATTTGTGAAAACGAGATATTAATACAAGAAGAGAAGCCACGAAAAAAACTCTCATTAAACGGCAATGACATAAGCAATAAGTCAAACCTATCACAATCTGATATTGACTTCAATGTGCAGAAAATTTATGAAAATTATCGAAATAGTTTTATAAAATCACTACGAAGATACATTACCTTACATGAAAATTATTGTGTGAAATATGCTATAACAGACATAAAAACCTCATTTTTTAATATCAGGCCAACAGGATGGAGAGAATTATATAGAATAGCGACAGATTGGGTAGCTCTAGTGATAGAGCTAGTATTGTTAGCATCTCGTAAATCTTGTGATAACTATACTACGAGACTTCAATTCAATAGCCAGTTTATCTATCCAGGTCTAAATGATCTCTTTGAAAAAAGATTAGAGTTCTATAAAGAAGAAAATATAGCACTAAAAAAAATATTGAAAGACTTCGAAAATGGGAAAGAGATTAATGTTGAAGAATATAAAGGAGAGTATGTGCATGGCATAGCACAATGTGTAAAACAATTTAATCCTGTTCAAAAGCACTTGCGTGAAGCACTTAGACCTATAGAACCTTGGACATTATTTAAACAGAAATTTTCTGCACCTTGGATGTTCATTCAACAGATATTTTCCACAATAAAAGATACATTAATGCAACTATTTTCACTGGGTAAAAAGAAAGTAGATCAAACATCTACTGATCAATTAGGGAGTAATTTAGCATATGAAGATCTATTAAAAAACAACTATCCAGATTTTGTTAAAGCAAGAATTTCTGCCTTACGTGCTCATATTCAAAATAATAATAATATTGCTTTCACCACTACTTATACAAGAAGAGCTGCAGAAGCTAAAATAAAGAGAACAGCTCATTTTGCAGAAACACATAAAGAACAAGAAATGATGGAAGAAGCGCAACACAAAAACTTAATTTCAGAAAGATTAATCAGTGAAAATTTACTAGCTAAAGAGGTGGAAGAAAGCGTTCAGCAAGCTCAGCAAAAATCAGGATATTCCAACATTCATCAGCTAAAATTAGTCGATGAAGTAAAAGAAGAAACACAAGAGCGAAAAGTTTTTGTTGATACATTGCTAAAGCAATGTTCTGTTCCAGAATTAGTGCATTGTCATCAAATTTTTAATAATCACACCATACATAAAAGTGAAGGCTTAGCGAAAATGTGCACAGTAAAGGAATTAGATAATTCGCTAAACACAATAAAAAAAGACGAAGAACTTGCTTATAATAATAAAAAAGAACAAAAGTCCGTAGATGTTGATGTAACGAAAAATGAAAAATTAACTAAAGAAGATTACAAAAATCAGGGTGCAATTCCTAAAGTTCGTATAATGAGAGAAAATAGGCAATCTGTTGACAGTATTAATCGAAACGAAAGATTTTTGTCTGTGATAACTGATATTACAGTAAATTCTGTTACAAATGAACAAGCATTCTGTTCTAAATAGAATCTAAGACTAGACGCAAAAGAAAGAAGAGTGGTATTTAATCGCTCTTCTTATAAACTTAAATATTTACTTCTTTTTGACAATATTCAAAGTGCTATCAACATTTTTGTGAACATCATAAACACTGATATGCACATTGTTTTTAAGAAAAAAATTTGATTATCTTGACAGATATTAGGGAATCATCAGCAATAATTTATGCAAAAATTTTTATATGATACATATCGATACCTTTTTTATGATTATTAATTTGTATAGTTAAAAAATTATCTTTCATAGTGAATAATACTATTACTTCTGCATACACTTCATTACTTTATAAAAATTGAATAAATTGTTTATAATCCCTTACAGATATTTATGATAATTCTAATTAGAATGATAAATCGTATAATTGTACAAAATCTGATATATAGTCTTATTAAAGACTGAATATGCATCTATTATAGCATTAAAATTTACTAAATATTTATCAAAATATATCAACTTATTGATATAGACAGGATAGAAATTAGCCTAATATATTAGGCTGAAAAATGTATATAATATCAATTATTTTTTCATAAAATGTACAAAAATACGAATAAATTGACTTTATAAAATCTACGATTTATAATCACGAAATCTTGTTTGAATTTTTAAAATCCCCTTTGATATGTCTGTAGAAATACCTAAAATCAGCTTTGATAACTCTCTCAGCAGCATTCAAAATAGACAAGGGGTGCTTGTAGTTCCAGTCTATGAAGGTTGTGAAGTATCAGCTAAATTGGAAAATCTCGATATAATGAATGGTGGTATGATTTTAAATAAATTACAGAATAGTTCTGTATTTAAAGGTAAAAAATCTGACACTATGCTTATGGTTTTAGATGGCAAAGACGGCAATTTAATGGAAATAATGTTCGTTGGGATTGGATCGCAAAAAAAGCTTGATGCTGTAGAAGAAGAAAAAATAGGTGCTATATTGGCTCGTGCAATATCTAATAAAAAACTTGATGATGCATCAGTTTTGATCCCATTTGTTTCAGTCTCCAGCACTTGTAATTTAATTCAAGGGATGATGTTGAAAAGCTATGTTTTTGATAAATATAGTACTGATGAAGAAATTTTTAAAATACGTAGTATAAATTTTATTGTAGATGATCCCGTAAATGTAGAAAAAACTTTTGCAAGAGATTTTGTTCCTATTATTGAGGCTTACTATGTAGCACAAGACCTCATTATGATGCCTGGGAATGAATTGTATCCTGAAACTTTTGTGAATATTTGTAAAGATCTCTTCAAAAATATAAACGGTAAATTAAAGATAGAAATTCTTGATGAAAAAATCATGCAAAAAATGGGAATGAATGCATTATTGGCTGTTGGACAGGGAAGTTCAAAACCATCAAGATTACTTGTAATACGTTGGCATGGAAAAACTTCTGAAGAAGTTTTTGACGTTGCATTTGTTGGCAAAGGAATAACCTTTGACTCCGGCGGTATCTCAATAAAGCCATCTAATCGTATGTGGGAAATGAAAGCAGATATGTCGGGTGCTGCGGTTTTGACAGGTTTAATGTATACCTTAGCACATCGTGATGCCAAAGCAAATGTGATGGCAGTCTTAGCATTGGCAGAGAATGCTGTAGGAGGAAATGCACAACGACCAGGTGATATAGTACAGTCTATGTCAGGAAAGACTATAGAAGTCCTTAACACTGATGCTGAAGGTAGGCTAATTTTAGCTGATGCATTATGGTTTGCTCAGTCTTATAAAATAAATACAATAGTAGATATTGCCACTTTAACTGGTGCAATATGTGTCGCTTTAGGTAATGTGCATGCTGGATTATTTTCCAATGATGCAAAAACAGCTGACAATCTGCTCAACGCCAGCAAAGAAACTAATGAGCGAATTTGGCAATTGCCAATGGGTAAAGAGCACGATGGACTACTGACTTCCGATTGTGCAGATATTAAAAATATCGAAACTAAACGAGTAGCTGGAGGAAGCATCATAGCTGCAAAATTCTTAGAATTTTTTATTAAAGAAGATATCAAGTGGGCACATTTAGATATTGCTGGAGTAACTGATTACCATGATGAAATCACTCCGAAAAAATCCTATTATGCTTTTGGAATTAAGTTACTAAATAAATATGTACTGAATTCATTTGAATCGTGAAAAAAAAAGTTGCTGTTTTTATATCTGGCACTGGGTCTAATCTTTTATCTCTTTTAAAATCATGCAGAAGTAATCAATTTCCTGCAAAAATTGTGCTGGTAGTGTCGAATAAGAGTGATGCTTTCGGTATCAATTATGCTAAAGATTTTTCTGTAGATACCTTAATATTAGAGTCTTTGAGTATGGAAGTTTTCGAAAAAAAGGTGCAATCTGTCTTAGATTCTAACAGTATAGAAATTATTTGCTTGGCTGGATTCATGAAAATTTTATCAGCTGATTTTGTTGAGAAATGGAAAGATAAAATAATAAATATCCATCCTTCTATTTTGCCTTCTTTCAAAGGATTAAATGCCCAAAAACAGGCTCACAATTATGGAGTAAAGGTAATAGGATGCACAGTACATTATGTTACTGCTAATGTTGATGCAGGTCAAATAATTACACAAGCAATAACAGGAACTACCAGTAGCGAATCGTATGAAATAAAAAAGAAAAAAATATTATCTCTAGAACACATTTGTTATAGTAAAGCACTAAAAAAAGTATGTCTACAAGAAGAAGATAGTATGGATAATAGCGTGATAATAGTAAAATAAAATACTTAATTTATTTTAAAGAGAAGAAATTTTGGAATTTTTTTCTTTCGGAAGAGTCAAAAAGTTTATCATTTAAGTAATATAAATTTTCCTTTTCGTAAAAATGTAAAACATAAGAATCTTCCTCTCCATCTATTTCATATTCATTTAAAAGTTTAATAAGAGCCAAACGCTTATCTTTGTATTGTTCATTTATTGTATCAGCTACTTTAAAAGATTTAACACCATTCAATTTAATTTGTATATCAAAATAATTGATAGTACCAGCCAACGAATTGATATCCAAATTCATATCCATCGCCATAGTCAAACTTTTATTTGAATCTTTATCAATTATCTTAAAAATATTGTGAGGTGATTGAACTAAAATTTTCGCAAAATTTCCTTTTTTTATTGATTGCATCTTCATATTATTTTCAAAATCAATATGTATTTGTGAATTTTCAATAATCGCGTTAAAATGTTGCAATTGTTCGGCATTATCTTCATCAAGATTAGATTTCAATATCATATTTAGTAAAAGATCAAAAACATAATGAGAAACATTGCACTCAAAAGCATAATTTTCTATTCTAAAATCTTGCATTTTATAATTTTTTAGCACAAGGTTAGAATCATGATCTTGATTTTGCAGTTTAGTATCACAAGTAACACTAAAATCTTTAACTATCGAAACAATTTCTATGAGTGAATCTGGATAATTCGTATATATTTCATCGTTTTCTTCAGGATAATTTAAAGAAATAGACGCTTTTTTACCAAATGATACTTTAATAAAATCAGAAAAAGCTTTTTTCTCTAAAACAACTTCATCTAACATGATAGAAGTATTATAAAATGGAAAAATAACACAATTAACATTTTTAAGAGTAACTTTATTCTGTAATAAATTTTTGGAAATATCACGGTCAGAATAAGAAACAGAATAATCGTCAAGTGCAGTATCTAGAAGATTTTGAAAAGATTCAATTTCTCTGAGCCAAACAATGAATAAAATACCACACAAAAGTGAAAAAAATACAATAAAAGCAAGAAAGGGAAAAAATCTCTTCTTAAAAAAATAACTCATATCAACATAACGCTACTAAGGGATTATACAAAAGCTTTTCTTATTTTATCACACCCCACTAAAACCATTTTTATTCAACCTTGCTCTGTTTATAACTCTTGATTGCGAGATAAAAATAAAAAATCTTGATAATAATATTATTATATTATTTCACCATTTTATGTGAAAATTTTCATACCCTTTTTCCTAATGCTACAATAAAGATCTAAATATAATCAAGATAGTAACATCATTTAACGTTTACCAAATGAAATCCTATTGTCTTTGTTATCTTCTGTAAAGTTTCTCAAAAACTTCAATAATAGAGCAAAAACAATGAATACAACTCTTCTTCCCCTCTCTATTTATATTATAATATACAAAAGGTACGTTTCATCACACAATATTTTCAAAAAAGAACTTTATCTTTTTGATTACCATGTGTTTATTATTATTAATCAATTTTTATCTATCTACGTTCCCCAAAAAGATGCAACATACTGATAAATAAATTTATGAAATCAAAATATAGACGAAGAGCTCCTAATATTACAACTCTATCCAAAGTAACTGAATCACCACCGCCATATTGGAAATACATAGATTTTATTTTTTGCGCATCATATGCGGTCAAAGCAGAAAAAACAACAACTCCAATTACAGATATTGCAAATTGTAAAGCACTACTTTGCGCAAAAATATTCACTAAAGAAGCAACAATCAAGCCTATCAAGCCCATTAACATGAAAGAGCCTATTGCTGTTAAATCTTTGTTAGTTGTGTTTCCATACAAAGCCATCGCACCAAACATTGAAGAAGTAATAAAAAATACCCGTGCAATACTTGTACTGGTATAAGCAATAAATACCCAGGATAATGATAATCCCATTAATGCAGCAAAAATTCCAAAAGCCAATCTAGCATTTGAAACTGTCATAAAATGAATCCTAGAGCTAAAAAAATATACATAAACAATAGGAGCAAACATTATAACCCAGTGCAAAGGCGTTCCATAAAGAATCGAAAGAATTGCAGGAGATGACGAAACTAGAAAAGCAATTAAGCCCGTTAAACTTAAAGCCATGGCCATATGCTTATAAAGAGAGACAAGATATTTTCTCAAACCTTCGTTATATGTATTATCAAAAGTACTATCTTTAGTACGATTATCTATATTATATCGCATGAACGACCTCATTGTTCAAAAAAATGAATTATGCCTAAACTATCTAAAAATCAGATAGACTGATGCAGTTAAATATTATCACAAATATGATTAAAATTGCAATCAGAAATGATTATAGCTAAATAATATTTAATATGCACTAAATCCTATGAGCAAAAATTATAAAATATCACCTGTAATATCTAATGCTTTTGCGCTTGCTTCCCTAATCATCCCTATATTCTGCTTGAAATTACGAAGTTCTGTTATACCCATATCGGCCATTGGATCAAAGGATTGAGCAGTACCAGATTTTTTTGTCTGAGAAGAGAAATCTGTGAAATTTTGAGGATTTAAAGGTCTATTTTTATGTCGTATTTCATAGTGTAAATGAGGTCCACAGGTTCGTCCTGTATTACCAGAAGTTGCTATTATTTGTCCCTGTTTAACTTTTTGTCCAATTTTTAAATTACGCACAAAAGAGTTAAGGTGAGCATAACAAGTAAAATAATCTCCAGGATGCTTTATCCTAACATATTTGCCATAACCACCATACCATCCAACATAATCTACCACTCCTTCTGCAGTTGCATGAACTTTGGTACCACTATTTACTGCCAAATCAATTCCGGCATGCAAACGTTCTACTTTTCCAGCAACTGGATCTACCCTATTTCCAAATTTAGAAGAAATTCTCACAGAATTTGTAAGAGGAGAAATAAATTTCTTCCTCACAGACGAAGGGGTTGTTGAAGATTTGTTTGTTTTATTTATACTAACTAACATACTTTTTCCATCTTGAAAATCATGATTATACATCTGTAGATAATAATCATCATTATCATCTGAAATTTTTAGGTTTTTCCTCTCTTTCAATCCAACATACATAATTTTTCCATAATCATATACGTTGCCGTTTTTATCGATCTTTCCCTCCAAAAGCATCTCAATATCTGAATTACTCTTTATATCTCTATTAGCATTAATATATCGATCCACAGATTTTGATACATTATTGATCACTGCATCATTAAAACCTTTTTCTTTTAAAGTGGTAAAGATATTATTTTTTACATTTAAATTAATTTTAATAAGATTTTTATTGCTATTTACTTTATTAATATAAAATGCTTCATATTTATTCGTATTAGGAATATTAATTAATTTAATAGTTTCATCATTCTCTCCTATTGAAACAAACGATATTTCCTTCATGGAAACAATTCCATCTGTCTCTTTTGACATAAGTATTATTTTTTGTCCAGATTTTATCTTTTTAAAATCGACATTCGATGTCAAGGATTTTATTGCTTCATAAGATTGCTTTTCACTTATACCGTGATTTTTCAAAATACCTAATATATTTTGACCTTTTTTTATCTCTATCTCTTGCAATCTCACTCCATTTTCAGCAATAGCACTAGAGTGCATCTTAGAAAAAAAACAGCACACTAGAAAAAAACAACTTAAAATGTATCGATATCGAAAATTTAAGAACACTAAAACCTCTGGCTCCAAAAAATTATTAAAATTAAAAAAATATCTTTATAAACATCCTCAAGGATAAAATTATAAGAATAAAGATTTTAAAAAATTGTTTATATGCTAAATATAAAAGAACTAAGTTTATTACCATATATTGATAAAAATGAATAGTCAACAAATTACATTATTTATAAAAAATAATTAATTAACAATTGATATAAATAAGCTAATTATTGTTGTCTTGTAAAATATTTCGTGTTAGAGTCTTTGATGTCAAATTTCATAAAAGCAGCGTCTTTTTTGGGGACGGATGGCCGAGTGGTTTAAGGCGCCAGTCTTGAAAACTGGTGTGCGTTTACGCGTACCGTGGGTTCGAATCCTACTCCGTCCGCCAATTTTTATTTCTCGAAAAATCTTTCAATTTAGTCATTTTGAGATTCGCTTTTGAAAATAATCTGTTTATTTGATAAATCTCCATCTTTACTCAGTAGATTTTTCTACAACATTTTTTAATTTTTTGATTCTATTAATTAGATAATTCACTTTGATAATTTTATAAATTTGATTGTAGTGTATACTCCAATATTTCATAATATTTTGCCTATTCTGATGTAGCAAAATTATGTAGAATTGAATGACACATTTTTCATTTAGATTAAAAAAATTACATTGAAAGACATTAATCTCCGACAATGTATATTTTCAGTATTTAGATTCTACTTCTGTGTTTTAATAAAAATCGTCAAAAATTTAATGATAAGATTCAATTTTTATGAATTAAATTACATAAAATCTAAAATAATAAGAATTGAAAATTCTTTTATATCTTATACGTTACTCATAATAGAAATTGAATTTATATTCATTTTTTTTAAATTTTAGATATAACATAAACCAAGATTTTATAAGATTATTTACTTCAATATTTTGTATGAATTATATTATTTAGTCAAATTTTGGTATTTTAATATAAGGAAAATCTTCACTTAATAATCGTAAAACATCCTTAATAGATTTTTTATTTTTAATCACCAATAGAATTGTATCATCTCCTGCAATAGTGGCTAAAATAGGATAATTTGTTTCTTTTTCAAAAGAAACAGAAACATATTTTTTATCTAAAAAAGCAGCGATAGCATTGCCATTTCCTGGATAAGTGTGTAATGTCATTAAACCAAAATCAGATATATTGACACTCAAGATTAAAGGTAAATTATTTTGAATATTAGATATAACACTATACCTTCCAGAAATTTTTACAATATTTAATTTCTTAAGCTTTCTTGATAAAGTAGCTTGAGGAATTTGATAGCCTCTTTTTTCAAGGTAATCCTGTAATTCACTCTGTTCTTTTATATTACATTTTCGTATAAGATCGAAAATATGATTATTTATATCTTTATTTTTATTCATAAGACAATACACAAACAACTATGTATTCATATATAAATGACAATGTATTCATAATATATTTGACAAATAAATTCTGTTAGTCATAATACTAAGAGCTTTACAGTAAAAAGATCAATCTCAAATATGAATAGCAAAATCAAAACCTATTTATTTTCATCAATTTTAATATTAATCGGGTTAATTTCGTTGTTTACAATAAAGGATGAAAAATCCATGTATCAAGAAGACGATAAAATAGTGTTTGCAACTTCATCAGATTATCCACCTTTTGAATATAGAGAAAATGATAAATTAATGGGCTTTGATATTGAATTAGCAAAAAAAATAGCTGAGCATCTAGGAAAGAAGGCAATATTTAAAGATATCCCCTCTTTTAGTAATATATTAGCTGCTCTGCAAAATGGGATGGTAGATGCTGCAATTGCCGCAATAACGGTTACCGAAGATAGAAAAATGATTCTTGATTTCTCAACACCGTATTATAAAGACAAGCTAGCAATAGTTTTTGACAAAGAAAAAGAATTTAATGAATCATCTTCTGAATATAATCTAACGAATAAAAAGATTGCTTGTCAACTTGGCACAGTAATGGAAATTTGGCTCAAAAATAATACAAATAAAACAGATATCATAACGATGGATACAACTCCTCAGATGATAGAAGCACTGAAATATGGTAAAGTTGATGGCGTTTTAATAGATCATATACAAGCACATACATTTGTAGAGCGTATCAATAAACTAGACTACAGAATCATTGCAGAAGCTGATAACGGATATGCAATTGCTTTTAAAAAAGGCTCTTCTTTAAGGCCACAAATAGATGAAGCATTAATAAGATTAATGGAAACAGGGGAATTGGATAAAATAAAACAAAAATACTTGGAATAAATTCAACAATGGAAGACTTAATATATAACATTACCTTTATAGGAAAAGGAATATTTATAACTGCACAGATATTATTTGGAGGCATAATAATAGGCTTCATTCTTGGCCTTACAATGTCTATTGCAAGATATGTCGGGATAGCAAAATTCTTAACAATTCAGATAATATCTATAATAAGAGGCACTCCCTTGATATTACAGTTATCTCTAGTATATTTCACAACACCCTTATTGTTAGGTTTCAGTTTTAATATAGTGACAACTGGTATAATAACTTTTGGAATAAATAGCTCAGCATATATTGCAGAAATAATACGTGCTGGTATTGAAAGCATCCCTAAAGGACAATTTGAAGCGGCACAAACTCTCCAAATTCCAAATTATTACATTTGGAGAGATATAATCTTACCTCAAGTAGCTAGAAATATCTTTCCAGCGATGATAAATGAAATAGTATCTTTGTTAAAAGAAACTGCTCTAATTTCAACCATTGGCGGTATGGATATAATGCGTGCAGCACAAACAATTGCTGCAGCGCAATTTACCTATTTCGCTCCATTGTGCATAGCTGGTGTCTATTACTATATTATTGTTTTGTTCATTGAATATATAGGAAAAAAGATAGAAAAGAAGGTGCAAAATGTTAAAAATTAAAGATGCGATAAAATCTTACGGTGATCATCACTTATTAACCGGAATAAATTTAAATATCGAAGAAAATAAGATAGTAGGTTTAGCAGGTCCTTCTGGCAGTGGAAAATCTACTCTTCTACGATGTATCCAAGGCCTGGATACATTAGATAATGGTAGTATTAATTGTCAAAAAAAAACAGCTTTCATGTTTCAAGATTTTCAACTATTCCCACATATGAGCGTCATGAAAAATCTCATATACGCACCAAGTTTAAAGAAAATACCTGATGTAAAAGATAAAGCTCTTTTATTATTGAAAAAACTTGGAATTGAAGAAAAAATAGAATGCTACCCCAATCAACTATCTGGAGGTCAAAAACAAAGAGTGGCTCTTGCTCGCAGTTTAATAATGCAGCCCTCTTTACTTTTGTGTGATGAACCAACTTCAGGCCTAGATATTGTAACAATAATGGATGTAATTGATTTATTAAAATCCGTTAAAGATATGAAAATAGGAATGATACTTGCATCTCACGATTTAGATTTTTTAACAAAGATATCAGATAGAATAATTTTGTTAAAAGATGGTAGAATATCAGCAGATATACAACCTAAAAAAATTGATGATCCTATAAAATATCTGCACCAATATTACTGATAATTCGCATAAATATAATTTAGATATCAAGCTTTAGCAAAACAAGTTTATCAAATAATTTTATAATCAATCCACTTGATAAAAAAGCTATATTATGTATAAAATACCGCCATTTTAGAAGCAATATCCTAATATTTAATATGTTAAAATCATCAACATCATAATAGCGTATCAATATCATATAAAAAGTAATAAACCTATCTTCTCTTTCAAGCGTGAAGATTGTTAAGCTTTGTATTGAACCTTAACATAGGTAAATATTGAGAAAACATAAATTTCATCTATCACATTAATGATATTCATAAATCGACAAATTATAAGTACAATAAATATTTTCTATATTGTTGATAAATTAAGTAAAAAATAAAAATATTTAAGTTAAAATAGTCTTATAATATATATTTTTTTGTTCATATGCCACCAGAAACAGGTCATAATGTAGCACAATTACAGTCGATGTTATCTCATAGCGAAGGTTCGGCAGAAGAAGATGATACATGTTTTGCAGTCTTATTGCACGTTTTATCTGCGAAATCAAAAATAAATGATGCAAGTGTCTTCACAAAATGCGGATCTGATCAGATTAGTGGATTTTTTGTACCATTAGATGGAGCATTAAGTAATAATTTAATGCTTGGAGGTCAAGGAGAAATAGTATTTGGAGTAGGGTTTATGATAAGAGAATTTTTTAAAGGAATTGGTCTTTATCGTAATATGATAGGAGATACTGAGATGTTACATCAGATAATGGGTGAACTTGCGCAAGATATGAGCCCATTAACAGATCCGGATACCAGCTCTACAGGAGGGGAAGGAGATAGCCAAGTACGCGATGAACAAGAAGCTTATGCATCAACATCTCAAGGACCAGATTTTACGCCTCCTAGTTATGATCATGGGCCATCAGAGTCATTTAGTCATGCAGACGCATATAGGCAGAAAAAATCTAGCTCTAAGGAAGAAGAGCACGACAGCGGCAGAGGGTTATAGAATTTTTTGCAATTGCGAAAGCCAACCAAGGTTTGAAGAATAAAAGTCTCTTATATCTCGAATAGCATATTTTAACATCGCTAAGCGTTCAATACCCACTCCAAAAGCAAATCCATTATAGATGCTATCATCAATTCCAACGGCCTGAAAGACTTTTTTATTAACCATACCGCAACCCATAATCTCAAGCCATTCATTGTTATGAAGTACATCAACTTCCATGGAAGGTTCAGTAAAAGGGAAAAAACTAGGACGAAACCTAAATTGAATTTTATTATCTTCGAAAAATGCAGATAAGAAATCAATTATTGTTGAACGCAGATTGGCAACCGTTATGTTTTTATCCACAAAAAGCAGTTCTAACTGATGAAACATAGGAGTATGAGTCATATCCCAATCATTACGATAGACTCTCCCAACAGAGAAGATAGAAAGTGGTAACTTCTTCTTTTGAGATTCCATAGCATGGATTTGTACAGAAGATGTATGTGTCCTTAACAGCCTTTTGTCTTTCATATAGAAACTATCCTGCATTTGACGTGCTGGATGATGTACAGGCGTATTCAAAGCATCAAATATATAAAATTCAGAGTCTATATCTGTGCCAACAGCCTCTTTGAACCCCATATTAGCAAGAAGGCCTATTAAATCATCTATAACCCTACTCAACACATGTCTGCTTGTGATATTGCTAAACATACTGGGTAAAGTGACATCCACAGAATCACTGAGCACAGAATCATTTCTTGCAAAAGCACTCAAAGAAGCTTTTTTAGAAGAAATAGCATTCTGAATAAAAATTTTTACCTGATTAATCTCCCGTCCCATCATTTTACGTTCCTCTAAAGGAACATCCACTATCTTCGTAAAGAAAGTAGCCAAAACGCTATTTTTCCCAACTGTATATTTAGATTGCACCTTATGCAAAGCAGAATCTGATTCAGCACAAGATAAATCTCTCTCAAATTGATCAACAACAATCAATAGATCTTTATTTTTAATATCTGAAAGATCAATCACAACAAGGATTTATATAAGTAAAAATTACAATTATATCATCAGGCTTTATTTTGATTTTCTTGTTCTTTTTTTAGAAAAGCCTGAACTTTCTTAACGATAGCAGTAAATCCTGAAGAATCACGCACTGCGACATCAGCCATAACTTTACGATCTAAATCAATACCCATTTTTTTAAGAGCATTCATAAAAACTGAATAAGTTAATCCACTTATTCTGACTGCAGCATTAATACGTTGTATCCACAAAGAACGAAAAAATCTTTTTCTATTTCTTCTGTCTCTATAAGCATATTGTCTTGCTTTATCCAATCTACGAGCAGCAATAGTATAGCAATTTTTTGCTCTACCTCTAAAACCTTTAGCACAACGCAAAACAGCTTTGTGTCTCCTTTTAGCTTGAACTCCTCTTTTTACCCTAGACATCTTTGAAAACCTCTTTACACATTAAATCACAAATAACATTATTTAGGCAAAAGTTTTTTCAAAATTTTTGAACCATAAGCCCCAACCAAAGCTGTACCCCTTTGATCTCTTAATGCTCTACCACTACGCTTACGCATATTATGCTGCTTACCAGATTGAGTACCAATAAATTTATTGCCTTTTCCATTTTTTGTTATTTTAAATCTCTTTTTTGCCCCAGAATGACTCTTTAATTTTGGCATAAAAAACCCCAGAAAATTATATAACACTACTAAAAAAACTGTTTATAGATTAACGTATTTTTTGCTCAGTGTAAACAAGCAGAATATTTTATGAAACATAATCATCGTTTATAATAGTGAAGTATATGTTACGCAAAACATTTTTGATGCTTTGGCTATTGAAACCTATTTGATTCAACAAACTGGGATAAAACACATTGCGATTCAATATATCTATATAATCATGTTTATTATTATGAACTGTTTCTAGGTAATGATAAAAATAATCCATTATTTTTGGAGAATCTTGTAAGCTTAAACCAAAATCCTCAATTTCAGAAAATATATTGCCAATGCACTTCTTAAAAAAAATATGAGAATAAATCTCTGATTTCATATTATTTCCACCGTATCGCAAAATATCAGCAAATTCTTTAATCAACTGCATAAAAATTTTCTCATAACTTACGCAGATAGTCCTGGAATAAAAATTGGCTATCTGATGAATAATATTCATAAAAATTATCGGAATTACTCTGAATACAATTTCATATAATAGAAAAGATGAACTATCTTCAGCAATAAAAATTTCTATATCAGATTTCATTAAATCTAAGAAATGCGCTATTCTATCCTTGCTGTTGATGTTCAGCATACGACATAATACAATGGAAGCATCTTGATTATTAACTTCATTGATAAAATCAATATTCAATACATCAAATTCACAATTTATGAATTTATCAGACAGATCATTTATATGAATACCAACATCTTCAATAAGTAATAACAGAGAATTTTTCATATCATCAAACATCTTATGATCGATAAAATCAAAGATCTTAGAATGCATTATGATTACAGCATCATCGCAATTATCTACAAAAAATTCATAATCGGTATAGATGACCTTTTCATCGTTGCTAAAATCTTGTGTCTTTTCAGCCAATGAAAAATTAACAACATAACTATCTAGACCTAAATTACGAATAAATCTAAATATGTTGCTATTAATTATATCCGATCCTAGAAAAAATATTTTCATTGATATTATAAAAAATCACCCAACCACTATTGCTGAATTAAGCTACAAAAATGTCGCAAATCTATTTCTCTTAAGTAATCTTCTTGTACTAAACCTACAGTTATATCACGCACTCTAGCGGGCTTCATTTGCGCCAAAATAGGAGATGATTTTGTTTCTTTCATGTGACGTACAACTTTTAATAGTAAATCATCATCTAATTCAGAAAGTATAGCTGCTGCTTCAGCAGGTTTCATATTCTCATATATTTTAACAAGACTTTTAACTTTATCATCTTTAGCATTGTAATAAGATTTTATAAGACCTTGTATATCATCTCGAACAATTTGTAATTCACTAATTTTTTGCTCAACGTAGGTGGTTGTCTGTTTTATTAACTCTTTTTGATTATTTATATATTCTATAACTTTTTCATTATCATTTTTATTTTTTTGTAACTCATTAAACACTTCAACTTCGATTCTACCTAAGCCTGCAGTATCATACATGTAGAAAGAATCGCGATCTAATAAATCAACAGGCTCATCAGACTTCTTTTCTTTGCTACCTTCAACACTCCCAAATGCTTCAACTTTAAAGAAATCGCGTAAATAAAAATGGAAATTAAAAAAATTCCCAGCATCAAATAAGACAAAAAAGAATCTACAACAAATAGCTAAGACCAACAAGAACATCACAAAATTTAGAGATATATATCTGTTAAGCATAATCAAAACCTTAAAACACAACAAACGATGATAACTATAGTTATCAAAGAAAATATTTCTACTATTTGACTTCTTCTTTACTCAGTTGTAAATCATCAATATCTGCATTTAAATCACCACTTTCAGTGTCTATATCAGAAAAATAGCCCTCATCACTCTCACCAGAAATTTTAACTTTTAAGATAAGTTCATCTAATTCTTCCTGAGAGCATAATTTTAACATTACCGGATCTCTAGGTTTTATGTTTTCAATATTCCAGTAAGAAGCATTCTTGATGGAATTAACTATTTTTGCAGTTGTACCAATCAATTTAACTATACAATTAACACTTAACTGCGGGTGTTTATTAAGCAGCCACATTATTGCATCTGGTTTTGCTCTTCTTCTGGCAAGAGGTAAATAGGAAGATTTCGCTTTCTTTTTATTACTCTTAGCAAAAGATTTATAAGAAATAAAAGTAACTTGAGGAATTCTGTTAGGATCTTTCTCACATCTTTCTATTTCTTCTCTAGTTATTTCAGAAGTTGTAACAGGATTGAAACCAACAATCCCAGATGCAATATCTCCATCTGCCATAGCTTGAATTTCCAATATGTGTAAACCACAAGCTTGAGCTATTTGGTTAAAAGTTAGAGAAGTGTTGTCAACTAACCATATAGCAACTGCACTAGGATAAATAAGAGTACCGCTCTTATTTTTATTTTTAGTATTCATAGATAAAAATACACCTCATCATAATAAGTAACCAATGAATAAAACAAACTAAATCAAGGATTTAATTGATTGCATATAAAAATGAATAATGTGTTAAAAACATCTACAATTATACACAATTAAGCATACCATAATTCAATTAAAAATCTTTATAAATCGCTATCTTTTCTACTGTTGCGAGATAAAAATATATAGTGAGATATTGGAATTGAAAACAGAAATAAAATAGCACTTACTGGAATAAACATCCAAGGCCTCACAAATATCAAAATACAATAAGCGCCAATAAAACATTGCACAATAGCAATCATATTCTCTGGAATTTGCATATTTTTTGTAGAAAAAGTAGCAAATTTACTAATTGATAAACATGCAATTAAAATCGCATAAAAAATAAGCCCTAATTTCGAATAAAACCAAGATGAAATAAATAGCCAGCACGGATCATTCGACATAAGCAAAGGCATTATGAATAAAATAGCCGCTGCAGGAGACGGGATACCAAAAAAAAAATTTTTATTCATCTCTTTAATTTTTGTATCATTAGCACTAATAGAAACATTAAATCTGGCAAGTCTTATAACAATACTGACTACATACAACATCGTTACAGTCCATCCAAATATCTTGATCTCGTTTAATTTCCAGAGATACATTAGTAAAGCAGGCACTATACCAAAATTACAGAAATCTGCTAAAGAATCAAGATGCGCTCCAAAAGAAGTTTCAACACTTAGTATTCTAGCAATTCTACCATCTAGAGCATCAAAAATAGTGGCTAAAAATATCAAAATGGATGCAAATTCCCAACGTTCTGAAAGCATTGCTTTTATTGCAGTTAAACCCAACAATATACTGACTATAGTCACTATATTAGGAAATAACTTATAAACAGGAATTAGACGGTTATTTCTATTATTCTGCACAAAACAACTCTCAACAAAACATTTCAAGAAAATTAATTATAACATCCTCTGAATTAGATTTCCTTATAACTCAATTCAATCTTACTCTTAGCATTCACTGCAATAATCGTTTCTCCAGCCACTACGGTCTGTCCTATAACTACATTGGGCTGAAAATCTTCAGGTAAATAAATAGCCATCATACTACCAAATTTCATCAAACCGATTCTTTCTCCTCTTGCAACACTTTGGCCAACTATAAGGTTACATACTATTCTCCTAGCAAGCATACCAACTTGCTGAACTACTAAAAATTCTCTTTTATCACCATCTTCAATTAATATCTCTTGCTTTTCATTATTTTTCGCTTGCTCGATATTATTAGACAAAATGGATTCAAAACTACCGGGAGTATATTTTAAAGCCTTTACAACCCCATCTATTGGGCTTCTATTAATATGACCATCAGTAATTGACAATAAAATTCTAATACAGATAGCTTTTTTCTTTTTATCGCTATGTGCACATAAATACTCTTCTTCAGCAATAGAACCAATAACCCCATCTGCAGTGCTAACTGCTATATTAGAATTCATGGGAACCATTCTGTTTGTATCACGAAAAAAATGCATAATAGCAAACGTTACTATGAGCCCGAGAAAGAAGAAAGGAACAAAAGATCCAACAATAGAAAAAACAAGAAAGATAACAGCGCTAATAGCAGCAAAAATATAACCTTCTTTATGCATAACACGAAAAATGTGTATCAACGAATCCGCAAAAGTCTTTAAAAAACGCATATACAAAAAAATATAAGAAAATCAAAAAAATTGTAATCAGATAGAATACTCTAATATACTACTAATATTTCTTTTAACAAGAATTATATACAAAATATGTTAAACTTTACGTACAAAAATTCTGTATATAAATAAAAGATCAAGAAAAAATATAGCATACCAAAAAAAGATGTAGAATCCATGGATATTATTGACTGATATGTCTGTGTTTGCATCAATGCATTCTGTTTGATAATCCATAAAATGAAATGTATATGGTTCAACTTTTTTATTAAGATCTAGCGAAAGAGCATCATAGTCATACCAAAACCATATATTGTCTTTTATGTTATTGTTTACAAAACTCTTTTGTTTATGAAACATAATGCGCCCAACACCGGCTATAGGAGTATCAAAACGGATATTATCTCTTTTATAGATATCGGTACAACCTAGGTCAACATATATTATTTTATCTGTACCAAATATACTGATAGGCACCAGAACTTTATACTTATTATACCCAGCAAAGAAATATTTCCTGAATCCAACTACTTGTCCTATAATCATATATGGAGATAGATTATCATGCTGAGATAAAAAACTAACCTCAGAAAACATTTGCACCTGTTTATTTAAATTATTAGCTAATTTTTTCTTGTATATGAATCTCTGTACTTGCCATATTCCTAAAAAAAAGCTAATGAATAGTATAGATATCAGAAAAAACGATATAAAATTCTTTTTCATAATCTTAACAAAATAATAATTATACTAAAAATAAAAAATTTTTATTTAACAGTTAAAAAATTAATAATCATAGTATAATAAGATTTAAAGAGAGATATGTTTGCAACCGGTCTATAGGATAACATGAGATTTGGATTAAATACAGGAGCAATAATAATGTTAATACACATCTGTACAGGATGTATATTAAATTATAATTATCGATACCTTTCAGAATATTTTTCAAGAGAGTATCTACAAAATATTATCAATATATCCACGGTATTATATATAATACCGCTTTACATTATATTATATATAACAAAAAGAGGCACCAAAACCAAAATATTGCATTGGCATTTAATACGTGCAGCATGCTATGTAATTTCACAAATTATTCTATGTTACGTATTTAGTGTCATTCCGTTCACTCAAATAGTCTCAATTACTCTTACATATCCGATATTTGCTGCAATAGCAGGAATAATATTTCTTAATGAAGAAGCAAATATCAAACAACTAATCGCCTTATTATTAGGTTTTATAGGGACTATAATAATAGTACAGCCGTTCTCCAACGCATTTCAAGCTGAATCTATGTGGGTATTTATAGCAATAGCTTTATGGATCGTTTTTGATATTATCACTAGAAAAATAAAAAATACGAATGAAACCTGTGAGAATCAATTCCTTTATATAATGTTATGTTATATCTCAATATCATTTTTTGTGTATCTATATATAATGCTAGGAAACAATAATGAAGATATACAAAAATTTGATAATATATTTGAAGGGATAAAAAACTTCTACATATTAGGGTTAATTATGATAATATACCTATATACTGCTTTAGGCTGTATATATTATGCAAATTCACTAATATCTGTAATACCCGTGTATATGTTTTCTTTTGTTTTGGGTACTGTGATTGGTTGTTATTTCTTTCATGAAACACTAAAAATTAGCATAATATGTGGCACAACGCTGATTTTGATAAGCAACGTAATGTGTATCTTAGATAAAAAAAATGAAAAATTTAACAAAAAAACGTAAAAAGACTACTTAATATAATGTTTACTATATTATTGCCTTATATAGCATTAATTTTTTCGATATCTGTAGGATCGGGAATTCTTGGGCCTTTTTTAGTATGGCGTAGATTATCTTTTTTAGCAGATACAATAGCGCATTCTTCTATATTATTTTTTGCTATATCCTATAGATTTGGAATTAACAATTATCTTATTTTATTGTTAACATCAATTTTTATAACAACTTTAATAATAAAATTAGAGAAATATTTTGCAAATGATCTAATTTTAAGTATCACAAGTAGCACATGTATCGCTGGCGGATTAATACTAATTCTTATCACAGGACAAAATAGTAACATATTACATGACATATTATTTGGAGATATTTTATTGGTCAAGCCAACACAAATAATAGCAATGAGCATATTAGCAGCAATAATAGCTCTTCTTTTTGTAATAAAACACAAGGATTGGCTATTAATAACAATAAATAAAGACATTGCACAAACAGAAGGAATTAATGTCACATTTTCTGAAGTTATATATTTATCACTATTAACAACATTTATTATACTTGCAATTAAATCAATTGGTGCAATATTAATAACAGCATTCTTAACAATACCTTCAATAGCATCTAAAATGATGTCCAAAAATCCCGTGACAATGATAATAAATGCTTCAATTTTTTGTATCATAACCTCAATAATTGGGCTTTTGGTATCTTTTGCGATAAACTTAGCAACTTCCCCAACCATAATATTAATTATGGTGTTATCTACAATTTTCAGCTATCTTATAAAAAATATTATTAAATATATCCTTTAGGAGAATGATTGGCGATACAAACTTTAGAGGTTTTAGCATCTCTAATAAAGATCATCGGCATAACAGATATAGCAGAGAACACAATAGTAACAATATTCATATAAGTTACAATATCTTGTGCATTTAGAAGATTTGATATCTGAATTACTACTAAATTACTTAGATGTTTTATAACATAATAAAACAATAATGTTTTACTCACTGCATTAACAGGAAGCCTTTCAAGAACACCAGAAAAAGCAAAATTTATGATAATAGGTAAAACGATAGCCTCTGGAATTAAAAACATTTCAAATCTTATTGGGTTGGTCAAAATATACTTATGATCATAAAACAGCATGAAAAGATGACCTAAAATTATCACAGATACTGCACACTTAATCATAAAATCACGATTACTCAAATATCTATGATCACTAAAATTTTTGGCTATCTTAACGCTCAAAAAAGCTCCTAACAAATAGAACAAGGTATATATTGCTATACAACAAACATACTGCATATAAGTGATATCCATGATGTTATAGAATAATTTAGGAATATTTATATTACTGTTATACATCCATAGGTGGTTCACAAGCATGAAAAACAGATAAACAAATACTCTTTTATCCGAAAAGATGAAATTATAACTTTTTAAAAAATGTAATGTTGTCTTATCACGATTTATAATATCGTCAGATCTAACACCAATGATTCGCAAACTAATAAGTAAAAAAGCACAGATAAGCAAAATAATAAATAGTAGCACCTTTAAATTTGAATAATTAACCATTGAAAGCGCAAAAAATGGAGAGATAGTTGTTAAAGTGCAGCTAAAAATATTAATATAGGTTACTTCTCTTACCAATTTAGGTGACATGCTTTTAAGCATCCTATAGCCAAACATATAAGAAGCGCCTTGTATAACACCTTGTGAAAAACGTATCGTCAAAAATACAGGATAATCATTATACATAACAAACATTGTTAAAGAAATCGCGTAGCAGCATATAGATAATGTGATAATTTTTCGCAATGTACGCACATTTTCAATAAAACTAGATAAAAGCAACGCAATAAGGATCCCTATTGTGTTGAAATTTAATACACCAGTAACATCTGTGGTAGAGAAATATTCGTTCAATTTTGGTAACAAAATGACAAAAAAATCATAGTCTATGAAGCTAATTAAGAAAGCTAATGCCATTATGTGCTGAAATCTCATATGTCTCCTTCAAAAAATATTTTAACTCAAATGATATTTTTTCTTTTTGAATAAGAATATCATCAATGCAACAGATGATGAAAAAAAAGTAACAATCAACATATTCGGTAAAGTAACTTTTAAAATAAAAGGTACTAAAAAAATCACGATAGATCCCGCTGAAAGTTTCATGAAGACTATAATAGCTGTAGCTCTTGCTGTGACATTATCTTCAACACAATCCAAAGCAATAGACATAAGATTACTAATTATTATAGCCAAAGAAATTGGTTCAAGAAACATTATCAATTCTATTGCCCAAGGAGGAGGAGAAAAAAAACGAAGCATTATAATGACATAGATACAATTAAATGTTGGTATATATAATGCAAAGGAAAGTATGTCTCTTCTATTAAAAAAATTCAATAATTGCTGATTCATAAACCCTCCTAGCATGTAAAAACAAGCATACATCAAGGCTAAAAAACCCATATACATTGAACTTACACCATAATTATCAATAAAGATAAATGGGATGCTAGCAATTGCATTCCACAGCCATGAAAAATGCAATATCAAGATCATCATATAAAAAACAAAACTTTTGTTCTGCATAATTTGGCGATAAGACCTCATAGAATCCAGAAAATAAAATTGATAATTTTCAGATTGAGAGGAACCTGCTTTTTTAAGTGTTTCAGTAAAAAACAGAATAAATAAAAACACTACAATCAACGCTATCCAGAATAATATATAAAAGATAAATTGCCAGTTATAAATAGATGCTATCCAACCACCTACAAAAGGAGCTAAGGCAGGAGAAAGTGCAATACACATATTAATCAATGAAAACATCTTTGCAGACTCTACACCTTTGTAATAATCTCGAATAATAGCAAATCCTATAATTTCTGCTGCACCCTGTCCAATACCCTGTAAAAAGCGATAAAATATAAATGAATTTATACTAGCTGCTGATGAACACAAGACGGTGGCAACAGTAAAAATAGACATACCTAGTACAACTGCTTTTTTTCTACCGTATATATCAGCAATATAACCATATATAGGGGCCGAAATAGCAAAACCTAACAAATTTATCGAAAGACTATGAAATATCTTACCATCAGTGGTAGCAAAATAATTCCTCATAGCAGGAAATGCTGGACTGATAATATCCGTAGATATATCTGCCATAATAATACAGAATATTGATAAAAATATATTGATCCTCATAATTGATTATTTTGCAATATATTATCAATTTTATTCTTTTCTTCTCCTTGGACAGGCACTAAGCCTGACGCTATCATGTAACCATTTTCTCCTATAGCATCTTTACTAAACATTGAGCTAATAAATTGTCTCAAATCTTTTACAGAATCTAGATGTGCTTTCTTTATATAGAGATATAATGGTCTGCTTAGAGGATATCTACCATTTCGTATTGTATTGTCATTAACAGTAACGCCGTTAATTCTGTGAGCTACTAATTTATCTGCATTATTAGAATAAAAAACATAACTTACTATACTAATAATATCACTATCTTGCTTCATCTTCTGAAGTAATACAGATTCATCATAATTGGATACTTCAACAAAAACACCATCTGCTCTGCCCATACTACAAACTTTTTTTCTCTCTTCAAAATTTTTGTATTTTAGTAAAAAATTACGATTATTAATACAATTATCATAAATCAGAAATTTATTAATGCTATCATAAGTACCGGTATTTTTGACTGGCCCATATATTTTGATCTTTTTATTTGGCAACATAGCGTTAATATCAGACCATTTCTGAAAAGCATTTTGTTGTACATTAAAATCACTAACAGGAACATTAGCTGATAAAGCATAAAAAAGATCCTTAATGTTAAAATCATAAGGAACTGTATTTTCTCTCAAAGAGGACAGAATTATGGCGTCATTTCCAATTTTTAACTCTATAATATCCCCAACATTGTTAACTTCACACAACATTTTTTCAGTAGTTAATATGCTACGTGATGCCGCTACAATATCAGGAAATTGTTCCCCTTGACCTAAGCAAAATAATTTAAAACCACTACCCGTTCCAGTACTTTCAATAAGAGGAGTTCTAGTTCTATATTCTCTTGCAAATTCTTCAGCAGCACGTGCTATTATAGGAAATATTGTAGTTGAACCTACCACACGAACATAGGTTCTAGCAAAAATCTCCACTGTACTTAATGCATTAAAGAAAAATAAGAAAGCAATATAGAGACAAATTATGTTCAATCGAGGGACAAACATATAGATTATTTCAACACGTAAATTAAAATTTCACATATAATAGAGAGCGAATTGTTAGAAAAATAAATAACATCAGAAAAGTAGCATTCCAATGTGAGTAACTAATCCACTAAGTGATAATAAACTATTATTTGTGCGCTGCAAACATAATTACGAAAAATAGTATAACTTTTGTTAAAATAAGTACTAATAATTTTCTATGATTTCAACTATCTCTATAGATATCTTTTCTTCTTCTTCTATAAGTTTTCCTTTTGCAATCAGCAATTCATTGGCATATATATCAACAAAATCAGTTATATTACCCATAGAAATAACATCTCCACCACGGATAGCTACTAAATCCCCTAAAGAAATTCTCTTACTTCCTATGACAGCTGTCATAAGTACTTTTACTTTTTCCATGACTCTAGAATTAGAATCAACAAGATCATCAACCAATATATCTTTCTTAGTCTTAGAAACCATGATTAACCTAAAAAATTCTTACCGTTCCTTAGTTTCATCCAGCACCTTTAAAACATCGTTAACTATATTTACAAACATGCTTTCTATACAGCCATTTTGCCATTCTATTCGAACATCACCAACTTCTAAATCAGAACTAGTTTTTAAAATATATTTTGGATCATATCCATCACGTAACATATTAGCAAAAAGAGCATCATAATATTTATCATTTACAAATATAAATATTTTCACTTCTATTGAGCATAAAATATTACTATTTTTAGAAAGAATATTCTTTAGTATTTCATAGTAATTTTCATTCATAGAGTGTCTTGATATCTTTTCTGCCAAATTCAAAGATAAATCAATTATTTTATTATCTACATCAGCAAAAAATCGTTGTACCTGCGCATTAACATCATCGACACAATTATTAAAATCTGTCAAAAATTTTTGAAGATCCGTTTTCAACTCTTCTGCGTTTTCTTCAGCAGATACCTCTTTCGGATTCGCAACAAGAGATTCTACTTCTTGTTCATCTTGGGTATCTTCGTCGTCATATGTATTGCTATCATCTTCAGAATTTTCATCGATTATAGAACTAGAATCTATAGATTCTAGTTCTTTTTGTTTATTGACAGTAATTTCGCTGGATAATTCTTCTTCCTCTGAAACAATTTTCTTAGAATAATCAATGAATTGCTCAGAATTTACTTGTTCTTGATGAGTGCTGGACGTAGAAAATTCTTTCTTATCTGCAACTTCAACTGATTTATAAAGCCTTATGTTTTTCTTCGCATCTTTCTGATTCAATAAAGGCATACAGCCAACAGCCAAAATAGATATAGCTAACGCAAAAATAAAAATTAATCATTAACAATAAAGATACTATACAGCTCTTAAATCTAATATGCTATAAAGAAGATCTGCTGGGCTAAGCTATATTCACAGACATTACCAGGGGATTTATCCCATATCACGATGTTTTATGTAAATCTGGATTCCAAAAAGAATCAACTTTATAGTATTCTCTGACTTCTGTACGAAAAATGTGAATCATTAATTCTAGATCTAATATATCTATTATAACCCAATTACACTTATTCTCTCCTTCTAACCTATATGTATAATCAGTATTATTTTTTAGATATCCTACTATTTTTTGTAATAAACCTTTAGCCTGTCTTTCTGAATTCGCAGAAGCAACTATAAAATCACACTGCATTACCTTATTAAAAAAAACTTCGATATGCTCTGCTTTACCAGAAAATAATAGATCTTTAATGACATCAATCATATCACTATTTTTAGAATTCATGAAATTTTTAATATAAAAAGAAAATGATAACGGATTATAACATAATTTTATCGTATAAAATCATAGTAAGAAAAGTAATCATTGTAAAAAGAATAATTTGTACAATCCTCACTGAAAGCCCCAATAAAGAAGCTTTTGATATTGAAAAATTGTGTTTAATAAAACTTAACCCACTGACCCAAGATCCAGAAAAGCCACAAATTTTACTTGCAATTACATCAAATGGTAATGCAAGAACAGCAAAAACAGGCGCTATGAAAAGAGAGAATAAAATACCATCTATAATATTTAATTCAAATCTACGCACTAATTCAAAAACTAATATAGAGCTATTCCAAAATATTGCATTACGTAATAACACTGGAATAAATATAGCAACAGAGTCTCTCATAATACGAGAATTAATTCCCTTATTTCTAGTTATCTCTTTAGATTCTGACCAAATGGACATTGAAGTTTCAATGACACCACCCATAAAAGAACGTAATAACAAACTAGCTATAAGGTTCATATCAAAAAAACCAAGTTTCAAACTAAAATATTCTGCAATACCAAAAGCCATTGAGCTCCAAAAATTCATAGTTGCGTACGGCAACATCCCTCTAAAAAATATAGCTATTCCGCCTTGTGAATAATATTTACGCACAATATCTCTATATTTTATCTCATCAGATTGCCTGATAACTTTCAAAAACTGCAATGGAGACATAAAACACGCAAAAAAAGCGCAAACAAAACCATAAAATAGTCCGGTATAAAAAACCTCAAGGATAGAATCTATAAAAGACATAAAAACTGAATCAAAAAATAGAAAACAGAAAATCTTGCACTAACTACAAAAATGCAGAGAACTCTTAAAACAAAAAATCGAAAAAGTTAAGAAATTCGTGTAATGGGAATAATTTTAGATCACAAAAAGATAGATCAAAAAAATAGGAGAAAAATCCGAAGGCAGCTATTTTTTGCCTTGTCTGGATTTAATTCTAGGGTTTGATTTATCATAAACCACTATCTTCTTACCCCTTTTTGCAACACAAACATTAGAACTGCGTTTTTTAGCGTGTTTGAGAGAAGAATATACCTTCATGATAAAAACCGATGGAATTTAAAATTCATAATGATGTATGCTATCATGATTTATCTACATTTTCAATAATAAAAAATAACAATATTATTTTTCTAATATTGAACGCAAGCCATCAAATGCTTCTTTAACAGAGACTTTTTGATTAGGGCTTTGACATAAAAATCTCTCAATCACAGAATGTAACTCTATTGATTTATCCAATTCTTTATTAGATCCTTTCTTATAAAGTCCTAATTTTAAGACATCTGCAACTTCTGTATAATCAACAAAAACATTCTGTGCTTTTTTTATTAATGCGTTTTCATCATCATTATTACAATCAGGAAAATAACGAGAAATACTTCTTAAGATATTAATTGCAGGAAATACATTTTTGGCAGCAATTTCCCTATCTAGTAAGATATGCCCATCCAATACACCTCGTAAAGTATCAGAAATAATTTCATTTTCATCATCACCTTCAACCAGAACACTGATAAAACCTGTAATACTACCCTTATCTTTGCTACTAACGCCAACACTTTCAATAATTTTGGGAATTTCACTAAAGACACTTGCTGTATATCCACGCGAAGTCGGCAATTCACCTAGTGCCAAACCTATCTCTCTTCTTGCCATAGCAAAGCGCGTTATACTATCTAATAAACATATAACATTTTTTCCTTTGCGCCTAAAAAATTCAGCTATAACGGCCGTCATGTATGCAACTCTACGACGCATAAAAGCTGTTTCATCACTAGTTGCGACAACACAAATAACATCTTGCTGGCCATCAGCAAAGCAATTTTTAATAAATTTATCTACTTCTATTCCTCTTTCTCCAATCAGACCAATAATTTTAACATCTGTAGTAGTGAAATTACTAAGCATAGAAATCAAAGTGGATTTTCCTATTCCTGATCCAGAAAATATTCCAATTTTTTGCCCTTTACAAACTGGAGTAAATAAATTTATTGCTTTAACTCCAACGTCAATTTTATCAAGACAAAACACTCTTTCTGTTGAAGCCATTGAGTCTCCGTAAAGAGGGTATGCTTCTGTTCCTTTACATAAATGGCCTAAGTTATCTATAGGTTTACCCATCGCATTAATAATTCTACCTTGCCATGATTCATCAGGATAAACTAAGCTAGTTGAGGTAATAATCTCTACTTTATTCCCTATTTTAATTTCTGCACAATCTTCAGCAACTATCAGGTAGGTACGTTCTGTATCGAATTTTATAACCTCTGCAAAACATAATTCTTTATCATGTTCATCATATATCGTACAGTTGGCGCCAATTGATACAAGCCTAGATATACCACTACATTCTACTATACAGTTATAGACAGATTGCACATAACCACATATTTTTACATCCTTTACTTGTGCAATAGAACTCTTAATCTTATCAATATAAATTGCATTATCATACATCACTATAAAATTTATAAATATCGCAATGTGATAAAATCCACGAAATAAATTAAAAATTAGTATTGATAAAATTTACTTTATATCATTTTTGATTTTGATCGTTATTTTCTGAATCTTCTTCTACTATATGATCAAAATATTCATCATCTTCGTTGATATTTTCTTCTAGATTAGTTTCTTGATTCCGCTTATTTGAACCAAAATTATATTCTGAGCCATATGATTCTTCAGTGTATTCGTACACATTGTCATCAGAATTATCGGAAGAAATGCCAGAATCTGATACTTCCTCTTCTGAATCTTCTTCGGAACCATATTCTTCGATGATGTCTTCAACTGATTCTTCCTCTTCTCCTTGTGTAATCTGCTTCACTTGACCTTCACTACCTTCATTTGCAGAACTCTTATTGCTCTCTTCCATTGCATCTTTAGATTTATTAGCAAAAGCTTTAGGGTCAAAAGGCTCTTGTATAGGAATAAAGATTGGTTTTAATAATCTACGCGTAAAAGTTCTATCCTTATAGTACAATATTTTCTTTGATTTAATAGGCGCTGTTGATTCAATTAACAATATTTGCTCATCTCTTGGAAGCATTATCACCTCTTGAGGTAAAAGAAGTGCACGCTGTGTTTCTGATACGTGTAATGATCTTGCACCAGGGTTTAAGTCGAAAAATTTTGGCTTATTTAAAGATTCTTGTTCAACTGTTTTATTACCTATTAATTGTGATATTAAATTTGCTGTCTCCATATTATTTGCAGCAAAAGTAACACGATAAGTAGAATTAGAAAGGAATGAATTCATTCCTGCTTCTTCATAAATACCTTTTAATTGCTCTGTATCTTGGACAATTAAGAATAACCTAACTTTATATCCACGAAAATATGCTATCCCTGTCTTGAATTGCTCCATTTTTCCAAGAGTTGGGAATTCATCCATCATAAATAATACTCCATATTTTTCTTCTGGAGTAGGCATATGTTTACACATAAATTCCGTAGCTTGTTGATAAAAAACTTGCATTAGAGGTTGCAGCCTTGTTAAGTTATCAGGAGTTAATCCTACATAAACAGTTGTAGGCTTTATCTTGAATTGCTTGAAATCAAAATCACTACTTGCGGTTGTGGTATCAATAAGCGGATTAGCCCATAACTCTAAAGAAGAGTTCATAGTTGAAACTACCCCTGATCTTTCCTTTTCTGCTTTTTGTAAAAATGCGGCAATGTTCATATATCCAACAGGATGCATCACACCCCCTAATGTATCCAAAGCAACGGCCAAATTATATGCAACATCATCACTTCGCATTGTTCTTACAACTTCCCCAAAAGTTTTTGCTTTATCAGGTACTGCAAGTAAATAAAGAACAACACCTAGAAATAAACTACGGGCTTCATTAACCCAAAAGTCCTGTTCTGGCATTAGCAAACTGGCTATTTTTTGAACATCATCAACCATTTGACCAGTTTTTTTACTAACCCAATCCAGAGGATTATAACAGTGACTTTTACCATCAGGATCAGCCGGACTCCAACAAAATACATCTTGTTTTAGTTTCTGTTTACGCCAACCACTTGTTAATTCAAAATTTTCAAGTTTAATATCATGTACTATAACTGAATCTTCCCAATACAAAAGATTAGGGATAACAAAACCAACCCCTTTTCCAGACCCAGTAGGAGCAAATAATAAGGCGTGTTGATAACCATCAGCAATAAGATATCCTTTTTTATCTCTACCTAACAACATCCCCTTTCTACTTCTAAGGCCAGCCTTTCGAATAACTCTTTCACTGGCCCAATCTGCATCACCATGCACACTCTCTTTCTGTCTATATGGTCTCCAATCAAGAAGCGTATCTCGCATTCTCCAGAAAATAATGAATACCAACAATAACGGAGTAAAAAATGCAAAGAGTAATTTATATTCTGGCCTTCCTTCGCCTCTAAAAGCTTCTGGATTATTAATATATTGTAGCATATAGTCAAATATGGTGGGCCATAGACTATAAGGGAAATTAGAAAAATTAGGCTGAATAATACTTGGAGAAAGGTAATCTACTCCCCAGACTGTTGCAATGAAAACTATCGATGAGACATACGTACATATCCCCAATAAGAATAAGATAATCAAAAATATTATTACTATATTTCTGAAATTACGCATAACATCAAATCAAACACTATACACTACTCTTTCTCATATTATAGGTACATAAAACTTCCGAAACGTACCTAACTCCTTTGTCGGCTCTTTTTAATTGAACTATAATATCCACAACATTAATTATGTAATCCATAACCTGCTCTTGTGATATACCAAGTCCTGCCTGCAAAACCATTAATTTCAGTTGTTCTAACGCCATCTTAGGGTTATCAGCATGCAAAGTTGCAATCGATCCAGGGTGACCAGTATTAATAGCTCGTAAAAAAGAGAAGGCTTCTGCTCCTCGTAATTCTCCAACTATAATTCTATCTGGTCGTAATCTTAAACACGCTTCTATTAAATCTTGTGTGGTAACATTTGCCCTTCCTTGACCACCTTTTGAAGCTAATAAATGCACTCTATTTGGATTATCAATTTCCACTTCTCTGGCATCTTCAACTGTAATTAATCTCTCAGAAGAATCTATTGATCTTAGCATTGCATTAGTAAAAGTTGTCTTACCAGTTGACGTACCACCACTTATTATTATATTTTTTTTGTTTATCACAGCTTGCTGTAGAAATTCTTTAATTTGTTTTTGCTTTAATAATTCAACCAACTGTAACATTATTTTATCAACTTCATCTTCCACTTTAACCTGAGAAAATGCTCCCATCTTTTCATAATCATCTAATGTAAGTTTTAAAGGTGAAGGCTTACGGATAGACATAATAACTCCACCACGCTCACAAGCTGGAGGCATCACCACCTGGATACGATATCCATTAGGCAAAGTTGCGGAAAGCAAAGGTTTCTCTTCACTAATCACCTGATCTGTAGATTGTGCAATCAATCTTGATAAAGATTTGAGATGCTCCAAAGTTAATGCTGGTATTTTACGCACTGAGATATCTCCTTTTTTTTCGACCCACACTTCTCCTGGAGCATTAATAGAAACTTCATTCATACCTTCTTCAGCAAAAATAGTATCAAATAATTCCAAATATGTATTAAGTGCAGTATAACTATTCATGCTATTTTTAATAAATTTTATTTATATAATTTACTTGGGAATATCATATCATTATTAACAAAAACCTTAATCTTTGTTCCCTGTTGCACCAAAATGGTGGGTTGATCATCTGCAAATCTTTCAATGATAGTAGTCAATTGATCAGTCAAATCAGTGACAGCTTCAGCAGCCAACTGAGCCATAACACTTCCTGTTGTTGTTGTTGATCCACCATCTGTTTCTATGGTAACATTGCTGTCTCCTATCAGTTTATCCAATATCAATCCACTGAATAACTGAATTGAACTCACCAAAAGAGCATTTCCAATTTGTCTTCCTAATTTATGCTTCACATCACCTTTAACACCAGCGCGTCCTAGAGCATCAACAGCATCGGCATCTTCAAGTTCAAAATCTAGACCATTTGGCAAAATAACTCTTGTCCACCTTACATCAATTCTTGATTGAGTATAAGAAATAGTTGTATCATATTCACCAATCAATCTTGCACCTTTAGGTATAAGAACTCTATGACCAACTTCTGCATACACATCTCTCGATATTACTGCTCTAAGCAAACCTTCCAGATCGGTATTTATAGCTGTTTCCAAAACTGCATCCATTATTGTTCCTTGAGCAATAACAAATCTCATATCACCTAAATGAGTAGGATCAATTTGATCAGAACTTCGTGACGGTGTAATGTCATCGTTGGTTAAGTCCATATTCTTTTTATCTTTTTTATCTTTTTCATCATTTTTACTACTTCCACTACCCCCACCCATGGCAATCATAGGGTTAGCTCTTCTAGTTTTATCAACTTTAGTTGGACCACTTGCTCTAATATCTTTAATTGTAGTGGGAGGAGCAATATTAGCAGAAGAATCTTGAGACGTTTCTGGCGCAATCACAGTAGGGACAGTAGGAGCAGCAGGATTTGGCTCCTGTGTTCCAGTGTTATTTACTGAAGGCGTTAAAGGAGGAATAGTAGAAATTTGAGGAATGCTAGCACTTGGTATATTTGGGACGTTATCCACACTAATCTCTGTTATCTCTGGAGGTGCAGTTATATTTGGAACATCAACATTAATTCCACTTAAAGTCTCTTCAATATCCTGCAAATTGGTATTAACATTAACGTTATCTGTTTGAGTATCTACTTTTGTTTCTGTTGTAGCTTCTTCTAACTCTTTAACACTTAAAATTTCTTCTTTTTTGGATTTTTTTGCATCATCTTCTCCGCCACTGTTAAACATATACATAACAACAAGAGCTCCTAGCACTACAACAATAAAACCTATTGCTCCCTTTCCTCTATCGCCACCGACATGTTTTCCTACATCTGCAGTATTACCATCATTTTGTTGTGCATCATTAACGCTTTCATCATTCTTCATATCTAAAGCCCTTATTGTAAACATTTACTTTCAATTCCTTGAATCGCATTGTCAATTTCTGATGCACACCATTAATTACTACATAATCTTTAAATAAGACCATCTTTAAAGCACTTTCAGAACTATCTTTGTTTAAAGCAAAGATATTAGGTAAATACGCATCACTCATAGGGAATTTAATAAAAGTAACCTTCCCATTATCAAAAACCTCATAAGGCATAATCTCCTTATCTCCTGCTATATCATAAGAAAAATTCAAATTGTGATAATTGTGCTTTTGTGATGTTTTTTCAACTTCCACCGCATTAGCTTCAGCATGCTTAGAATGCTCTTCTGAAATAGCCTTTTCGACATATTTTTTATAAGGACTATTAACATCGTCTTCATCTTTTAATTCAAATCTTTCAAGATCTTCTTCTGTAATTTTATCAATGTTACTGTCAATCATTTTACCTGGATAATCGAAATGATCTTCTATCTCTTCTTCAACATAATAAAATTTAACAGAGTAAGCAATATCAACATCAAATTCCTCTTTAGCAATTAGATCAAAAAGATATTTTCTCTTATTTGTAAAAACCACCATATTGGTGCGAGCACTTTTTTCTGATGGTTGTAATATTATGACATTAGGATAATTATCATCTTGATTAACACTCCAGCTAACACCATCCCCTGTGCTAGCATAAGTAACATACTCATCTTGAGAAAATTCTAAGAAAGTTTTATATTCATGATTTCCACTTATAATAAATACTTCGTTTGGTGAATAAACGTAGATCTTCACACGACTATCAACGGCTATTGGAGAATTGTAATGATGTATTACAGCATAAAGTAGATTTATATGACAAATGCCAAATAATAAAAATATAAAAAAACTAATATATCTACTCATAGTACATGCAAATTAAAAAAATCAATCACACTATATTCTCACTATCTACTTTATAAGAAGTAATCGTAAAACCTAGAGGGTTTATATATCTATCTTCTTCGCTCAACATCTCATCTTTAAAAACATATTTAACGTTAGCAACTCTATTAACTTCTTGTGTTTCACGTTCAGAATCAACTAATAGAGCAAACCTAACCTGTATATTATTGAGGTCAAGATATTGTATAGAACGTATCTTTAAAACCATACCATTTGCCTTAGAGTATAAATTTACAGGACTATCGGGATTTGATGTTGAAACATATTTCCGAAATTGACTATAAACATCCCCCGAGGAAAATAACCTAACAACTCTATAATAGTTATATTTGTAAGTATTAGAATCAAATAGTTCTCTTGCTTTTAAATACTGGAATAGAAAATATTCTATAACTTTTCTATCTGCTGAGTATTGCTTAACAGTAGCAGGTTCAACTAAAGTTGCCATCCCAGATTTACTAGAGATTTCTATAACAAAGGGCTCTATACTCTTAAAACTAGCAATGGTCATGATAGAAATTACAATCACTATCATGATAATCAGTGAGATACACACAAAAAGAACCATAAAGTTACGTTGTAAAACTACTTTGTGTATCTTATCGTCATACCAATCATAGGAAGTGCTCTTAGAGCGTACTTCTTGATCGATACCACTACTTTCATCAGAATTTTTTAGTTTACCTTTTGTTCTTCGTAATAAACCACCTAACATTTTAATACATAACCTAAAATAACGCTCTGAACTTATAAAACATCATTTATCTGTCCAGAAAATAGATTAATATATTAATATAGTAAAACTATAAATTTTATATAAACTAAGGTATCAAAGATCTAATACATGCCCCATATAATCTTTCTTTATCTTAAGATAGTCTATATTGTGATCGTTAATTATGAAATCTGCTGCTACTCTATCAACAACTTTTATTCCACCCTTTTCAATCATTCTAATTTTTTCAGGATTATTTGTTATAACCTTTACAGAAGACAAACCTAAATCTTCCAAAATAGAAGTAACCACACGGAAATCTCTTAAATCATCTGCAAAACCAAGAATTTTATTGGCATCAATAGTGTTAACATTATGCTGATTCTGTAAAGAGTAGCATTTAATTTTATTCGATAAACCAATCCCTCTGCCCTCTTGATCAAGGTATAGAAGAATACCTCCATCTTTAGTATTTTTTAGATATTGAAGAGATTTATGAAGCTGGCTATGACAATCACATGTAAGACTTTCAAGTAGATCTCCCGTGTAGCAAGAAGAATGTACTCTAATAACTGGATCATTAAATAAAGAACGATTAAATAATATTACAATATGCTGCTTCAACCCTTCCTGATAAATTAATAATTCAGATTCCTTAATACCTTGAAACACCATAGAACTTTTTGAAATTAAATTGATCTCTGGCTTTGAAATAATATATTCATAAAATATCTCCATCGACATTGAAGAAAGGCTTTTTATCGATACATCATAGAAAAAATCACTATTTTTTAAGAAATCATTATAATCACATACCACAGACATTGGAATTTGTTCTGCGTGACGCATCAAGTTTATCGCAAAATACTCCAAATCTTTTATCTCTTCAAAAAAATCAATAATGGATATGATATCTTTTTTAGGGTAAAGAGAAACTAAAGATTGAAAAAATTCATAATCAATACCATCTAATTTAACCGAAATATCACTAAAAAAATTTGTACCAAGTATAGTATCGACTCTATTCCCAGGAATGAGTAATTTACTACTATTAACATGTTTTAAAATTCTGAAAAGATTAATATCTATAGACTGAATCGGAAAAGTTAACAGGCCTTCACTATTTGAATCTTGTGAATATAAAATAACAGGTAAACCGACCTTTATATCAGATATAGCTTTTAAAACTCTATAACTCATATTGACCCTTATGATAAGCTAAATAACACAAAATGCGGTTGAGAAGACTTGAACTTCCAAGACCTTTATATCGGTCATAACGACCTCAACGTTACGTGTCTACCAATTCCACCACAACCGCAAAATAAGCGCATAGTAAATATCATCCAGATAAAATATCTAGAACAACATCACATAGATATTATAAGCGTATTTATCATAAATATAAAATTAAATATCTAATTATAATTGATTGTATTTCAAATAATCACTTATCTCCTCCAGCGTGTAAAAAATTATATATCTTTTGCGCAAGGACAGAACCTATTGATGGCACTGTAGCTATCTGCTCTTGCTTAGCATTCATAATTTCCTCAACAGAGCCAAAATACGAAAGAAGAATCCTCTTTTTCTTAGGACCAACACCAGATATTTTATCCAAAACAGATTTTTTAGTACTTTTAATAAGATTTTTCCTGTTATTTGATATTGCAAAACGATGACTCTCATCCCTTATGGATTGCAAAAAATATAATAATTCATCGCTCTTTTCTAATTTCAGAGATCTTCCATCTATAAAGTGCAAAATTTCTTCTCCAGCATTTCTATTTATTCCCTTAGCTATACAAGCATAATAACAACTATCACTTAGTACATCTTTTGCAACTGAAAGGTGTCCCAATCCACCATCAATTAAAATAAAAACTCCCTTATCTATAGATTCCCTTTTTACCCTGCGTGTTAAAACATTCCTCATCATATAATAATCATCTTGTAATTTTTCTGATTCCTCAAATTTATAAACCCTATATAATTTGGTATTAAAACCATCTCTATCAACAACAATTCGCACACCTAATGCGGCATCACCTGCAAAATGGCTATTATCATAGACTTCTATCCTATCTATTATCCTTTTGCTATCAATAAAAAGATCTGAAACTAAATCCAGTAATTTATTAAAATTATTCTGTATTTTTTCATGCTTCTCCAAAATATGCGTAGCATTATGAGATAAAAATTTCATCAAATGACTATTATTCTCACTTAACACAGAATAATTTAACTTCTTATTGAAAATTCGTGCAATGGCCTCCACACTCTCTTCTTTAAGTGCAAAAGGAAGTTGTAAGTTATTAGGCAACATTCTAGATATATAATGCTGTAATAAAAAACTGTCTAATAGATCTGTAACATCCATGCCATTAACATTGGTTATAATAACATGGTAATTTCCTATCGATTCTCCTTTTCTATGTGATAAAACATTGAATATTGCAACATATTTTCCAGCAGCAAACCCAATAGAATCTCCATCAATGGAGGGCACAATATCACTATTTAAGCTGGTATGAATATTATGCAAAGCACGTAGCGAATCACGACATTTCATAGCTAATTCGTAGCTTTGTGCTTCACTGTAATGATGCATTTGCTGCAATAATTCTTTTTCTACAACAGATACATTCCCTTTCAAAACACTAATTGCCTTATTGATATCTTTGCGATACTCTTTCTTATCTATCTTAGAGACACATGGAGCAGTGCATCTATTTATCTGATACTCCATACATGGTTTTTGTCTGCTAGAAAAAAAATTATCAGAGCAAGATCTAATGCGAAATGATTTACGTAAAACAGTTATGATTTTTTGTGCATCAGATACAGAAGAAAAAGGACCATAACAATCCTTTAAATTGACCCCCCTATACTTTAATATTCTAGGATAATCATGAGACATTGCTATCCTTATATAAGGGTAACTCTTATCATCTTTAAGTTGAATATTATATTTTGGCTTGAGGCTTTTAATTAATCTATTTTCTAATATTAATGCTTCTGAGACAGAATCTGTCAAAATATATTTAATATCCATCACCTGCAGCATCATCCTAGATAATCTAAATTCTCTAGGATTTAAATATTGACTCACCCTCTTTTTAAGATTCTTAGCCTTTCCAACATAAAGAACAATATCATCACATGATATCATTTCATATACTCCTATCTTCTCTGGAATTAGACTAATTAAATCAGCAATCTTATTATGCATTATAATAATTTATATAACATGACCTATTAAGAAATCATCATTATAATCATATATATATACATCTATCAAATCTTTGTTTGCAGGATATTTATTATCAAATTTTACAGATGCAAAATTACTGGCTCTGCCTTTCCCCTTACCTTCTACGACAACTTTTAAAGAACTAAATTGTTGCATCTTATAAAAGAGATTTTTTTGCTCTTTACCTAACGCTATTAATTCTTTACACCTATCCTTTCTTGTTTTAACATCAATTTGCAGCATAATCGAAGCCAATGTTCCTTTACGCTCTGAATAAGGAAAGGCATGTATATAAGTAATATTTGCTTCTTTAATTAATTCTATAGTATTTTGATGCATTTCAATTGTTTCTGTAGGAAAACCAGCTATAAAATCTCCTCCAAAGACACAATCCGTTCTGTATTTTCGTAAATCGTGACAAAATTTTATAACATCATTTCTACGATGCCTTCTTTTCATTTTGCTTAAAATATAGTCATCTCCCGATTGTATACTAAGGTGTAAATAGGGTGCCAATCTATTATTAGTGCACATCTCTTCCATTAGAACATCATCTATCTCTGCAACATCCAAAGAAGATAGCCTAAGTTGCTCTAGCTCTGGAACGTGAAAAAATATTTTCTTTACAAGCTCTCCCAAGCTAAATTTTGCAGAAAAATCCATACCATAGCTGGATAAATCAACACCTGTTAAAACAATCTCAGAATATCCATTCAAAACAAATAACTTAACTTGCGAAATAATATCATCTAATGGTACAGAGCGGCTTCTACCTCTAGCAATAGTAGTAATACAAAAGCTACAATTATGATCACATCCATCTTGTACTTTTAAAAATGCACGTGATCTTCCATTCATATTACCATCTAGATAGTTAGATTTATCAGTAATATTTAATAGATTTTTTTCTGTGATATCTTCACTGATATATTCATGAGGATCAGTCTTTGATTTATTATCAATAATTTTTATAACATTAGAATAATTACTATACAGGTCTTTATTAATTTGTGAAGCACAGCCAGTCAATATGACTTTTTTTCCATCTAAGGCTAAGCGCCTCAAAGCTCTTTGTAAAGATCTTTCAGCATCTTGTGTTACAGCACAACTATTAATTACAACAGTATCATCAGCTATATTTGATTTATTTACGATATTCTCTATAACATTACTTTCATAGCTATTCAATCTACAACCAAAAGTAATGACTTTACCCTTATTTTGCATTAATAATCCTGATGAAATATAAAAAAATTACTTCGAAATTTTAAGAACTTGAATCATTTTATCAGCAGCTTTATATTCTGCCGCTTTCTTGCTTTTCGCAGTACCTAAAAACTCAGGATAATCAGCTAACTTCAGGGAAACGGTAAATACAGGGTCATGATCTAAGCCTTCCTTCTTAATTATTTTATACTCAGGCAATGCAATACCTTTTTTTTGAGACCATTCTTGCAACAGACTCCTTGAATTAATCGGAATATCCACCATATCTTTAGCAAGATCATACCAAAAAATCTTAACAAACGCATATGCTGATTCATAACCACCATCAATATATATTGCGCCAATTAAAGCTTCAAGTCCATTTTCAAGATTACTATTCTTTGTTTTTCCACCATCATGCTCTTCTCCCAAGTCCATTACTATATACGCTCCAAGGCCCAATTTATTAGCAATATTTACCAGAGTTTTACTACAAACAAGGTTAGTATGTCTTTTTGATAATCCACCTTCATTGGAAGTTGGATACGTTTTATACAAGATATCAGAAATGACTAAAGAAAGCACAGAATCTCCCAAAAATTCCAAACGCTCATAGCTTAATTCACTGTGATGTTTTTTTAAACTAGGGTGTAAAAGAGATTCTTTTAATATACTCTTATCTTTAAATACATAACCTATCTCTCTTTCCAATGCGGCTAAATCAGTCATAACTTCACAAAATTAATATGTCCTAAAGATCATTTATTAACAGATTCTTTTTCAATGATATTCTCTATAATACTATCTATTGTTGCTTCTGTTAAGTCTTCGTGAAAATCATTATTGATTTTAACAACAGGAGCATTAACACATGCACCCAAGCATTCTATTTCAAACAGAGAAAATAAGCCGTCTTCTGTAGTTTGACCTACTTTTATATCTAGCTTTCTCTCAATAGCAGATTTAACAGAACAACTATCTTTTAGCCAACAAGGAGTAGTGCGACAAACATAAATAACATATTTTCCGACTTTATCTGTATTATATAATTCATAAAAAGACGCAACAGAAAAGACTTCCATAGCAGGAATATCCAAAAATTCTGCTGTAGCAATCAACGCAGATTTTGACAACCAACCCTGCAAATGGCTTTGAAGAATATGTAATATCGGCAGAAGAGCAGCTTGTTTCTTATCACTTGGATAAAGCTCCAAAACATTATTCAATGCAATTTTTAAATCATCTGTAATCACAAATGTTTCATCACTACTAATCTTCATATTCAATATTCCTAGCTATAAATCATATACTATTTCGTATCACATCATATAAATCAAAATGATCACTGACATATATTACATCATGCGGGATATTTTCGGCATTACTATCACCATATAATATAGGAGTAATTCCAGCTTCAATAGCACAAATATAGTCTGTTATGCTATCTCCAATATAATAAACATGACTATCTAACTCTATATCTAAATCCTTCATCGCAAAAATTATGGGAGCTGGTGAAGGTTTATCTGCTTCAGCATCACCTGAACCTACAACAGTTTTAAAAAACTTATCCAACTGGAAAAAAGACACTTCTTTCCTTAATATGTCTCCGCTTTTATTACTTATCAGAGCACAACATATTCCACTATCTTTTATTAACTGTAAAACTTCTACTACATTATCAAACAAATCGGTCCTTTGGGGATCCAAACCGTAAAGTTTACTTCGAAAAAATTTAGATGCCGAATCTTTATCTTCTCCAAATACACGATTGAAAAATACCTCTCTAGGCCCCCTATAGAGTTCAATATCTGTAGTATCTTTTCCAAAATGCTTATATGTTTCTTGCATAGCATAAGATATTAGGTGATCAACATCAACTATTGTATTGTCCCAATCAAATAATATTGCTTTAGGGGCAAATGGCATTTTTGTTACTTTCTTTAACAT
This sequence comes from Anaplasmataceae bacterium AB001_6, assembly GCA_020002265.1. Classification (NCBI taxonomy): domain Bacteria; kingdom Pseudomonadati; phylum Pseudomonadota; class Alphaproteobacteria; order Rickettsiales; family Anaplasmataceae; genus Candidatus Mellornella; species Candidatus Mellornella promiscua. The sequence goes on from CP048228.1 coordinate 855,782, forward strand.
GTTTTAAAACCTCCTGCCAATAAGCTTCTTCCAAAAGCTTAGTAATATGACCTTTTTTTCCATCTCGTATAATAAAATCATCAACTCTTCCAATTCCTGTAACAAAATGACAAGTTGTCGTTGTAAAAACCTCTTTGGCTTTAACAAGGCTATCCAGATCGAAAAGTTTTTCCCTCACTTCTATTTGAAGCCTCTCTGCAATCTTTATAACCGCAGCACGAGTCACACCTGCCAGTATATAATTATCAGCTGGATGAGTAAATAAAACATTATCATCACAAACAACAAAAATATTTCTACTAGCGCATTCAGTAACAACATTATTCTCTTTTTGATATAAAATGACTTCATCTGCTCCTTGATCTTTAGCAAACTGTCTTAACATAATATTAGCTAACATTGATGTTGTTTTAATATCTCTTCTCATCCACCTAATATCTTCATGTGTTACACAATGTATCATTTTTGAATCTCTTGCCGGAAGAGACAAATCTTGTGTAAAAACTAATAAAACATATTTCATTGTTTCTTCAAAACAATGATCACGATCCGCTTCCCCCCTACTTATTTGCACATAAATTCTGCCGTTACATATAGAATTATCTTCTATTAATTTAACTACTACAGATTTGACACTACGCTTAAATTCCGAAGAATCATATTTTATTCCCACTTTAGTCATTGAAAAACAAAGCCTTTCTAGGTGCTCTTCAAAGCAAATAGGAACTCTTTCCACTACTGCTATAACTTCATAAAGAGCATCTCCAAAAACATATCCCCTATCATTAGCCGTTACAATTGCTTCATCAGAATGATGAAATTTTCCATTAAAAAATAGATTAGAATGCATGTTATACTCCAAAAAAACACAAATTTGCTATGAATAAATTAATTATTCATAAATATTCCTTTTATCTTGCGATAAAACCAATTTACTTGCTTTATATCTTGTTGAGCAAAAAAATACGTTTTTTCTATATTATCTTTAGAATATTCAATTTCTATAAAACCCAAATTATCACCTCTACGTATTGGCGCTGGGATATTATTCGTATAATGAATATTTATCTTAGGTTTATTAACATCATATATAGAATGAACAATATTAATATCTTTTGTACTTATAACATCTATAAAGTCTTCTTTTGCTCCTGTTATATCTACCTTAAAAACTACACTTCCATTTTGCACAACAGTTTTATTATCAAACATATTAAGTGCATAATTTAATAATTTTTTCGCCTCTAAATCCCTTTCTGACTTATTTTTTAAGCCATGCAAAACAACAAATACTCTTCTACCTTTTTTACTAACTGCTGTTACAGTTATCCCAAAACCAGTAACACTACTACTGCCTGTTTTTAAACCATCGATTATTAAATCTGATTTAAGCAAGGTATTAGTATTGGGTTGATAGATAGAATTATGCTTCAAACCTTTTTCCAAAAATAAATATCTATATTGTGGAAAATCATCAAAAATTTTCTTTGATAGCTTAGCTATATCCATAATAGACATCTGATGACACGCGTCAGGCCAACCGCTAACATTAGTAAAATGAGAATCCATAAGTCCCAAAGATGGCGCTATTTCATTCATTTTTTTTACGAATAATTCTTGTGATCCACTCAAGCCTTCTGCAAGAGTGACAGTTGCATCATTTCCAGAAACAATTATAGCTCCTCTAATTAAATCGATAATTTTTATCTTTTCTCCTATTTCAAGAAACATTGTAGAGCCACCTAATTTCCACGCTTCTTCACTTACAGTAAATTTATCATCTAAGGAAATTTGACCAGCATCTATAGCAGAAAAGACCAAATATAGTGTCATTAACTTACTCATAGATGCAGGCATGATAGACTCTCGAGAATTCTTCTCGAACAAAATTTGCCCTGTTAAATCGTCAATAATAACTGCATACTCTGCTGAAGTTTCAATATCATTAGATTTTGCAAAACAGTCAAGCCTCCATATAAAAGAAAAAACAACAAAAGATACGTATAAAAAACTTTTAATATTAAAATTCATCACAATTTTGTAAAATATTGATTGACAAAGACTTTAGTTTCTCAGTATAACACTGCATAAGATTATTGTCATTAAAATCAAAATACAGAGTGACAAAATGATTGGTAAAATATCAGGAATAATTACAGAGATATATAAAGAATATGTTTTACTTACAGTACATGACATAAGTTACGTAATATATCTCCCGAAAAATATTATGCAAAAAGTAAAAATCGGAGAGCGTCACCAATTTTATATTACCCATCATTTTTATGAAGGTGGTCAAAAACTTTATGGATTAATTGAAAAATCCGAACAAGTATTATTAGAAAAATTGGCAACAGTCAGCGGCATAAGCTATAAAATAGCACTAAATTTGCTAGGAAATTTAACATCAGAGGAAATAATTACAGCAATTAAGAATTCTGATGAAAACGTACTAAAGATCCCAGGTATAGGAAATAAAATTGCAAAAAGACTCATAACTGAACTTAAGGATTTCTGCTTACAAATGCAAGGGCATATACAATCGGTCAGTATAGCTAAAGATGAAACTTTATCCAGTATAAAAGACGAAGCAATTTCTGCATTATTAAATTTAGGATACAAAAGCAAAGAAGCCGAATTAATAGTACAAAAAACAATGAATAACCTAAACAAAGAAACTAAAGTAGATGAAATTGTCAAAGAATCCCTTAGGAATTTATTGCATGCAAAATCTTAAATATCTTAGAAAATTAATAAATCTAAGTGTTATGTACTAGAAATAAAATGTAAAATGTGCTAAATATTATTAATATATTAATATATTAATAATAGAAATAGGGTATGAAAAAGACATTAGCAGAACGCAGAAAAGCAAAATTGCAAGGATTACATATACCTAAAACAATAAACGAAAAAACAAATATAGAACGAGACGTTGAAATGAATCACAATCCAGATGTTATTTGCAGTATAACATCATTTTACGATCCAAGCGCACAAATATTTCGCAAATTTATCATATCAGAAAATCAACGCAGAAATAATATCCGAAAAGCTAAGATTGCTATCCAAGAAGCTAAGTTTGATATCCAAGAAGCTAAAAATGCTATCAAAGAAAATACGCTTACTATCCAAGAAGCTATGACTACTATCAAAAAAGCTAAGATTGTTATCAAAGAAGCTGAGATTGTTATCAAAGAAGCTGAGATTTTTATCCAAGAAACTAAGATTGCTATCAAAGAAGATAAGATTACTATCAAAGAAGCTAAGGATGCTATCCAAAAAGCTAAGATTGTTATCAAAGAAGCTGAGATTGTTATCAAAGAAGCTGAGATTTTTATCCAAAAAGATAAGACTGCTATCAAAGAAGCTTCTATACATAATAGTAGTAATCAAGAATCGGAAGCCGCGTCATATCTTGAACATCAAGATACTATGTCGCTGTCAACACCTCCAATATCGATGTTATCATCGCCTCAGATAATGACGTTTTCACCACCATCACTATCACCATCATTATTCTTACCACCGTCGTCTTTCATGTCTCAGATAGCATATAATGAACATCAAAATATTATGTCGCTGTCAACACCTCCAATATCGATGTAATTATCATAATTAAATTATGTGTATATTCACTAGATAAATAATTCAAATTATGCTATCTAATGCACATAATATGATCATTGGTCATGAAGTAGTTTGATGGATCAATCCTCAAAAATTGAAGATAATCATAAAATAAAAGATTTAGATATCAATGTAAGGAGAAGTAGTTTAGCAAGTATAGTGCGCTTTGTTGCTCTTTGTACAATATTTTTGCCATTCGTGCCTTTATTTTTACTAATAAAAGGGTTTATTGCCTTAGATAATCGTCTAGGCTTAGGGAAGGTAGAAAGATTGCGAAATAAACTAAACAAAACTATAGATTCATTCTGCCATGAATCAGACACTATGATACCATATGATAGCCTTTATATGGGGGACCAAAGAAATCCCTTTTTCTATCATAGTCGTTATAATGTATTTGGCAATCTATATGACATAGTACGATATGAAGAATTAAGCACAGTAGGTGAATATGAATCAGCTCAAATGGCACGGAACAGAGTAATAGAAGCTTATCCTAATATATTTAGGAAAAGAAGCGGCGGACCATACTTAGAAATAGAAATGGAATTGACTGCATATAACAAATGTAATTATGGAAGATATAATATTAGTGTAGTATCACAGCCTGATATTGAGGTATCATCTTGTTTTTCTCCTAATCTACCAACAGTGATTATGATACCAGGTCTTGCTTTACCTTTTGCGATGGAAAAAGTAATCTACAATGAGAAGCATAATGTATGCCTTCTTAGTAAAATAACACCCCAAACAACTATTCGAGAGCTTATTCAAGCCTATACTGACGCTTACTTTAATCTCAGAGAATATTATTATTCTGATAATTCAAGTAATATACAAGAAAAACAAGATATTATTTTACTTGGTCATTCTGTAGGTGGTGGGTTAGCCTCAAGGGTAATGCTAAATATATTAGAGATAGATAAGAATGCTAAAGTAAAATTATTAACATATAATACTCCCAATAGACTAGATCTTGCTCTTATTAATTATTCCTGTTTTCTTGGTTTGCCTACTATTCTTGATTTGCCTATTATATTACCTCATCTATCAACAATAGCGAAAAAAATATTATGTTGGTCATCTGACCTGCAACTTGTTGATAATCATAAAAATATGAAATTGCTAAAAGAAAATTTTTCAGACGCTGAAAATGCAAGAGTAGCTTCTTTTAATCTCCCCGTGCATGGTAATTTCGTAAACGACATGTTAATAAATGACAATATACCTAATAGAAAAAAAATTTATATTACCGCCTTGGTATAGAGAATAAAATAAAGCTATTCTATCTCATAGAAGATGCTATAGAAAAACGAAAAACCTCTATAAGAGTTGATTGCAACATTCTATCGCAAGAAATAACACGAAGAGAAAGTTATAGAAGATATCTGATATGCAAATTTGAAGATCATGATGGTGTTGATGATGATTGGATGTTTGACGTGGCCGAAGACATCCAAGATGCAGAGCAAGATCGAAACCATATTGTCACATTTCAAACAAATCGAACAAACTTGTTAGGTATGATAAATGAGGAAAGAATAACCACCTACAATCTTCAGCTAATATTAGAAAGTACTCGAAAGCTGCAAGCGTCAAAAATATTTTCCACAGAATATAATTCTCATATGCATGTTAATGTTGATCTCCAACCAATACAAGAATTTCTTTATAGTGATACACAAAGGAAAAGCCATACGTTACCAAAAACGGAATTGAGCGATTCAGCAGCAGCAGCATCAGCACAAGATTTCAACTCTTTCTTAAACAAAACGCCTAACTCTATCCTCTTAGCAACTTCCTCTCATAATTTACACAATATTGATCAAGTAACAGAGATGCTACTGTAATCATCATTATTATTATTCAATTATTTGATTATATATATACCTAATTTAGCAAAGAAGCCGAATTAATAGTACAAAAAACAACGAATAACCTAAATGAAGAAACTAAAGTAGATGAAATTGTCAAAGAATCTCTTAGAAATTTATTGCATGCAAAATTTTAAATATATTAAAAAATTAATAAATTTAAGTATTATATACTAGAAGTAAAATGTAAAATGTGATATATATCTAGTGTAGAAAGTATTAAAATGGGTACCAATGGAAAGGACACAAAGAGAATATGAAACCGAAACTACAAATAATAAGTTATCGGAGATACAAAAGACATCAACAGAACACGATGACGAATATTATGATACTTTAGATACGGAGCCTCAATCGCCGCTAACAATAGGTGGTTTTAATAGCCTGCCACAATCACCATACAGAGCTAATATCCAAGTAGCTTGGAATACTATCAAAAAAGTTAAGGATGCTATCAAAGAAGTTAAGGATGATATCAAAGAAAATAAGGATGATATCAAAAAAGTTAAGGATGATATCAAAGAAGTTAAGGATGATATCAAAGAAAATAAGATTATTATTAAAAAAGCTATGAATATTATCAAAAAAGTTTCTATACATAATGATAGTAATCAAGAATCAAAAAAATCTATACCAACTAGTACGAATCAACAACCATCAAAAATTACCTATAGTCATAAAATAAGCGATTTAGATGTCATACCAACAAAAGATCGCTTAGCGAATGCGGTACGCTTAATTATTTCCTTTGCTATATGTGTGCCTCTTATGCCATTGATTTTACCCATTGCAGGGTTTATGCTTTTGATCAATCATCAGCTGCCCCGAAATATGCTAGAACACGTACGCAACACACGTAAGGTTCATTCACATCTTTGTGAAGGTTTTGAGACTTTACCTGTAACTATCAAGCGACACATTGTAGATGAGAATAATAGGATAACAAATATATATTCACCATCCATTACAACTCAAGATGATCAAGGAAAATTGATGACTTTAGTCTCGCCGGAGGAGTGCCTTAATACTGGTAAACCAATGGTGATTATGATACCAGACTTAGGTTGCGGAATGTTTGAATATCAAAAAGTAATGAACGATGCAAAACAAGGTAAATACAATTTATGTTTTATTAGTGAAGGAAAATTTGCACCAACAATCAACAGATCTATTCAAGATATTATCCAAGTTTATACTGAAGTTTATTTTAATCTCGTAGAGCATTGTAAAAATAAAGCACCAACAGACACAATAGCGCCTCCAAATATTACTTTAGTTGGGCATGGTATGAGTGGTGGATTAGCTGCAAAAGTGATGCTAAACATATTAAAGGTAGATAAAGATGCTAAAGTAAAATTATTAACATATAATACTCCAAAGAACCTAGAATCTGGGCTTAATAATTATACTTTGTTTAAGTATCCAACTATTCAGTCCTCTGTTATATTATCTGCTTTAGTAAGAATAATAACAAAAATATCTTGCCTGATCTCTGACATACGTCTCCTAGACTGTCATAAAAATATGCAATTGCTAAAAGAAAATTTTTCAAATGCCAAAAATGCAGCAGTTGCTTCTTTTAATAATCCATCAGATACCACGATAGGTAATGAGACATTACAAAATAAAGAGAAAGACTTTGATTACAATGTAGTTAATGCAAGTAATAATTTTAGGAATGATTTTATGTCAGCCTCAAGCAACCAAAAATTAGCTGATGATATAAAAGAAGAGTTGAAAGAAAGACAAAATCAAATAGATAGTAAAATTTTTGAAAAATCACAAAAAATGTTACAAATATTGACTAAGAAACAAAAGATAGAAGAAAGCTTAAGCAAGAACCTTGATAAGCTCCAAACAGGATGTCTAACTAGAGATCTTCAAATCAACAAAAATGCCTTACAAAACACTGAAGAAGCAATAGAAGAACTTAGGGAAAAAAAGAATAAATTTACAATTCATAGAAAGCATATTATTCATCAATATGTTGATCTTAATTTACAACCAATAAGAGATTTTATCCATGATAGAGAATCATCACCAGCAATAAACCAGACAAATGCTGACAATAAGCAAGAAATAGTGCTTCCTCAAGATAATATTGCTATACAAGGTAATAGTAGTAATCAAGAATCAGAAGCAGCAATGCCATCTTCACCTACTGAAATACTGTCAGAAGTGTCATCACGGAAGATGTTATCATCTGCTTCGTCACTATGTTCACATTCACCCTGATTATTCAATTATTTGGTTATATATCCAATTTAGCAAAGAAACCAAATTAATAGTACAAAAAATAGATAAAATTGCTAAAAAATTAATAAATTTAACTACTTAACTGCTCTATATTAGAAATAAATGTAATATTCATCTAGTATAGAGGATATTAACAGAGGTATCGATGAAAAAAACACCAAGAGAAAACAGAATTAGAGATGATCAAAAATTGAAACAGTCTATATCAACTAGTACGAATCAACGATCATCAAGAAATGACGATCGTCATAAAATAAGAAGGTTAGATGTCACAACAAGCGAACAAGGACTTCTAACGACGAATACGGTGCGGCTTATTACTGCTTTTGTAGTATGTTTGCCTCTTATGCCCTTAATTTTGCCCCTGGCAGGGTTTATATTTTTAGATACCCATCTGCTGGGCTGGAATGTTGCACAAAGAATATTCAGAGGGCTTAATCCTATACCTAACTATGAAGCTACTACACAATATGGTCGCTCGCTGCCTATAACTGTCTCTTCATACGTTATCGATGATAATAATAAGACGATAAAACATCCAAAACCTTCAATCTTTGCAGACAACAGGTTGCATGCTTTCATCAAGAATGGTTTTAATGCTGATAACCCATCGGTGATTATGATACCAGACTTGGGTCGCGGAATATCTGAATATAAAAGAGTAATTAAAAATATCAACGCAGGGAAATACAATTTATGTGTTCTTAGTAAAGAAGGAGTATGTTCAACAGAAGTCCACAGTATTCAGGAGATTATCCAAGCTTATACTGAAATTTATTTTAATCTCAGAGAGTATTATAAATACATAAAACCAGACATGACAACGCCTCCAAATATTACTTTAGTTGGGCATGGTATGAGTGGTGGATTAGCTGCAAAAGTGATGCTAAACATATTAAAGATAGATAAAGATGCTAAAGTAAAATTATTAACATATAATACTCCAAATAAACTAGATTCTGGATTTATTAACTATACTTGCTTTACCAATTCAACTATTCAGTCATCTATTATATTATCTTCTTTAACAAGAATAATAACAAAAATAATCTGCGTGTTATCTGATATACGTCTTCTAGACTGTCATAAAAATATGCAATTGCTAAAAGAAAATTTTTCAAATGCCAAAAATGCAGCAGTTGCTTCTTTTAATAATCCATCAGATACCACGATAGGTAATGAGACATTACAAAATAAAGAGAAAGATTTTGATTACAATATAGTTAATGCAAAGAATAATTTGTGGCATAAAGTCTTAAAATCACCTCAAATGAAACAAGAAATAGATGATGCCATAAACGAAGATTTGAACGAACAGCATGAAATAGAAAAGAGAATATTGGAAACATTGGATATAAACAAAGAAGAACTAGTAGGATTTTTATCTAAAGAAGAACTAGTATTATTTTTAGCTTTGAGTATGCAGAAAGAACTACCAGCACCATATAAATCTCAGCCCGCATATATTGCTCATCAATGTGTTGATCTTAATTTACAACCAATAAGAGATTTTATCCATGATAAGAAATCTTCATCAGAAATAAACCGGATAACTGCTGCCAGTGGGCAAGAAACAGCGCCTTCTCAAGGTTCTGCTGCTGCTAGCGTTTATCCATATCAACCACAACACAAGGTAGATGAGGCTGATGCTTGGGCTTTAGCATATTCTGAACAACGAGAAGTAACACTTAATTGATTGTGATTTTACATAATCAAGATTTTGACATATTATTCCTTATTCAAGTATTTGAATATAAATGTCAGATTTAACAAAAGATCTAGAATGTAAGCAAAGTGATAAGGTAGGTATATCTTTCAGACCGCAATGTTTGGCTGATTTTGTCGGTCAAACTAGCTTGAAAGATAATTTATCTGTTTTTATAGAAGCTGCAAAAAAAAAGGATGATTCATTGGATCATATTTTATTACACGGCCCACCAGGCTTGGGTAAGACAACCTTAGCTAATGTTGTTGCAAAAGAGTTAAATGTTAACATAGTTAGCACCTCTGGACCTCTACTTACCAAACCAGGTGATTTGGCCGCAATAATGACTAACCTTCATAAAAATGACGTTTTATTTATAGATGAAATTCATAGGCTTAGCACGAAGGTAGAAGAGGTATTGTATGCAGCAATGGAAGATTTTAAGTTGGATTTGATAATAGGCTCAGGACCATCTGCTCGTACTGTTAGTATAGATCTACCAAAATTCACCATAGTGGGTGCAACAACTCGTATAGGATTAATATCAAAGCCTTTAAGAGATAGATTTGGCATCCCAGTAAAATTGGAATTTTATACAATAGAAGAACAAAAAGAATTGTTATCAAATATTGCCAATACATTAAAAATGCCAATATCTGAACAAGCATTATATGAAATTGCAAAAAGATCGCGAGGAACTCCAAGAATAGCTATTAGATTATTAAAAAGATTATATGATTTTTTCTTGGTAAAGTGCACAAATACAATAGATATACATTTCACTATAGAATCGCTTGATAAACTACATATAGATGAAAGAGGTTTAGATAAATCGGATAGAGATTACTTAAAATTTATATATGAAAACTATCCTAAAGCAGCTGTTGGGATAAATACAATATCTTCTGCACTGTCGGAGCAAAAGAGCAATATAGAAGAAGCCATAGAACCTTATCTGATAAAAATAGGATTTATTAACAAGACTAAAAGAGGCAGAATATTAACTGAAAAGGGCCTTACACACATCAAAAACATCAAAGAATACGATTGATCAAATTATAGTCTTAAAGGAGACAGAAATATAAAGAATTCCAATATCTAAAATATTAAATGAAAATCTGTATTAATTCATATAAGAAGATATTTTTGCATATATAAAATGTAACACAAGCAATAGATCGCAATTTTTTTCTTTATCTAGAGATAATCAATCACCATACATTAACAAAAAAAATAACGTAATATTCATTTCCTTTGTACCCCATCGGTAATATTTTTTTTATTGCTCCCCAACAAAATTGCTTTTTCTTTTTCAAGATGCTCTGGTAATTTTGAGGCATCGTATATGGGACGATAAAATTCCATTAGAGATAATAAATCACAAGGAAGTAATTCAGCTGCTTTGCCATTACTGCGGTCTACCAAACAGGAAGCTAATACTACCTCAGCAGAGGTATTATCGAATAACTTCATTGTTTCCAGCGCGGATTTAGTGGTAGTAATTACATCTTCCATGATAATAATCTTAGAATAATCCGCAGTAGAAAATCCGCGTCTAAAAACAAAGCTCCCGTCTACTCTTTCACAAAATATAAAATTCAAACCAAGGGCCCTTGCTAATTCATAACCAACCACCACACCTCCAATAGCAGGAGAGGCGACAGCATCTGCAATTTCATTTATTTTTTTACCAAATTTTTCCAAACTATATTGCTGTATTTTCTCCACCAATATTGAGATCACTTGTTGAGCAATTTTGGTATCTTCCAAAATTTTTGCACATTGAAAATAATATTCGCTATGCATTCCAGATGAGAGCACGAAATGTCCTTTTAATATTGCTTTTTTATCAAAGAAAATTTTCTCAATATCAATCATAATAAATACCGATTCAACATGAAAAACTGATTAATTTTAGCACAAAAAGAGATAATTGAAAAATTGGCAAAAAATAATATAATTCTGAGATATAGGCAATGTGCTTAATTTTCGCATTATAAAACGCTACTGTTTATAAATAGCCATTATAGAGCAATTATCATTAATCAAAGAATTTCTAATAGGATTTAAAAGCAATGAAAAAGTTTCAAGATACTAACCCTAATGTTGATTTATCAGCGGTAGACAAAGAGATATTAAATTATTGGCAAAATAATGATACCTTTAGAAAATCGGTAGAAAGAAACAATGAATCGGAATTTATATTCTATGATGGTCCTCCTTTTGCAAATGGCTTACCACATTATGGTCACTTGTTAACTGGATTTATAAAAGATGCAATAGCAAGATTCCAGACAATGCAAGGGAAAAAAGTCAATCGAAGATTTGGGTGGGATTGTCATGGTTTGCCAGCAGAAATGGGAGCAGAAAAAGAACTTAATATAAGCGGCAGAAAAGCAATTGAAAATTTTGGGATTGAAAAATTCAATGAACATTGTAGATCATCTGTCATGCAATATACCAACAATTGGAAAGAATATGTTATTCGGCAGGCTCGATGGGTTGATTTTGATAACAGCTATAAAACTATGGATTTAAATTTCATGGAATCTGTAATTTGGGCATTCAAAGAATTATATAAAAAAGGTCTTATATATGAATCTAAGAAAGTGGTTCCGTATAGCTGGAAATGTCAAACTCCTCTAGCGAATTTTGAAACAAAGATGGACAATTGCTATAGAGCGAAAACAAGTAAAGCAATAACCGTAGCTTTAAAATTAAAAAATATTCCAAAATCACTAATTAATGTTTGTAGTGAATGTTATTTATTAGCATGGACAACCACGCCCTGGACTTTACCTTCCAATTTAATGTTAGCAATCGGTAAAGATATTAAATATGCAGCTAAAATAGAAGATAATAAAGCTTTTATTTCTTCTGCGAATTATATAAAAGATGATACCAAAATAGTTGAAATAGATTATCAAGAATTGATCAATTTAGAGTATGAACCTCTTTTTACATACTTCAAAGATAATACTAATTCGTTCAGAGTAACAGAAGCAGACTTTGTCACTGAAAGTGATGGTACAGGAATAGTGCATATTGCTCCTGGATTTGGTGAAGATGATTTTGAATTATGTAAGAAAAAAAACGTAAATGCAGTGTGTCCTATAGACGAAGGAGGAATTTTCACAAAAGAAGTCTCAGATTTTAAGGGAAGACAAGTATTTGAATGTGAAGAAGATATCATTGCATATTTAAAACAGAGAGGTAATTTAATTAAGATAGAAAGTTATGTTCATAATTATCCTCATTGTTGGCGTACTGATACTCCCCTAATATACAGGACTATCTCATCATGGTATCTAAAAGTAGAGAATATAAAAGATCAGATGGTGCAATTAAACCAAGAGATCAATTGGATACCAGGTCATATTAAAGATGGAATGTTTGGGAAATGGTTGGAAAATGCTAGAGACTGGGCAATATCACGTAACAGATTTTGGGGAACACCCATTCCCATATGGAAATCTGACAATGATAAATATCCAAGAATTGATGTATATGGCTCAATTGCTGAACTGGAAAAAGACTTTAATATAAAAGTTGATGATTTACACAAGCATGTCATAGATAAATTGACAAGACCCAACCCTGATGATCCGTCAGGGGAAAGTAAAATGGTAAGAATTCCAGAAGTTTTCGATTGCTGGTTTGAATCTGGATCTATGCCCTATGCACAGAATCATTATCCTTTTGAGAATAAAGAATGGTTTGAAAAAAATTTCCCAGCGGATTTCATTACTGAATACATATCGCAAACAAGAGGATGGTTTTACACTCTTTTAGTGTTATCAGTGGCCTTATTTAATAAAATACCTTTCAAGAATTGTATCTGTCATGGAGTAGTACTGGATGCGCAAGGTCAAAAATTATCTAAGAGATTAAATAATTATCCAGACCCAATAGAAATGTTTAATAAGTATGGTTCTGACCCACTTAGATTTTTAATGTTATCTTCGCCTGTTTCAAATAGCGGAAATTTATTAATAGATAAAGATGGCAAAATGATTCAAGATGTCTCTAGGTTGATTATTAAACCTTTATGGAATGCGTATCATTTCTTTTCGATGTATGCAAATTCTGATGAAATAACAAATGTACAAGTAATAGATAATTCGATGAATGAGATGGATAACTATATCCTCTGCAAAGCAAAGATATTTATCAAAAAAGTAAATCAGAATTTGAATGATTATCATACGGTAGATGCATGTCACGCAATAGACATCTTTTTAGATGTTTTAAATAATTGGTATATTAGAAGGAATCGCTCTAGATTCTGGAAAAAAGAACATGATCAAGATAAAAAAGATGCATATAATACTCTATATACTGTAATAACAGTACTTTGTAAGACTATAGCGCCTCTTTTACCTGTGGTATCAGAAAAAATATGGTTAGGCCTTGGTAATAGAGATTCTGTTCATTTAGAAAGATCAGTTGAAAATATTGATTTAACAGAAGAACAATGTTCAACAATTGCAAAAATTGACTTAGTAAAAGACATATGTCAATTTGGTTTATCTTTAAGGAATAAACATAAAATAAGAATAAGGCATCCTCTACAAAGGATGAGTATTTTCTACGAAGATCATGAAGATATAACAAAATATAAGGATATCATCGAGCAAGAATTGAATGTAAAATCTGTAGATTTCGCGGAAGATTATTCATCTATTGCTACTAGAGTAATCAAGTTAAATTTTCCTGTTTTGGGTAAAAAATTTCCAGAAAAAGTGAAAGTGCTACAAAAAGAATTAAAAGCTGGAAATTATGAAATAGTAGATGATCATCTAAAAATAGCGAATACTCTATTGTCTGCTGACACGTTTGAAAAGAAAATCAAGGTAAACCACGAGAACGCAATTAGTATAGATAAAACAAATATTGTTCTCTATCTTGATACTGAAATTACTCCACAATTGGAGTTAGAAGGAAAAGCAAGAGATTTTATAAGATTTATACAACAAGCTAGAAAGGAAGCAAATCTGGAAATTACCCAAAAAATAACTATACAGATAAATAATGCTGATCAGAAACTGTTGCAATCAATTAAAAATTGGGAACAAGAAATTCTAGAACAAACTTTGGCTGGTAATATTGAAATTAATAACCTCAAACCATCAGGGAGAATTGTCTTCGCAAGCAAAATGGAAAATTCTGATATCAATTTACTAATTAATTGTTTATTTTAGGACAAAAATTTTTTGATAATGCGTGACTAATGATTGTTATAATATATAATTTCCTTTTATAAATTAATAAATATATTTATAGAGGCGAATATGACAGAAAACGAAAATCATTTAAAAGACCATTCTTCTGCAGGGAAAAAAGAAAAACTTAAAACATCTTACTCTAAAATATTTCCATATCACTCATGGCAACATTTTTTCGCTACCATGGCATATAAGGCGCTTTTCCTCAAAGTGTCACAAGAAATAATGCGACAAGTACGAATACCTTATCCTGATGCATTATTAACACATTATGTTTTGTATCACACTCTGAATACTACTCCTTCTGCTGTTGTTAGATTAATAGATCAACGATATATCGCCCCAGAGAAGCGTCAAAGTGTGCCAAATATAATTGAAGAAACGTTAAAAGAAAGTGCAAACACTGCTGCTGCATCAGCGAGTATTTATTTAACAGTCGGTTCTGTTCTAACTTCTCTTATGCCTTCTGAGAACGCATCGTTTCTGAATATTTATCGCATGTTGTATGTTGCAGTATTCTCCATAATGCTTCAAGGAGTTACAAATATTGTAGATTTAATATTTTCTATTTTTTCGTCTAATACGCAAGAAAAAGCTAAAGATGATAACAATGTTTTTGCTAATTTTGAAGCAACAGCAACAAAACGTAATGAAGAGGAGAGTCAGCAACAAACATTCATAAAATATAATGACAATGAAGCGATACAGCAGCAGCCTTCTTCTATATGTCTCCAGAATAGTGAATACAGCAGCAGAGATGCTGAAATTCCTCCAATTGAATTAGATAATATGGACGGTGCAGAAAGAATGCTACATAATGCAAGTCTTGATGTTGTACGCTGCGGTAAACGATGTCGTTTACAATCCCCCATGCCTGCTATGGAAAACACTACAGCAGCAGCAATCGACACACAATACACTAGAACAAATGTAGCTGAAAGGATAGGATCAATCCAAAAGGAATGTGACGCATTAACTACAAAGATAAAAGCAGACGCAGCAGGATTCACAAGGTAATACAATGCTGCTTGTAAATGTAAATAAATGCTATGCAAATTATATTCTAGGATATTAGTATCTTCCCTATAAGGTTAGTTACACTGAAAAATAGTCTTATAAAATAAGTATGTGTATTTTAAGTTAGGTGTTAAATAATGACCAAATTAATGTTATAATCGGCCATTTTGCGATAGTAAATTTAGATCTTCAGTGATTAATAATATTTTTAATACCTTTCAAGGATTGATTATCTCGTTTTGTATTATCACTCCTTTGACCATGTTTATTGCATTTATAGTACTCAACAGGATTGTAAAACATAAAAGCAAAAAAACCCATCCAATATCATATGAAGCAGTAAATAAGCTAAAATTACCTATCTTAGCAACTTTAGCAATATGGATTCCTTTAAAATCAATAGAGATGTTGTATCAGCATGATGATGATACACTGCTGATGACAATACGGGAAATTGCTTTCATAACACTATTTGCAGCATATACTACCGCACTAATAACAATTGCAGCTAACAACTTAAAAGACAAAATAAAAAACAGATATTCTGTAGATCTAATATTAATAAATAAAATACTCTGCACTGCAATTTATGTCGTATCGCTATTAATGATAGTACACGCACTTAATATAAATATCGCAAGTATTCTAACTTTCGGAGGAATAGGAGGTATAGCAATTGGTTTCGCAGCCAAGGATTTAATAGCAAATCTCTTTGGATTCTTGGTGATAGTGTATGATCAACCATTTAAAATAGGAGATAAGATATCCATCAATGATATGAATATAATAGGAAAAGTTTCCAATATAGGATTACGTATGACTCAGATAATCAATACTGATAAAATACCTATTTATGTCCCTAATTCCGTTTTTACCACGAGCGTAATTAACAACCAATCCAGAATGCTGGGTAATAAAATAAGTAAAAAATTCAGCTTATATTTTGATAAAGATAAAGATATAAAATCAACTATCAATCAAATCAAAACCAAAATTTTTTCACATCAAAAAGTTAAAAAAGATTTGCCTCATTATCTTAATGTAATAAACATATCTAACTGTACAACTGAATTGGTACTAAATTGTTATATATCTGACATAGGTTATTATGAAAAGTTAGAATTCATGGAGGAGGTTTTGATATTTATTAGAGAAATAGTCAAAGATATGGATGTTAAAATAATTGATTCTCCGATACAAATTTACAAGAACGTAATAGATATTAAAGACATTATTTGACAATTATTTCACCCTGTAAGGCTCCTGACAAACTAAGTGTATTTAATATGCTGATTATATCATTGATTGGTAATGCTAATTTATTTAATCCTTCAATTAAACTATATAAAGATTCATTAGCATTAAAAATTTTGATATCTTTCCCTATAGTAACGTTAGTATTTGCATGTGATATTGCAACTTCTGTCAAACGCACCCTGTTGCCAATTACAAAAGTGCCTGTTTGAGAATCTATTACAATCTTGGCATTACCACCTACTTCAACCTTTAGATTACCTATTTTGTTCAAAAAAGCTACAATATTCCCTTTGTACTCATCTGGGAGATTTACAACAATTGTTGCTTTATCTTGAGCATGAGCAATATCATAGTCAAAAGATTCATTGATTATATTTTCCACATTAACAGCAGTATCAAATTCTGGATTACGTAAAGAAAGCCTTACATCTTCCATATCATCGTATGAAAATCCCACTTCATTTTCTACAATTGCGCCATTTGGAATAAATGCTACAGTTTTGGTTCCAATATTTTTATTGCGAGAACCAGGCACAGAATTAACGTTACGCAAAGATAATTGCCCTTGTGCAACAGAATAAACTCTCCCATCTATCCCAAGTAAAGGAGTAGCTAATAAGACACCACCTTCTAGACTATTTGCATCACCTATTGTACTAACTTGAGCGTCAATTGGACTTCCTTGAGTAGCAAATGCTGGCAAAACAGCAGTAACCGTAACAGCTGCAACATTTCTAGTTCTTAAATTAGCTCCTCTAGCATTTATCCCCATTTTACCGAGAAAACTTTCCAAGCTCTGTTGTGTAAAGAAAGAATTACGTAGATTATCTCCTGTAGAATTTAACCCTACTACAAGACCAAATCCAACCAGCACATTATCTCTTACTCCTTCATAATTTACTATGTCTTTTATGAAATACTCATCCGAATCCAACAGTATGTCATCAGATACATCTTGCTGCATTTCATAAGGTATATTAAAACCCTTAACTTGTGCATTTACACCGCTGATAAAAAATACGAAAGAAAAAAAACAAAAAATGTATTTCATAGAAAAAAAGACAAGTACAACCGGTCTTTATACACATAATGTCGTAAATAAATTATCAAAAGAAATTGCAATAAAAAGTTTTCTACCCATTATAGATAGAAAAGAGAAATATAGTTAACTAAATTCCAATTAATATCAATTTGATAAAGCAGATATTACATCATCTATGTTCTTCTCATTATTTTCTTCATTATTCTTTATATTAAGAGATTCGGCATACTTTATAGCTTCCGTAGAATTGAAGGATTCCAGACAAATATATATTTCTCGTGAATCCCCTCGACTAGCTTCGGGCTTAATATGGACAACTTTCTCACAAATATCTCTAAGCCCTAATACAAATTCTCTACTTAAACTACCCTGCAACATCTTAAAAATTAGAGTGCCATTTTCTTTCAAAAATTCACAAGAAAAATTCAAAGCTGCATAGCATAGATTAATAGATCTAATATGATCAACAGAAGTATTACCACAAGAATTAGGACCCATATCAGATAAAATAATATCAAATTTTTCAACGGGTAATTGAGGATGCAGATCTTTTAAATTATTCTCCAAATCAAATTGAATAAACTGCACACCTTCTATCGGATCCATATTGATTTTATCTATTGCTACCACATTTTGAATTTTTTTAGAATAACGTGTGATAACTTGAGCCCAACTTCCTGGAGCAGAACCCAAATCAACAACATTTGTAGCGTTATCAAACATGTTTATCTTTTCTGATATTTCAAGTAATTTATAAGCCGCACGTGATCTATAATCTTCTTTTTTAGAAGATTTCACATATGGATCATTAATATGCCTACTAATCCATTTAGTAGAAGAATCTGTACGCTTTTTCTTGTTATCCAAAGAAGAAATTTTCAAACGATCTTGGAATAAATCTTTGCTATATTTTCTTTTCTCATCACAATTCTCTTTACGATCATCCTTAATAATCAAAGACTTCTTTTCAGCGTCCAATCTAGATCTAACATCTTCAGCAAAAAATCCATCTTTACTCCTAGATGTACGGGAATTGTATCTTTTCGTTGCGAATCTATCGTTTGATTTAAATGGTGGTCTATCAGAACCAAATTTTGAAAAAGGACGACGTGGACGATCTCCTTCTTTTGAATATTTATCATCAGAATAGCCGCCCTCTGATCTGTCTTTGTCACCAAATCTTTTTCTTGTTGCAAATCTATCGTTTGATTTAAATGGTGGTCTATCAGAACCAAATTTTGAAAAAGGACGACGTGGACGATCTCCTTCTTTTGAATATTTATCATCAGAATAGCCGCCCTCTGATCTGTCTTTATCACCAAATCTTTTTCTTGTTGCAAATCTATCGTTTGATTTAAATGGTGGTCTATCAGAACCAAATTTTGAAAAAGGACGACGTGGACGATCTCCTTCTTTTGAATATTTATCATCAGAATAGCCGCCCTCTGATCTGTCTTTATCACCAAATCTTTTTCTTGTTGCAAATCTATCGTTTGATTTAAATGGTGGTCTACCAGAACCGGATTTTGAAAAAGGACGACGTGGACGATCTCCTTCTTTTGAATATTTATCATCAGAATAGCCGCCCTCTGATCTGTCTTTATCACCAAATCTTTTTCTTGTTGCAAATCTATCGTTTGATTTAAATGGTGGTCTACCAGAACCGGATTTTGAAAAAGGACGACGTGGACGATCTCCTTCTTTTGAATATTTATTATCAGAATAACCGCCTTTTGATCTGTTTTTTTCACCAGTGCTATCACACAAATTCTCACTATCTTTGCCTGAATAAGGCTCACTTTTCCTTTGCATACTAGAAATAACCACAATTTAATAATGAAAAAACAATAAAAGCTAAATTCTCAAATAATCTACAACTAAAAGCAATAGAAGAAATCAAGGGGAAGAATCCCAGGGTAAGAAATTTATATCATTGATGTATTGTATCACAGTATCGAGTAAATGCACAGCATAATAATTGATTATCAATGATTAAGGGTTTAACATATCCATTGAATACTCATTTTATTGTAATAAGATATCATTGATGTTCTTTCGATTCGCAAATAAACAATTCTTTGCAGTACTACTATTCTTATTCTTAATCCTATTTATAAGAAATATTACTACCATAGAAGCACAAAATATAGACCAAAAAGTTGAAAAATTTCTCTTAAATTTTACAGATAAAATAGTAGATATAGGTAATTCTAACGAAGCCCTTGAAGTCCAAGAAGAAAAATTAAGGATATTACTTAGAGAAAGCATAGATATGAATCGTATTATTAAAATGGTTTTGGGAAAATACTATGATGAGCTTTCTGATACACAAAAAAAAGAATGTAAAGATGAATTCAGTGATAAAATGCTTGAGATATATATTAATGGCCTTTCAAATTTCAAGGGAATAAAAGAAATAACATATATACAGAAATATGGAAAAAATTCAATATTTGCAGATACGATAAATAAATTTGCGTTAACACAGTTAATTCCCATAAGATATATGATGACATTTGATAAAGATGGGGATTCTATAAAAATTTTTGATTTGATAATTGAAGATAAAGTTAGTTTTGTGTCATCTGTTAAGGACGTTGTACAACAAAAGATTGAACAACTTGGTCTAGAAGAAGTATTACCAGAGTTAATTTAAAAATTCTATGCCAATTAAAATGCCACATTGGCCAAATGTGTTAGACAAACGATATATATCCCCTGGATTATCCAGAACAGAAATAATTCTTAAGAAACTTGATAATCCTCATTTAAAAATAAAAAATATCATTCATGTTGCTGGAACAAATGGAAAAGGTTCGACAACAGCATTTATAAGAGAAATGTTGGAACAATCTGATTATAGCGTGAATTGCTTTAACACACCTGCATTAATATCTTTTAATGAGGAAATTATACTTTCTGGTACACCAATAAGTGACAAAAAACTCTTTAACGTGCTTGAAAGATGCAGAGTAACAAATTGTGAAGTAACATTTTATGAAGGGATAGCAGCAGCAGCAATGCTAGCATTTTCTGAGAATCCAACTGATTTCACAATTCTTGAAACAGGCTTAGGAGGCCGTTTGGATTCAACAAATGTAGTTAATCCTATAATATCTATTATAACTAAAGTATCTTTTGATCATTGTGAATTTTTGGGATCTACAATAGAAAGTATAGCTTCTGAAAAAGCAGGAATAATCAAAGAAAAGGTTCCTATTATCATAGCTAAACAAGAATATAAAAAAGCACTAGATGTAATAAAAAATATAGCTTATAAAAAGCACTCTCCTGTTTATTGTTCAGGAGAAGATCAAAAAATACAGATAATAGATAATCAAAGTTTTAATTATACTTTAGCAGATAAAACAATAAATTTACCACGCCCTAATATTCTTGGCGATCACCAAATAGATAATGCAAGCAATGCTATTACGGCTTTATATCTCTTAAAAAAAATGAATTTTAACAAAATAACAGATAATGCAATAACATGCGGAATAGAAAAAGCATATTGGCCAGGTAGGCTAGAAAAGATAGAAAATAATAGAATTCTCAAATATTTTGAAAATAAGAATATTGAAATATTTTTTGATGGAGCTCATAATCCAGATGGGGCTTACGCAATAAAAAATTGGCTTAAAGAAAGAAAAGCTATTTTAATTGTAGGCTTTACACTAGGGAAAGATTTTATTCAATTTTTAAAAATATTAAAGGCTCAAATATCAAAATTGTGTGCAGTTTCTGTTCTATCGGAACCAAAATCTATAAAAGCACAAGAGATAATACAAAGAGCAAGAAAAGAATTAAATATAGTTCCAAGTACTGCATATCAAAATATAAGAGAAGCAATACAAGACCTTGCTACGAAATCTTCTAAAACAGAAAAGATGACCATCATAATTTGTGGATCATTATTTTTATATAGAGATTTATACGAATTACAGAATAATCTAATTTAACTCAAAAGCATTTTCTAAATCAAAGGCTACTGTTGATACGCATTAGATAAGCTGCCATCACCAAAAATATCGATAAACTTACGTAAGAAACTAGGTGCGGTAGAAGTGTTAGTATCAACCTGTACCATCGAATCTTCATCTTTTGAGGCCTCTAAGACATATTCTAGAGTAATAAGACCTCTAGTTTGATCATCGGTGAATATATTCCCAATTAATGGTACTAAACTAACTGTTACACTCAATTGATAATATGGAACAAGGCTTCCGTACATTTTATAATCACCTGTTATGGAATTTATTATACCAAAATTGAAAATTGCTAAAGCGGCTCCCTTTGCCCAAGATTCTTCGATCGTCAAGAGACCATCGGCAAACGAAAATCGGCCATAAAAACTATTAAAAGAAACACCTTTCCCTCTTAATATTCCAGATATATTTGATATATTAAAGGAAGTTAAAGCGAAAATACGAGCTAAAGTAGGTGAATCACCAAGATAAAAATTATCAATATTACAATCTCCTTTTATACTACGATTATCACTAATTTTTAAAAAAAGCTCCATATTACCACCAAACATATATTCTGAAATATCCAACGCACTCAATAATATTCCAGCATTGGTACTAGAAATAACTATATCTCTACCATTATATTTTGCACTAATATAAGATAGCGCTCTCTCTTCATCATATTTTTGATACCAAAAATCTGCTTTTTCATTTGGATAAACAGCACCCGATAACAAAACATTACGTTTGGGAAGATCAAATTTAAATTTTAAATTACTCATATGATTGCCGTTAAACATGATAGCTTTTTTTATTTCAGCATCTATCCTGTAATTATTAACATTATGTCTTTCTTGAAAATCTGGTGATTTGTCTATTCTCTTGAAGAATTTAGATAAGCCAGCGATATCTATGATATTAGCAAAAATCTTTAAATCTTTGATATTTTTCACTGAACTAAAAGTAAAATGTAGATCATTATCAGCAAATTTAACCCTATTGGAATGGATAAGATAATCATCTTTATCAACATTAACATTTACTTCAATATCAGCTGCATGAGCAGTGTAATGAAAAACACTAGATTTTAAAACTCCTTCCTGTAGACCAAAATCCATTTTTACCTTTGCAGGCTTTCCATAAATTTTACTATAAGAAATCTCTGGATAATTTATATCAACATTCTTTAGATCTAAAACACCTTTATACTTCATATTCATCAAGTCACGCCCTTCTCCCTTCAGATTTACACTATAAATTCCATCATGTGCATTAATAAGATCTTTATAATCACCTAGCATATCGTTATCAATAATTTGGATAATGAATTCCGTATCAAAATATCCATCAAAATAAATGTTACTTTTCTTTTCGATATAATTGTCACGATACAATATAGCTAAATCAGTATCATCATTTTTCAAATTCAACACGAAGAATAAATCATTATTATCCAATTTGAATTCAAATGATGATTTGGAAATCGGGAAATTATCGTATAAGTAACCGTTTAAATTATTACTATCAATATTTATAGAATATTCAAATTGATATTTTTCATTTTCATCTGCATAAAATTTAAGTGCAGTCACAGAATTAACGATTCCAGTGAGGTTCTTCATATTTTTTATTACTGGTAAATAAGCAGCATAATCATCAGAAAAATAGAAAGGCAAATATTTCATCAAAGCCTGATAATGTTCGGCAAAATCTCCTTCAGAATTTATATTAACTTCATACTGAAAAGGACCGTCAGTATATAAATCAGGAATGATAAAATCAACGCTATAAACGGGATTAGGAATATCTTCATAAGCATGCAATTTCAAAGTTTGACCGGATATACTAAAATTACCTGTAAGATTCTCTATTACGGGAATAATATCTTTTACCTCTTTTGTCTGCCCGCTATGAAAAGGAACATTCAAATCAACATTTCCAGTTATAAAATCCACTGAACCTTTTATAATCTTAGATTCCACATGATCGATAAACCCAAATATTTCTTCCTTAATTTGAGCAGCTTGTTTTTGATAATTTGGCCAATATGAAAGAACAGCTCCAAGCCTAATATTTTCCAGATAAAAATCTAGGGTCTTTTCGTATTCTCCATATACTAAATCTAAAGAGGTAACACTTTCCTTATTCTTCAATGATAAATCATTGACAGAAATTGTCCCCCTATCTATCTTAACGACAGCAGAGCCATAATCAATATTACAAGACAGACTATCTACAGCATTACAAAGTGGCTTTCCTATATTTCCTGTCACTGAGTTTAAATTTAACTGGACATCTACCTTATTAAATCTTTCTGTAACAGTAGTAATAATATTTAAATCAATATTTTGCCTTATAATATCAGACCATTCTGGTTTATATTTAAGCAGCATTTTCGATAATAAATCATCGTTCAGTGAAAAATTGTTCAGAGTAACAACTATTTTTGGATAATCATCTTTATCATAATGTAATTTTATAAAATTGGTTAAAGAGTTACGTATTGTCCCTTCTAGATATCTATCCTTTTTATTTTTCTGATAATAATGATGAATAGAAATAGAACCTAGAAAAGTATCATTGAATTTGATTGAATCTATATTCAAATTGAAAAATATCTTATCCAATGTATTAAATGCTATTTTAGATCCTTTAGAAACATAATAGTCTAAAGCATTTTCATAACCATCATATTCTTGTTTAAAACCTTCCTGTTTAACTTCATTATCATTTCCAAGATTATTCTTTTTTTCTGTATCATGTGATATGGAATTATCAGTTGCACTAAATTCTATCTTCCCCATCCCTACATCAGAGAATTTATAAAATAACCCAAAAAGCCCCTTTCGCACTTTTATTTCCAAAAAAGATATATATAAACTGTTATTCCCTATAAACCTGATATCTTTTATGTTTATTGTAAAGAACAGATTATCCTTGGTTAATTTAACATCTCCAAACTGCAATTCATTTTCTCCTAAAACGGGTTGAAGCTTATATTCTGAATAACTCTTTATATATTCTACGTATTTCTTACTACTGAAAAGATAGTAGATAAATATAGAAATTATAAGTAAAACAATTATAAGAAATGTCTTAATATTAAGAAATTTGGATAAACGCATAATAAAAAACAACACGAGACGTACTAATAATAGTACTGACCACTTTTAATATATCATCAATTATAATAAGGAACTAAATTTAGTCATAAAATTCTCTAATAAACATGCAATTATAATCGATAATACATTGTTGCACCAAACACATGCAAAATGTATACTGGACAATTCTAGCATTAAAAATAAAAAAAATGGCAAATCTACATCAAAGTATAACAAATATTAAAGATAAAAAATTCATCGTAACAGGATCTTCTAGAGGAATAGGCTTAGAAATTGCTAAACAACTTAGCAGTATTGGTGCAAAAATTGTAATGAGCTCTTCTAGTATTGAGAATCTCCAAAATGGACTAAAAGAAATCGAGAATAAAGAGAATTGTCATTTACTGGAGTGCGATGTTTCACAATCTCAGAATATAGAGAAATTTATTAAAGATGCTGTAAGTGTACTAGGTGGATTGGATGGAATAGTCTGTAATGCAGGAGTTACACAAGATAAATTATCTTTACGTATGTCAGAAGAAGATTGGGATAAAGTCTGCAATATTAATTTGAAGAGTGTATTTTTACTGAACAAGCATGCTTTTAGACATATGATGAAAAATTCTTGGGGAAGGATAGTCAATATTTCTTCTATCGTAGCTGCGACAGGAAACCCTGGGCAAGCAAATTATTGTGCGGCAAAAGGCGGGATGATCTCCATGTCCAAATCTTTAGCACTAGAATATGTTGGTAAAAATGTTACTGTAAATTGTGTATCTCCAGGTTTTATAGATACTGATATGACAAGATCTCTTACTGATGAAAGAAAAGATTTTATTCTTTCTAACATCCCAATGAAAAGACAAGGCTCAGCTGAAGAAATAGCTAATATGGTTAATTTTATTCTATCAGAAGCATCGAATTATATTACCGGCCAAGTATTTCATGTAAATGGCGGGATGTACATGCAATAAAGCAATCAATTTGTAGTAAAAATGGTATTAGACAAAAACAGTCATTATATATTTGTTTATGGTCTTGGTATTACCGGTCTTAAATTAGCAGAGCATATATCAAAAAAAAGAAAAATATTGATATGGGATGATTCTAAAAAAGAAAAAGCGATACTGTTAGCAAAAAACAATGCAAATATTGAATTGTTCAATCCGTTAGAGTGTGAACATTTTGAATTTATAGACTGTGCTATTTTGTCTCCTGGTATTAATACAAATAAAAATGAAATTGCATTAAAGTTAAAAAAACATAATATCTCGATAAAGTCTGATATCCAATTTTTCTCTGAGCTATATCCAGAAAAAAATTTAATAGGAATAACAGGCACTAACGGGAAAACTACTCTTTGTACATTAATATATTATGTTCTTAAAGAAGTTGGTTATAATGTTTCTCTTTGCGGAAACATCGGGGTCTCAATTTTTAACAAAGAAGCAATAGCAAGCGATTGGCTTATTATAGAAATGTCATCTTTTCAACTTGAGATAACATCATATTTAAAAAATTTAAAATTTGGCGTGATAACAAATATAGCAGATGACCACATAGACAGACATGGAAGCCAAGAAAATTATATCAGAGCTAAATTCAACATATTCAATAATCCAAATACAATTGCTATCTGTGGAAATCATATTCTAGAGTGTGCTTTAACAAAAGGAAAAGATATTAAAGATGCTATAGTTTATGAACAATGTTCTAAAAGATATAATGCATCTAAAGAATTTGCATATCAGATTGTTGCATGCGATTTAGAAAAATTAAAAAGATACAGAATAGATAATGTGTCAAAAGATAATATTTCTGTGCAAAGTTCAATCTTAGAGAAAACAAGTAACATTATAAAGTGTTCTGATAATATGAATATTGAAAATGACAATATTCATGCAGATATTATAAAATATGCATACCTAATAATAAAAAATCTATCTATCAATAAAAAGGATTTTCAGTCTTTGGTAGAAAAATTCTCAGGGATAGAACACAGAAATGAATTTTTTACATCGTATAAAAACATCAACTTCATTAACGATAGCAAAGCAACTAATCTCCATGCCGCTAACTATGCTATTATCAAATCCCAAAATAAGATTCTTTGGATATGTGGAGGCAGAAGTAAAGGAAAATTTTCACATTTTGATTTTATGATCTCTAATAATATAATGATGATATATGCGTTTGGAGAAGTGCGTCACAAAATAAGCGATGAATTATCAAAAAAGAATAAATCTTATGAAGGTAATTCAAAGGCTCTTGGATGTAATTCAACCGTAAGAATTTGTGAAAATTTAGAAGAAGCTATAGATTCAGCATTTAGGTATGCAAAAAATTATATGAAAGAGGTGGATAAAAATGCAGCAATTGATATATTATTCTCCCCTGGGTTTGCTTCATTTGACATGTGGAAAAATTTTGAAGAACGCGGTAAATGTTTTAAAAAAATAGTAAACGATCTTTTACAGAAAGAAAAAAAATGACAATAAAATATACTCTATCTTTTTTAATTGCTTTTATAACATCTGCATTACTGATTCCAGTAATAAAGAAAATATCATTTTGCATTCAATCAAAAGGACAACCAATATACGAAGATTGTCCTCAAAGACATAAAAAAAAGGAAGGTACAGCAACTCTTGGAGGTTTAGCGATACTGATATCCACAGTAATAACTTCTGCAATAATGCTAGATGATTACTTTAATTATCATATATTGGCAATTCTTGTAATATTTTTGGGTTATGGAGCATTAGGCTTAATTGATGATCTAAGTAAGCTTAAACAAAAAAAAAATAGAAACAGTATCATGCCTGCAAAAGTGAAATTTCTATCTCAGTTATTCATAGCATTCTTAACAATATATTTAGTGAGTCAAAAAGCGGATGTTAATCTTTTTTCTTTGCACTCTATCAAAATATCTGCAAATTACTCTTTTAATATAACATACTGGGGATATCTAATATTTTTCCTATTTGTTACTGTTGGCTCATCAAATGCTACAAACCTTACAGATGGCTTAGACGGTCTATTATTGACTCAAATCATTATAATATTCCTAACAATTGCTTTTTTATCTACAAAAAATGTTAATAATCTCCTTTCTATTAAAGATTATGATAATATAACAAAAATATGTTTGATAATTGCTGGATCTTCTTTAGGTTTACTATGGTTCAATACAAATAAGGCCACTATATTCACAGGGGATGTTGGCAGCTTATCGCTTGGAGGTTTATTAGGGATAATCTCTTTATTATTACAAATAGAACTAATATTACCAATAATAGCCATCATTATGGTATCAGAAACATTATCAGTAATAATACAAGTATTATATTTCAAGTACACAAAGAAGAAGTATGGTGAAGGAAGACGAGTATTTAAAATGACTCCCATACATCATCATTTTGAGGAATTGGGAATGAATGAGTCAAAAATTGTTATGAGATTTATGATATGTACTGTTTTTTCATGTGCTATTGCAATTATATTATTTTTATATTTAAGCCAATATTAGTATAATTTGATATTAAGATAGTTATATCTGCGAATTATACATAATTCCTAAAACTTTCATTGACTATATGAGCTACATAAGATAGAATCTCCCCGTGTGCTAATAGTAGTGTGATGATTTATCGCGGGATGGAGCAGTCCGGTTAGCTTGCCAGGCTCATAACCTGGAGGTCGTAGGTTCAAATCCTACTCCCGCAACTTTTTCATTTATTTGCCATAACATCCATAAAAGCATTGCATTTTAAATATAAAGAATCGTATTTTTATATTAATCCCAACTTCATCTCTAAGATATATAATCCGTAAAGTGTGCCGTATACCTTGCAGTGCAATCATAAAAACAGGCTAAGCAAATTAATAGCTAATAACTCTTTCTAAATGATCAATTTTAACAACTGAACTTTCTTTTTGCTCTAAAACAGTTGCAAAATATAATCATCAATATTTACTTTAAAGCTTCACTGAAGTTAATTTTTGCAAAATCCCAATTAATTAAATTAGAAAAGATTGTATCTAAATATTTCGGACGAAGATTTTGATAATCCAAATAATATGCATGTTCCCAAACATCAACAGTTAATAGAGGCACTTTATTCTTTTCTGTTAAAGGAGTTTCAGCATTACCTGTTTTATTGATATTCAAATTTTGTGATTTAAGATCATATTCTAACCATGCCCAACCACTACCAAATTGCGACATTGCTGTATTCTTAAATTCTTCAATGAATTTATCAACACTGGTAAATTGATTTTCGATCAATTTCAACAAATCTTCTGTTGGTTGTCCGCCACCATTTGGTTTTATTGACTGCCAGAAAAAATTGTGATTCCATACTTGCGCAGCATTATTGAATATATTTGTTCCAGCAGGAACATCTTTAATAATATCTTCAAGAGACATATTTTCGTATTTAGTATCTTTAATCAAGGTGTTAAGTTTTTGAATATACCCAGCATGATGCTTACCGTGATGAAAAGAAAGCGTCTGAGCACTCATGAAAGGCTCTAAGGCATCATGTTTGAAGGGCAGATCCATTAATGAAAATGACATATTAACCTCTTTATTTATAAAACTACAGAATATATTGTATTTCCAATAAGGTATAGCACGTTGTAAGAAAATGCAATTAGTGCACAGATATAAATAATAAAAAATGAGTGCTATAATAAATACAATGATATAAACAGCTAAAAACATATATGCTAACAGTTGCAATTAACAACTATAACAATGATTTATCCTTAGGAATAAAAGATAAAAATGGGAAGTTATTTACTCATAATGTAAATACACAAAATACTGCCGAAATGCTTCATTTCTGTTTAAAAAATCTTATGAATAATAATAACTATAGTTTTCATGATGTAGATAAAATTATGGTCACAGTAGGCCCTGGAAGCTTTACTGGTATAAGAGCATGTATAGCAGCAGTACAAGGTTTTCGTATAGTCATGCCACATATAATAATACTACCAGTTGATCTGATGAAAATGGTAGGATTCTTTGCAATAAAAGAAACAGATAAAAGAAGTTATAACGTATGCATTGCAGATAGAGAAAGATTTGTATATAACCAACAAATAGATAAAAATTTAGTAGCAATCAACAAAATACAAAGAATAGAGAAAAAGAATCTGATATTGGAAGATCCATCTCAAGTAAATTGCGGTAATATAGAAGAAGTATCAATCAAAATACCAATAAATATAACAAATTTATTAGAATTTGGAGAACACTGTATACAGCATAATCTGAAACTACAGAAATTAGAACCTATATATGCATACTAATTTTATTTCTCTACACATATCGATAGCCCTAGGCCACCAGCAGCACAAACGACTGCCATTCCCTTGTTGAGACTCTTGTTATTTATCGCTTGAATTACATTAATAAGGCTCACAGCACCAGATACACCCAAAGCATAACCCATAGACAATGCTCCTCCATATAAGTTTACTTTCTTCATATCAACCTTTAAATCTTGCATAACAGCAATAACTTGTACTGCAAAAGGTTCAGTAACATCTAGAACATCCACGTCTTCTATTTTCCATTCTGCAATAGATAAAGATTTTTTAGCTGCTCTTACTCCAGCCAAATTTATAACATTAGAATCATTAGCAACACAAGAAACAGATTTTATCCGCACTAATGGCTGTAAATTTAATTCATTGGCTTTATCAGTATGCATCATCAAGAAGCCAGCAGCCCCATCAGCAAAATGAGCACTATTTCCTGCTGTAATTGTCCCAGATGTGTGAAATATAGGCTTCATATTAGATAACCTGGCAAGTGAATAGTCTGATTTTTTTGTTTCATCTTTAAAAATAACATTATCTTTAAGATCAACAGATTCAACATACTCAAAATAATGCAAACTTTGCAAATATCTTCTAAATCTATCTCGAGATTCTAAAGTATAGTTATCCTGAAAAGACCTATCAATACGATAAATATGAGATAATTTTTCTGCTAATTCTCCAGTACTAGATTTTGAATACACATCTAATAATCCATCATGTACCACTGTATCTTTTAACTTGATGTCTCCATAGCTAAAATTTTTATCACGCACTTTTATATAATGAGCAGCACATGTCATATTTTCTTGGCATGAAGCAATAACGATATCACCCTTGTTAGCAAGAATATGTTGATATCCTAGAATCACACTTTGTATCCCAGATCCACAAACACTATTTACACAATACGCAGGTATCTTGGAACTTAAATCGGCATTAATAACAGATTGTCGAGCAGGATTTTGTCCACAACCTGTTGTTAAACTTTGCCCCACAATTACAGCATCTATTAGATCTTTATTTCTATTAAGATTTTTAGCTAAGCTTGATATAACACTTGATCCTAACTTTACTGCACTAACAGAAGAATATACACCTTCAAACTTTCCCATTGGAGTTCTCTTGGCAGCAACTATAACAACACTCATAGATGTATTATTCAACTTAATATATATATTATAATACCCTTAATTAGTTAGAATAATACTAATTTATTAATAAATGATGCTATGAGTAACTAAAATTGTCCCTCAAAAAATAGCTTCCTAAAGCACCTATACACTAAAAAAAGATGCCTATAAGATATTTAACAGAATAAGTGAAAATAGACATCGCTGTAAAACTCACAATCCATAGCACAATCAACCAGATCCAATTTTTTAAATTTTTTCTTGAATCCAGATAATTTCTTATACTAACACTAACGTTACGAAGCTTTTTTACGATCATCTTTATTCCACATTAAATAGTAACAGTATCCAGTATATGAAAGAATAACTGGTAGCATAATAATTGCTCCAATCAGTAAAATAGATTGCGAAGTCCCTGTTGCTGCTGCATCATGTAAATTCACAGAATACGGCACTAACCACGGATACATTGTTATGCATATTCCAGAGAAAGATAATACAAAGATGATTACAGTACAAAAGAATGGTATAAATTTATCCGCCTTATAGAGAGAAATCCATAACACTATAAAAGATATAAAAGCTATAAAAGGTATCGGCAACAAGAAAAGGAATTCTGGTAAACTAAACCATAAATCACGTACATGTTGATTGGAAATAGGCATTGCAATGCTTACCATTAACATACTTAGACCTACAAAAAAAGAAGTATAAATCGCTACTTTTTTTGCCCAATTAAATAATACTTTTTCTTTACAATGCATCATAAGCCATGTTGAACCCAACATAGAATAACCAAAGACCACAGCTATCCCTGTCAACATATTAAAGCCTGTAGCCCAGTCTAAAGGAGTTCCAGCATATTTCATATTAGATACCTTGATGCCTTGTATAACAGCACCAATTATTATCCCTTGCATAAAAGCTGCTACTAAAGAACCAAAGTGAAAGACCATATCCCACACTAAAGATTGAACATAATTTTTTGCTTTAAATCGAAACTCAAATGATGCTCCTCGAAGGATTAAGCCCATTAACATAATGATAATAGGAATATAAAGTGCTGGCATGAATATCCCATATGCTTTGGGAAAAGCTGCTAATAACCCTCCTCCGGAGAGCACTAACCATGTTTCATTGCCATCCCAAAAAGGAGCAATAGTTCCAATTAACATATCTCTATCTTTTTTATCAGATACAAAAGGAAAAATTATTCCAATACCTAGATCAAAGCCATCCAGTATAACATATACCATAACAGCAATAGCAATTAACCCACCCCATATGAAGGGCAAATTAATGTAATTCTCAAAATTGATCATTATATAATCCTCTATGCAGGTACTATAATTTAAAAAAATAAAACGTTAAAGTGGCTTTCTTACAAAAGCAGAGTCAACATCTCCATTATCCTTTTTGGATATCACAGGTCCTTTCTTTATAACAGTGACCATATAATAAGCACCAAAGCCAAATAAAGTAAGATATACAAACACAAACAAAGCTAAACTCAGGGATACTTGCGCTATATGTAAATTGGAAGCTGCATCTGATGTTCTAAGTAGGTCATATACAACATAAGGTTGACGCCCTACTTCCGTAACAAACCACCCAGCCAAAAGAGCTATAAAACCTATGGGAGCAATCACAACATTAAAATATTGAAACACACGAGATGTAAATTGTCTTTTCTTAAATTTAAGGTAAATATATGAAAGCACTGAAGCCAACATGATACACCAACATAAGATCATGATTCTAAAGGCAAAAAACACAGTAGCAACGTGTGGTCTATCTTTAGGGTCTACTTCCTTCAACCCTGGAATCTCGCCATGTAATGAGTGAGTTAATAGTAAACTACCTAAGTAAGGTATTTTTATCGCATAATTTGTTTCCTCTTTTTTTTGTGAAGGAATGCCAAAAATAGTGAAGGGTACATCCCCTTTTGTTTCCCAAACAGATTCAATAGCTGCAATTTTTAATGGTTGATGTTCAAAACTGTTTAAACCATGTTGATCTCCCGCCAAAAGCTGCAAAGGAACCAAAATAACTAAAACAGACATACTAAATTGAAGAATAAATTTAGCATGTTCTAAAAATTTGCGCTTCAATAAGAAATAACATGCTACTCCTGACAGTACAAATGAAGTCGTTATATAGCTAGCAATAAGCATATGAACCATTCTAACAACAAAAGATGGGTTAAATATTATATCTAACCATTTCTTAGGATATAGTAAGCCATCAGACCCAATATAAAACCCTGTAGGAGTTTGCATCCAGCTATTTGCAGATAATATCCAAAAAGCAGATACTGTTGTGCCTACTGCAACAATCACTGTGGAGACAAAATGCATTTTGGGACTAACTTTCCCCATTCCATATATCATAATTCCAAGAAAAGATGCTTCTAAAAAGAAAGCTGTCAATACTTCGTATCCTAATAAAGGTCCTAAGACATTTCCAACATATTGAGAAAAATGTGACCAATTAGCACCAATCTCAAAGGATAAAACAATTCCTGAAACAACACCTAATCCAAAAGAAATTGCAAATATCTTTAACCAGAATTTATATATATCTTCATATAATTTTTTCCCAGAAAAATACCATAAACCCTCAACAATAGCTAAAAAAGTTGCTGAACCTATACTCAATGCAGGAAAGATAATATGAAAAGATACGGTGAATGCAAATTGCACTCTTGATAAAAAAGTATCTGTTAATAACTCAAACATTTATAAAATACAACAAAGATATACGAAGTAAATGAATTTATAAAACATATAAGTAAAAAAAACCTTACAGGATTTCCCATAAAAAAGTAGGATAAGTGTTACTTAATATGGAATGCAAATATAGCATTTTTTACATTAAATTACATCCTAAATATGGCATTTAGCGCCGCTTGATTTCTTACATATGGATAAGTTAATATTATCTTTAATTTTTTCATATATAGGGATAAAAAATTAATGAATAAAGCTATAAATTTGTATAAAACATGGATTTGTATTTCTTATATATTTTTTATAATTTATTCATATTCATACATGAAAGAGGCTAAAGCGTATGATAAAACAACAAACGATCAAACAGATGAAAAACTAATAAGAAACACACTTCATTCCCTATCTATTGGAATAGAAAATTCAAATTTAATCACTCAAGACAATAAATTTGATAAGAACAACAAAAGATTATCTAATAATAATCAGAAAGATAGATTATTAAATAAAGAATTCATAATTAATAGCACAATCCCACTCAAAACAGGAGAGGATAAAATATTATCTGTAAGCGTTAATTATCTCTATCATAAAATAGCTCACGACATACACAAACAAGGTTTTGGATTTTCTATTAATTTTTCCCCTATGGAAACAATATTATTGCAAACAGGCATAGAAAATACATCTATTTATAAGCTAGAAAAAAAGCAAAATAATATTTTTCATCTTTTAAAATTTCCAGACAACACAAATAAAGCACATACATATTTTCTAAAAACAGCTTATATATTACCGCTAAAGGCAAAAAAATATAGCAAACATATAACACCATATGTAGAATTTGCACTGCAAGCTTCACAAGCCCAAAAATTTTTGGATCCCCAAAATAATAAAGTTTCAAGTTATCAGTTAAGAGAAAATGAATTCATGATACAAACAATACTGTCTTTACACGTTGATATATCGCAAAATATCGAATTCTCTATTGGAGTAACATATCCTATAATACAGCAAAAGACTTTTTTTGCTGACCAAAGCAGAGGAATATATAGTACCAAACTTGAATCAGGAACTACCAAAAAAGGTAAGATTTCAGTGGGAATAAAATATATTTTTTAATCATCATCTATTTGTAAAAAATGAAATATAAGTCTCGATGCTTTGCGTAAAATAAAGAATATATCTCCATAAAAATCACAAACTGTTAATTTTTCTGTAGATATGCAAGAATAACGTATATTCTTATCTAGAATAGAGGCAAATAAAGTTTCATCAATTTCCGCATAAAATAGTACGGCATCAATATTGCTATATTTTTTTCTATAGCGTGACAAAAAGATGTAATCTAGATATTTAGCATTATCATGTAAAATTTGCAGATCTTGTTGTTTTAAATATGAAAATTCTTTATTTATACATTCATAAAAATCCTGTAAATCGGTAATATAAGAACATGGTAAAGTGTGTAAATCACTCTGAAATTTACTCTTTATCACAATAAATTTATCTTCATGAAAAATACAGAAAAATGCCTCTAAATTATATTTAGAAGTAAAATTGTGATGTTCGAGCAGTAAATTTCTTTCATTCATTAGTAATTTATATGTATCATTGCATTTAAATTCACTAAGAAAGTCAGTGACATATTTGGGCAGAAGAGAATCATCAATATCCCCTTTGCATAAATATTTATCTCTTATATCAGTTGCATTTATGCCTTTAAAAAAATAGTCTATGGCAACAAATTTGAATTCTGGGAATAATTTTAGATAATATGATGTTTCATCTTTGTTCATGCCAATCAAAGCAACATTATCATTTGTGCGTATCACAGAATGAATGCTATTTTTAACATTTTGAATCCAAATTTGATCATCATATGTATAATCATTAATAGGTAAAATATGTATTCTATAAACTAATTCTTCCTTTAAAGAATTGAGTAGCATATTCTTACGCTCCACAAAGCTCCAAGGGTTATGACAAGATGGAGGTAAATTAGACGAACCTAATAAAACAATCACTCTGTGGGCAACATGCAAAGCCTTTTGCAATACGTATAGATGCCCTAAATGCAAAGGTTGTATACGTCCTATAAAAACCACATAATCATACTTATTGTCTTGCATATCCAAATAAGGAATTAATAAAGTAATATTTGCTTAAACTAATTACTGTACAATAACCAGATATAACAGTTTATATGTTTTCGATATGGAAAAAAAGTCTGCAAATGATAATGTCACACGCAATGTTCTACTGGCATTAATAGCAGGGTTATTGCTTGGAAGTTTAATTGGCGAGTATGCAAAATATTTTGAATTGCCTGCAATGCTTTTCATTAGAGCATTGAAAATGATAATAGTTCCAACAGTTTTTTTCTCAATAACCAATGCAATTGTAACCAACAAAAGTGGTGGTAACATACTCAAAATATCAGCTAAAGGGATAGTTCTATATACTATCACATCGTTTTGTGCAGCGATAATAGGAATATCTTTTGGAGTGTTAACAAAGAATATAATTCCAATAAAGATAGAACCTAGCGGTCTTTCTGTATCCAATAATGATTCCATATTGAACACAGATTTATCCTCAATTTTACTGAACATAATCCCACTAAATCCCGTTAAATCATTTGCAAATGGAAATCTGATACAAATAATATTCTTTAGCATAATTATTGGCTTTAGCATTAGAAAGATTAAAAAGATGGAAATCTTGAGCAAGCTAATATATGAGTGTAATAATGTAGTAATGAATATAGTAACTTTCATAATTAAGTTATCACCGATTGGGATATTTTCACTAATCACATGGATAGTAGGAACTCAGGATAAAACATTGCTTGTGTCATTAGCTAGAATCATAATGATAATGGTAGCTGCATCCATTGCGCAATTTGTCATTGTTTATAGTACTTTGATAATCTATAAACGAATACCTTATATAAAATTTTTAAAAGGTTTATTTCCAATCCAGATCATGGCATTTACAACAACTAGCAGTAATGCAACTCTACCCTTTAGCATCAAAATAAGTACCGAAAAATTAAAAATATCAAAAGACACGGCAAATATAATATTGCCTCTGGGGGCAACCATGAATATGGATGGATTGGTATTATTTATCACAAGTACTACTGTTTTATTGATGCATGCCTCTGGTTTAACAATGGGCCTCAATGAATACGCTGTTTTATGTATATCTGCTGTGTTAATATCTGTGGGAACTGCAGGTGTCCCCAATGTTGGATTAATATCGCTATCTGCCATATTAGGAATGTTCAGCCTGAATATAGATATATTCTCCTTATTTGCAAGCATTGATAGATTCCGAGATATGATAAGTACAACTGTTAATGTTTCAGGAGATGTGGTAATAGCAAAATTCTTGGATTCAGATTCAGATACATCTAAAAGCAAAAAGATTGATAGCCACTAACATTAATGACTAATAGCTAAAAAATAAGTATAAAATTGATAAAATGCTAAAATAAATTGATATTTAACTTAAATAAAACAAATTATCTGTTGTAATGTACGTAATATCACAAATAAAAACTATCAGGTAAATAATTAATTATGTATTCAGTATTAAATTTATAGCTTTTGCAAAGCGATTATTTATAATACGTTTCCTAGATGTTGAAGTACCCGATTAAATATATAAAGTTAAGTACAATATCTATAATATCACTTACACTTGCGTTGAGCGGATGTTTTCCTTATCAGAAAGAGTTAATGAATGATGTAAAAAATGGAGGACCACAATTATCTGATATCAACGTAATTGTCGATACAGAAGGAGAAAATGAGATTCATAATGGAAAAAGATATCGTTATAATTCATTGTGGAAAGAAAATTCATCAGTAATGTTTCAAAGCACTAGACCAGGTAAAATTGGCGATATAATAAAGGTGAAAATAAGAACTAACGATAGAGCCAAACTAGAAAATGAAACAGAACAGGATAGAACATCAAATGATCAATTACCAATGCCAAATATACTAGGTACAGCAAATCCATTACAAGAAGCATTTAATACTCCAAATGCCTTGGGTATATCATCTACAAAATCAACCTACGGAAATGCTACTATAGATAGAAAAGAAACAATAAGCACAGAAGTAGGTGTAACAGTTACTAAAGTACTGAATAATGGTAATCTTATAGTTGAAGGCTCACAAGAAATGCTTGTAAACACAGAGTTAAGAAGAATAAGCATAAATGGAGTTGTTAGACCAGATGATATAGCTATGGATAATACAATTGATGCCAGCCAAATAGCTGAGTTGCGTGTAATGTACGGAGGAAGAGGCGTGATATCTGATATTCAAAGACCAAAAATAGGAAGCCAAATTCTTGATATATTAAGTCCTTTTTAAAGTACTCTTGGCCATTTTGACAAATTCACTATAATAATATATCATCTGCAATCAATAATATATCATTGGCTTTTGTTATATGGATAATCACTCTATTGAAGATGCAAAGCTTAAAGAAGAATTAGCTTGGGCATATAGGATAATTGCTCATCTGCAGATGGATGACCTAACATATACCCATCTTACAGTCCGTTCAGCA
The DNA here is from genome assembly GCA_020002265.1 of Anaplasmataceae bacterium AB001_6. Taxonomy (NCBI): domain Bacteria; kingdom Pseudomonadati; phylum Pseudomonadota; class Alphaproteobacteria; order Rickettsiales; family Anaplasmataceae; genus Candidatus Mellornella; species Candidatus Mellornella promiscua. The sequence continues at coordinate 894,646 of CP048228.1, forward strand.
GATAGAAAAAGCTTTTTTATCGCGAGATTTGATAAATTATTCTCTGAAGTTCAGAGCAATGATATGTTAGAAATTAGCTTAAATGAAAATGAATTGCCTCCCAAAGGATCTTTTCACTATAATTTGACAGGGGTTGTTATTCATAGATCTATATATAATAAACGTCCTGATATCAACTCAGTTATACATTTACACACAATAGATGCAGTGGCGGTTTCAGCTCAAAGAAATGGTTTACGCTTCCTTTCACAATTTGCAATGCCTTTTTATAATAACATCGCATACCACGATTATGGAGCACTAGCTACCAAAGAAAAGGTACAAGGCTCAAAGATTGCAGAAGATCTAGGAGATAAAAATAATATGCTGTTGAGAAATCACGGCTCTGTAACTTGTGGAAAAACAATATACGAAGCACTCTTTTTTGCTAGATTTTTAGATCAAGCTTGTAAAGTACAGAATAAATGTCACAATCACGAACAGTGGGTGGAACCTTCAGAAGAAGTTATCAAAAAGGCTAAAAATGATATGTTGAATTTTGAAAAAAATTTAGGTTACAATGATTTTCAAGCTTTAAGGAATAAAATACAAAATAATAACTATTCTTCTTCCTTAAGATTAGCATCAGAAACTGTATTGTCTTGATTAACATCCAATTCTTGGCCATTAATCTCATCATACTTCTTGATTTCTTTTCTCTGTAATCGTTTTTTTTTCTCCAATATTTTTTTCTGAGCATCCATTTTTGCTTTTTCAAGGATCATATGGGTTTCTTCAATCATTTCCCTATCATGTATTATTGCTTGTCTTTGCTGCTCTAATTCTTGCCTTATTGCAGACAATTCATCATGATTTATCTTATTATTTTTCTTTTTACTAAAGAAAAATCCCTTAGCAGACTTCTTATTTGTATGTGTTAAATCAGCACGCGGCGCAACATGAACCTTCTTAGTGAATATCTTCCCTACCGTTTCATTTGCCTTAGCAAAAGATAGTTTTATAAATACCTCTTTTACATCATCAAGAGTACGAGACATTAATAACTGCAAAATAAAATCTTTTATAAAAATTATCGTATACTGACTTATAGAAAGAATTATATATTTGTAATAGGTCCTCTGATGTATCGCAACAAATAAATAGGGAAAAGCCAAAGCGAAGAACATTTCAAATGTATAATAAACCGATATATTAGTACTATTTACAAACCACCATTTAACATATTTATAGCCATATTTGAAGGTATAAAAGGGATTCTGTATTGAATATATAATGGAGTTATAATCAAATTTCGTCTGCAAAGAATGCAAACAAAAACAAGAAAAATATAGATAAATTGCTATATATATCAATTTAGGGATAAACTTACCTAACTGATTAAACAAAACAACAGAATATAAAAAACTTCTCATGTTGAAAACAGTATATTATTGCTTCATTTTTGCATACTTAGATTAACAAAATACTTACATAATTTCTCCAGAAAGATAACGCTTCGTTTCTTCATGTTTTGTGTTACAGAAGAATTCTTCTGTAGAAGAATACTCTATTAATCTTCCTTTATGTAGATAAGCAACATTATCCGCAAGTTTTTTTGCTTGCCTCATAGAGTGAGTCACTATTACTATGGTGAAGTATTTTTTTAATTCTATAATAAGATTCTCCACTGAAGTAGTAGCTAAAGGATCCAAAGCCGAACAAGGTTCATCCATAAGCAATATCCTAGGTTTCACAGCTATAGCACGTGCTATGCATAACCTTTGTTGTTGACCACCAGAAAGTGTCATTGCACTGTCTTGCAATCTATCAGAAACTTCATACCATAAACCGACATTTTCAAGGCTTTTACGTATTATTGTATCAATTTTTCCATTTTTATTATGAATCCCATGCAATTTTGGAGCATATGCAACATTTTCATATATGGATTTCATAAAAGGATTTGGTTTTTGAAAAACCATCCCGATTTTTGCTCTCAACAAAACGACATCTACATCCTTGCTGTATATATCATAGCCGTCTATTTTTAAACCGCCCGTGACTTTACAATTTTCTATAAAATCATTCATACGATTGAAACAACGCAATAGGCTACTTTTACCACATCCAGAAGAACCTATAAAAGCTGTAACTGTCTTAGGATATATATCCATATTTATATCCATCAACACATTCTTTACTCCATAAGTTAGGCTTAAATTCTCAACAGATGCAATAACCTCTTTCTTCTTAGTTTTTTTTTCAGACATAAAAAAAATTCCCAAAATCTTACTAAGTATAGCATAGAAATATAAACGTAGATATTCTATACAAGATTGTTAACAAAATCATCCATCTCAAAATAACCAAACGGCATATCTACAATCCATTTTGCTATTTTCAATGTGTTAAAGGCAAATAATTTACGATCTAAACAGCGATGCGCTAAACTCAATTGCTCAAAATTATTAGTAAAAAGCACTTCAATATCTGCAATAATACCACCAGATCTATTAGAAGATATATATATATCACCATTTGCTCTAGCAAATTCATGATTTGTAGGTTCATAAAATTTGATACCACTACTATTTCTCTCATCACTTTGCAATATATCTTCCGCAACACTAATTGCCGTACCAGAAGGAATATCTTTTTTTAATCTGTTATGTTTTTCGATAATATCAATATCATATTCTTCAGTATCTAATTTTTGCGCAATATCTTTTGAAACTCGTCTTAACAATGCAACTGAAATACTCATATTTGCTGCCCAAAATATTTTATTTTTTTGTGATATAGTATACATATGTTCAAATAAATCATGACCTGTTGTTCCAGATATCAATATTTTATTTTCAAGAACAACAAGAGAATCAAGTATGCTTTTTAATCCATCAGGAGAAGAAAAATCGATTATCAGATCCACCGCTTGGCACAATTCAAGTACGCTACGAGATTCAACAATATCGGTATTAATATCACAGGCGCAACCTATATCTCTAGAATCATAATTAACACCACAACCAGCTATGAGTTTAAAATTTTCACTATTAGAAAAAAATAACATCTTAACTATATTGGAAGCAGTCTTACCGAAGCTCCCTACTATACCAACTTTATACATATAAGGCTACAAATTAGAGGCTATTATACTTACCTTCATAAAAAACTAAAGACTTGCGATCAGGGAAATAATCACAAATTTTAACATTACCTACTACAATTGTATGATCACCTCCTTCATACATACGGTATGTAGTACAATCAAAATAAGCAGAAGATTTTTTAACAATACAATCTGTTTTACCAATTGATATTAATTTGTCCGGCCACTTTGATGCATCATGTCCAGCAAAAATCTTGGCGACATCTACTTGTTTATAATTAAGTACACTGATAGTAAAAGAGCTCCCCATTGTAATATATTGAAGACGATGTGCGGTATTTTCAATACTAAACAATACTAATTTCGGCTCTAACGAAACTGCATTAAAAGAACCTACTGTAATACCCCAAGGATTTCCTTCATTTAATCCAGCTATAACAGCAACACCAACAGGAAATTTAGCTAAACATCTCCTAAAGAACATAGTATCATTTTCCATCAAAAATCACTCTCAGATTATAAAGAAGAAAATAAAAATAATAGACTAATAATAGGCCCTATGCAATATGCAGTCAAAGTGAAATAATGAGAACAACTTTTAGGATTTTCTATATTTAGATATGCAAAGACATATCTTTTATGTAAAAATGATAATATGGCAGCAATTGGCACCAATAATATCACGCTATCAGAAAATTTAAGCAAAGAAATCATCCAGAAAAGAATTGCTAAATTAAATATTTTTATCAAAGAATCTAGATTGCTTCCCAAAGTAGTCAAAGCCATGGATTTTAGCCCTAACTCTTTATCATATATTTTATCTTGATGAGCATAGATAGTATCGTAAAAAATAGTCCATAGAATACATCCTATATATAAAAGAACAGATTGGAAAGTGATTTCACCCAAAATAGCGAGAGTAACAAATAAAGCTCCAGAATTAAATATGAATCCTAAAAAAATCTGCGGATAATCAAAAAATCTCTTCACAAAAGGATAACATATAATCCCTATACCTATTAATAATCCCATTAACAGGGCTTTTAATCCAATAAAAAAAAGCATCCCCAAACCCATTGCTGAAAGCAAGATCATCAAAAATAGCGCTTCTTTTATCGAAACTTCTTTAATCACTAAAACCCGTTCTTTTGTTCTCTCCACATTAATATCAATATTTCTATCCGCTATATCATTGATAATGCAGCCTGCAGATCTAGCCACAAAAGATCCAATAAGAAAAAATCCAAACCAAAGGAGAAAATTCTCTATTTCACAGTATAAATTAAATAGCTGAAATAAACAGGGAAAAAAAACTAATAATGTTCCCACAGGATTAAAAAATCTTATTAAATTCAGATAATTAATAATTTTCTTTCTAGAATCAAATAATTTTGTGTCATTCATGTTACGGAATATCTAGAACAATTGCGAAATAAAACAAGGCGCTAAAACATAAAACTTTACTTAAGTTATGATAAAAATCAAAAAAATATCATTATAAGAGTATTAATACTCAATAAATTTATTGATTTACCATAAACATAAAACTTAAATTAGAACAAAAAACAATTAAAATAAAAAATATAAGAAGTTCTAATTTATATAAACAGAATATTAACGCAAAAGTTTTAACATTATACTAATATAATTATGAATACAATATTCGCCCTTTCAACAATATTTGGTAAATCAGGAATAGCAATATTTAGAATATCCGGAGAAGACGCTTTTAAAACAATCAAACAACTTAAAATAACCAAAGAGTTAAAACCAAGAAGTGCAAATTTATGTAAAATATTCGACGAAGATGATGCAGAAATAGATAATTGCATCGTTATAAAATTTATAGCACCAAATAGCTTTACAGGTGAAAACATGGTGGAAATTCAAGCACATGGAAGTATAGCAATAATTAACAAAGTAACGCAAATATTAAGCCAAATTTTTAGAATTGCAGAACCAGGAGAATTTTCTAAAAGAGCATTTGAAAATAATAAGATGAATCTTATTGAAGCAGAAGGTTTATCAGATCTAATAGAAGCAGAAACTGAAGCACAACTAAAACAAGCAATACAACATACTTCTGGTCAATCGGGTGAAAAATATAATACATGGTATAAAAAAATATTAGAAATATTCTCTTTTAATGAAAGCATAATAGATTTTGCAGAAGCAGAAGAAGATGTGCCAAATAACATGTTGCAAACAATGATGAAAAAAATCAACTTCTTAAAAGAAGAGTTAATTGAAACTTTGGATGATAATCAAATAGGAGAAAAAATAAAAGAAGGCTTTAAGATATCGATCATAGGGAAACCAAATGTTGGAAAATCTTCTTTATTAAATAAAATAGCAAAAAGAGAGGTGGCTATAGTTTCAAATATAAAGGGTACAACTAGAGATATAATATCATTAGATATTAATTTGAAAGGCTACCCTATCACAATATATGACACAGCAGGCATAAGAAATGCCAATAATGAAATAGAAAATATCGGCATAAGAAAAGCAATTGAAAGTGCCCAAATTGCTGACTTTATAATTCTAATATCTACAATGGAATATATAACAGAAAATAGTACGATGTTAGATCAGATTGGAGTTGATGAAAAAAAAATTATTAGAGTAATTAGCAAAAAGGATCAAATAAATAATGTGGAAGAAGTACAAAAACAATATCCAAAAGACATCCTATATAGCAAAAATGATACAATAACCATAGATATCATAATGGATGAAATCTACAATAAAATAAAGAAAATGGATATTTTTCCTGCAGTAATAATAAGAAATAGACATAGAAACAATATTACATCTATGCTAGAAAAAATTTCCACGATAGATGCAAAAATGCCTCCTGAAATAATTGCTGAACAATTAAGATCTTGTAGCAAAAATATAGAAAATATAACTGGTCAATCAATTGAAAATGATCAGATTTTAGATGAAATATTTAGCACTTTTTGTATAGGAAAATAGCATATAACATTAATTCACATATTATTATATTAACATTCTAATTACCAAAATATATTAAATATTTTGATAATTTATATTTTTTTTGCATAAAATATTTTAAAAAACATATTATATGTAGTATACTATTGCATTCAATATAATATTTTGTACTGATGTTTGAAAATAATAATATAGATAATAATAATATAGATAATAATAATATAGATAATAATGTAGATAATTATTTTGCAGAAGATATGCATCCACTTTCTGATGAATCACAACCAGAATATGATTTATTAAAAGAAATGCCTCTGAAAGATAATAAGCCTAAAATTGACGATAGTAACAGCGATATGCAAATAGCTTATACATCATTACAGCAAAAGATTAACGAAAATAACAATTTAATGCTTAAAATTCACACAAAGATGGATTTGCTAAAAGATAAAACAATAGGCATTACATCAAAGATGATAGATTTGCTAAAAGATAAAAAAACGCTAATTACATCAGAGATAAATCATATGATGGCTGATATCAAAGATGTTACATCAGAGATATATTATGTGAAAAATGACATCAAAAACATTACATCAGAGATAGATTGTATGAAAGATGACATCAAAAATGTTACATCAGAGATGAATTGTATGAAAGATGACGTCAATTATATGATGAAGGAATATAAACCTCGAAGTTGGCTAAAAACAACAGCACTGAATATCACAGCATCTTTGGTAGTACAAGGGTTATTTATTTGCATTGCTAAGGGTATAAAACAGGAAAACTAAACCTAAACTAGTGGAGATGATAAATTTTATGAAAAATTTCAATGTTGAAATAAAAAGAATATTATTGTCTCTTCTTTGGGAATTTTGTTATGACTTTTCGTAGAAAATTATATATAGCTTTATGCCTAATTATAACGATATAACAAATAGCATTGAAACTATTAATTCTGTTAACACTTCTGCAGAAGATATAGACCAGCTTTTCGATGATCTACATGCACGATATGATTTATTAGAAGAGATTCTTTTAAAAAATAATGATCCTAAAGATGAGGATATTAACATTCAAATTAGGATAGATTTGTTAAAAAGAAAATTAATAAAAACTATGTCAGAGAAGAACTATATGATAGATGACACCAAAGAAATTATATCAAAGAAAAACTGTATGAAAGATGACATCAAAAACATTAAATCAGAGATGAAATGTACAAAAGATGACATCAATTATGTGATGAAGAAATATAAACCTCAAAGTTGGACAATGATATTATTAGATACCATAGTGAGGAATATAGTGCACGTTGTATATAAAAAATATGATTCCTGGGATAAGCGTAACAAAACTAGCTCTATAGATGAAAATTCTTACTATGGATAATTACAACGATATAACAAATAGCATTGAAACTATTAATTTTGCTAACACTTCTGCAGAAGATATACATCAGCCTTCTGATGATCTACATGCAAAATGTGATTTATTAGAAGAGATTCTTCCAGAAAATAATGATTCTAAAGATGAAGATATTAACAGCGATTCTGCAGAAGATATAGATCAGCTTTTCGATGATCTAAATGCAAAATATGATTTATTAGAAGAGATTCTTTCAGAAAATAATGATTCTAAAGATGAGGATATTAACAGCGATTCTGCAGAAGATATACATCAGCCTTCTGATGATCTACATGCAAAATGTGATTTATTAGAAGAGATTCTTCCAGAAAATAATGATTCTAAAGATGAGGATATTAACAGCGATTCTGCAGAAGATATAGATCAGCTTTTCGATGATCTAAATGCAAAATGTGATTTATTAAAAGAGATTCTTCCAGAAAATAATGATCCTAAAGATAAGGATATTAACAGCGATTCTGCAGAAGATATAGATCAGCCTTCTGATGATCTACATGCAAAATGTGATTTATTAGAGACAACAATTAGAGAAAATAACAAACTAATAGATGAAATGTACCAAGAATTACGCAGTACAAAAAAACAAATAAAATCAACAAACGATATTATAGATATTTTGCATGAAATATCGCGCAACCTTAGTGAAAAAAGTTTTACTGAGAAAATACAACAAATTACAGCTCAAGTTCTTCTTACATATACATTAAGACTCTTAATATGTTCAGCATATTCGGGAATAATGTATATATTTGATGTAATAAAAGCGTTCGCCGTTCGAATGCGCCTTTTATAGAATCTCTCTTATCCATTTTGATTTATAATCATGATATCTGAAATAAATGATGAAGCAGAAGCTAAAAATGCAGTAATTAGTAATAATTCTATAGAAGATGTATTACCTTCTATTAATATGCAAGAAAAATGTGATTTATTAAAAGAGATTCTTCTAGAAAATAATGATCCTAAAGATGAAGATATTAACAGCGATTCTGCAGAAGATATAGATCAGCCTTCTGATGATCTACATGCAAAATATGATTTATTAGAAGAGATTCTTCCAGAAAATAATGATCCTAAAGATGAAGATATTAACAGCGATTCTGCAGAAGATATAGATCAGCCTTCTGATGATCTACACGCAAGATGTGATTTATTAGAAGAAATGTGTATAATAAATAAAAATAAAAAATCTGAAATGAAAAAGATGCTACATGAGCTAAAAGAACAAAGTGTGCTAGATGATGATGTTATTAATTCTTTGCATAAAGCATTTCAACATAAAGATGCTTTTCAAACGAGATTAACATTTATAATAACAACTGCTATTGATTATATAGTAGATAAGATATTTTCTAAAAAGATCATACCAAAAACCGAAAAGTTCTTTAAATCTACACCTAATGCTATTAAGAAGCATGAAAAACTCAGAAATATGAGGATTAGAAAAAAGCAAGAGGAATGGAAAAAAGAAGGCGAGGTAGACCAGGATTTTTTGAAAAATACAATAAAAGAAGATGTTTTACGACGATGATATAATAATGTTTGAAACAAAAAATGAAGCGGAAGCTATCAGCATCGTGCCTAATAATAATTCTATAGAAGATGTATTATATTCTATTAATACGCAAGAAAAATGTAATTTATTAGAAGAAATGCCTCCAGAAAATAATGATCCTAAAGATGAAGATATTAACAGCGATTCTGCAAAAGATATACATCAGTCTTCCGATGATCTACACGCAAAATTTGATTTATTAAAAAAGATGTGTATAACAAATAAAAGTAAAATATCTAAAATAAAAAAGAAGTTGAGTAATATAAAAAAACAAATTGAAATAGATGATAATACTGTTGATTCTTTGCATAAAATAAAAATGTCTGAAAATTTTAAACCTAGAGATTTTGCTGTCACCCTATTAAACTCTACACTGTCAGAGATCATATCAAGCAGTATCAATGAGAAAATCTGTTATGTCACTAGAAAAATCCAATTTAGGAATATGTTTATATGTAATTTATTCGAATCTATGAATGGCTTGGATGAATATTTATAGCTGTAAAATTTAGGATATTTAGGATATTATATATATATTTTAAGTTTTTGCTTACATTATATACATTTTCATTTTATCTTCCTGCTGTGTATATTTTTTTATCTTATCTAGCTTCATTACAAGATAATTTTCCTATTTTTTTATAATTGTTATTTATGACACATAATTTACATAATTTAGATGTGGTTACTGGTATATCATCATCACACTTAGATGATGCTAAAATAAGTTGTGAAGTAACAGCCGGCAAAGGAGGAATTGATGATCATTTACCAGATTTTTTTAAAAATCTACAAGAAAATGATAAACTATCGCATCTTATATATATTGATGCGAAAATAAAAAACTTAGAATCTGATTTAGAAAGAAATACACATTTTCTAATAGAGATCTTAACTAAATTGAAGAAATTAGAGGAAAAATATGAAAAATTAACTGAATCATCAGAACAGCAAAAACAACTAAATGATTTTATACAAAAAAACTATCTTGAAACTACATTAGTACAGAAAATTGAAACAAAATTTGTAAAAAGCTTAAAATGGCTTGGAGCTGCTTTTTTCAGCTTATTGACTATTGGAGGAATATTGAAGATAACGTCATATATTACTGAATTTATTTTTAAGAAAAAACCATCAATACTTGGCAAAGATGACTAATCCATTGAAATATTGATAGCGTTTCCAGCAACAAACATTTCTATAGAAGTTAATCTAACATAGTGATATTTTTTACATAATTATGTTATCTATCTTTTGTAAAGACTCCTCTTTACTCAAATTGCTCACATTTATTTTCTTAGAAATTGCGGGAATAAAAATTTCCTTATCCTTAAATAATTTCATGAATATATTAGGATCTGTTATCTTATTTGTACCAATTCTGTCATCATTGGATATGCGTTTTAATATTGTCTGTGTATCTGAATATAATACTATTGGTTGTAATAAAAAGCCTATATCTTTTGATAGATCTACAACATCTTGATACCATTTTAAATCTTCGGGACTATCTTTACATAAAACATTTGTAAATATATACCCTCTTTCATTAGGTACAATTTTAATTGCATCAATCAATAATTTACGAATATTATAGATAGCCTCCCAAATGTGATCAGAGAGATTATTTGTGTTATCTAGTATATTTAAAATTAGATCATTTATTTTATGGCTATCTATTAAGATTAGTTTATATTTTTCAGAAATCATCTTTGCTAATGTAAATTTTCCTGATCCCGGGAGTCCTATTAGATACAGTATTTTGGATTTCATAACTTTTTACTCATAATAGATTTAATTTATTTAAAAATAGCGTTAGCAGCTATTAATAATGTGAAATAATTATTTACTCAACGCATTTTTGATAGAAATATTGATGAATTAACTTCATATAAGATACTCCTAAGCACTCAAAATTCAAAAAGATATTCTAATTGCAGTTTTGAAAATCATTCGTCAAAATGTATTCATCCACGATATTAATAGTAATTTTTCTGCAAATTTTGATATCAAAGACAAGACAAAATAGTTACAAAACTACCAGAAAATATTTTGCTCTTATCTAATGATATTATATATAATTTTACTATTTTGCATCTCATATTACAGATATAGATAAATCACTTTTAAATGCATCTTCACAAAATTATTCTAATTTTTTAAGCAATTTATTACAAAATAAGATTTACTTATAATTTTTTTCAGAAATAAATATCATATTTCAAAGTAACAAAATTTTGCAAACCTGATGATTATAAAAGCAAAAAATATTCTTATTTTCAAGATAAAAAGCACTTTTTTCTTAAATTTATAGCATGTTATTAATTGACGAAATATTAAAAAAATAGTACAATCTTTCGTTGGATTTATTGTTTAGGGGAGTTCTGGTTATGACAGAAGTAAAAGCTAATACAGAAAGTTTATTTTTGGACGATTTTGTTGTTAATTGTGATCAGTGTGCAAATAGTGTGCTTGATTTCATGAAAAATGTATCTGATAATGACCATAAAGATCATATGTTGTTCGCATTGAGCAATGTAAAAGATTCTTTAGAAAAAGGAGTAAGTAACAAAGACTCTTTGAAATCTGTTGAAGAAGATGCTCAATCTGAAAAAACAGAGGCAAATAACAAAGATCCTTTGAAATCTGTTGAAGAAGATGCTCAATCTGAAAAAACAGAGGCAAATAACAAAGATCCTTTGAAATCTGTTGAAGAAAATGCTCAATTTGAAAAAACAGAGGCAAATAACAAAGACCCTTCGAAATCTGTTGAAGAAAATGCTCAATTTGAAAAAACAGAAGCAAATAACAAAGACCCTTCGAAATCTGCTGAAGAAAATGCTCAATTTGAAAAAAAAGGAGATGACAAATATTTTGAGGATATTTGTAAAGAAAGCGGTTTGCTGGAAAATCCTCAACTTGAAAAAACAGAGGAAAATCTCAAAAATGTTGAAGAACCGTCCTATTTCTCTTGGTTTTATACAAAATCTTATGAATTAGGAAAATGTACTTTGGATGCTACGTTAAATATGGGAAAAAATCTGATTGGTCCCGCTACAGACATTATTACGAAAAGCAGCATTAAAGCTATAATAATGTATTCTCCACTAGGAACTGTATTAGGATTGGCATTATCAAAACTGCCTTTCGTCTATAAAGATATTCGGAATGTGTTTAAGCCTAAGGATTCGTTTTCCCGCGCAGCATCACTTACATTAGGCAAAATATCAGAAGATTTGACATCGTTATCGTCCATATGGGGAAACAAGGAAGATTGACGCCTAAATACACGCCGGCAGGTGAAGATTGGTGTGTAAATAAAGGTATTCTGATGCTTTCGGTTATGTTTACAAAATTTTTCTTTTAGTTTAGAATAGTTTTGTATTAAGTTAGTTAAATTTATAAGATTTTTTAAAAAATTATGGCAGTTCCTAAAAGAAAAAGAAGTGTAGAAAAGCGAGGTAAGCATAGATCTCATCAGCATTTAGAGGTTGGAAGATTGTCTTTTTGTGCTAAATCTGGAGAATATTTTAGACCTCATCATGCTACATCTAATGGATTCTATAAAGACAAGAAGATAGTTAATAATATTGCCCCTAAGAAGGATGTAATCGTTTAGATATAATGATTACTTGCTAGTAAGCTTGATATTTCATCTATCAGTTTTGCTGTTCATGTAAATTTTGGATCTTATGCGTATTTTATTAGAGAGTTTTTTTATCTGTTATTAGTATGAGAAAAATCAGTATTGCCATAGATGCTATGGGGGGGGATCGTGGTTGTAAAGAGGTAGTACGTGGTATTGGATTATTTTTAAAAAATTTAGATAAAAAAGATAAAAATAATTTTGACATAAGGTTCACCATTTACGGACTAGAAACGGAAATAAAGAAATTATTATATGACTATCCTAAGATTGCCAATATTTCTGAGATTTGTGGGTCTGTCACGGTTGTAGACAACAATGATAGACCACATATTGCACTAAAAAATAAAAAAGATTCTAGTATGTTTATGTCTGTTCAATCAGTAAAAGATGGTTTGAACAATTGTATAATTTCTGCTGGTAACACAGGCGCTTTGTTTTTGATTTCCAAATATGTAATGGGCACAATAGATGGTATATCTAGACCGGCCATAGTAGGAGTAATGCCTACGATGAAAGGAATGGCTGTTGTTTTAGATATGGGGGCTAATCTGGAATGCAATTCTGATGCACTAATTCAATTTGCTTATATGGGCACTGCGTTTGCAAAATCAGTGCTAAAAATCGAACAACCATCACTAGCCCTTATTAATATTGGAACAGAAGCATCTAAGGGAACAGATTCTATTAAAGAAGCATATCAAATATTGCAGTCGGGTGATAGGAGCGGTATCAATTTTAGCGGCTATATTGAACCTACAACTATATTTGATGGAAAAATAGATGTTATAGTAGGAGATGGCTTTACAGGGAATGTTTTAATCAAGACTATGGAAAGTACGTATCATTTTTTAATGAAAAATATTAAACAATCTATTTCAAAATCTTTTCTAAAAATGGGTTTTATCCCTTTGATTATGCTACGTTATTTATTTCTTAACAAAATGATCAGAAAATATAGACCACACAAGTGGAATGGAGCATTGTTCGCTGGAATTAATGGTACAGTGGTGAAAAGCCATGGAAATTCGACAGCTCTAGATTTTGCAAATGCGATAGAATTTGCTTTTAGAGCAGAAGCAAATAATCTAAAAGATAACATCGTAAATAATATAGAAAATATACAATGAAAAATTCCATTCCTCTAGCTGTTTCTAGTTTTTTACCAACAAGAACATTGAAGAATGATTATTTTGCCAAAGATTTAAGATTAGATACTTCTGATGAATGGATAAAGCAAAGAACTGGAATTCATAAAAGGCATGTTGTATCAAGTGAGACAACTGATGAAATGTGTGTTAGAGTTGCTCAAGATGTAGTAAAAAAAGCGAATATTTCTGCACAAAGTCTAGAGTGTATAATAGTTGCAACTTCAACAAGCAGTATGGCTTTTCCTGGTTGTAGTCAAATTGTACATAAAGCTCTGGGTTGTCAAAATAGTACCATAAGTTTTGATATACAAGTAGCATGTTCTGGTTTTGTATATGCTTTATACATTGCTAATTGTATAATGAAAACAAATAATATAAATAGAGCTCTAATTATTGGGGCTGATACGATGTCAAAGATAGTTGATTATTCTGATCGTTCAAGTTGCATACTTTTTGGAGATGGAGCAGGTGCTGTAATTCTTGAAAGCTGTTCATCGTCATTAGGAATGATTGATTTTATGATGGGAACAGATAGCAATTTAACAGATAAATTATACACAACAGGTGGTATTTTTGATGATAATAAGCCTATCCATATCAAGATGGATGGTGGAGCGATATATGTTAATGCAATAAAACGCATGGAGCAATCGATAACTAGTATTTTGAAGAAAAATGATATCTCTATAGATCAAATAAAATATTTTATACCACATCAAGCAAACATTAGAATTATAGAATCTTTAGCAAAATCTATGTCTATTGATATCAGTAAATTTGTCATTAATGTTGATAAACATGCAAACACTTCTGCTGCTTCTATTCCCCTATCTCTAGATACTGTTTTTGATAATATTACATCTGGAGATATAGTTGTTCTTTCAGCAGTTGGTGCTGGTTTTAATTGGGGAAGTGTCTTAATAAAATTTTGATATCATTATCATAATTTCATTCGTGGCTCAGGAGATACACTAATGTTTGAGCAATTTGGATTTATTAAGTATTTTTCTATTCCGGCCCAAGCTACCATAACTGCATTATCAGTGCATAGATCGATGGGTGGAAAATACACATTAAGAGAATATTTTGCTTTAATAACACTCTGTATTTTATTTCTTATATAACGATTTGCAGCGACTCCACCGGTAATAATCAAATTATTAATTGGGAAAGAATCCTCTAAAATAGAACATATTGTATTTTCTATTCTATTTAGTAATATCTCGTATATGCATTTTTGAAAAGAAGCACAAATATCCTGTTTTACATCTTCTGTTAAATGATCTATTTTTTCAATTAACAACTTAACATGTGTTTTTAACCCAGAGAAAGAGAAATTGTATTTACTTTTATCGATCAAAGGTTTAGGCATATGGAACTTATTTTCATTTCCTTTAGTGGCATATTTTTCAACTATAGGTCCTCCTGGATAAGGCATCCCTAACATTTTAGCTATTTTATCAAAGCATTCCCCGACAGCATCATCTAATGTTTCGCCTATCTTTTGATGATTTCCTACTCCTTTTGAATAAATCAATTGAGTGTGTCCACCAGATACCAAAAGTGTCAAAAATGGGAATTGTAAATCGTACAGCATCTTGGGTATTAATATGTGAGCTTCAAGATGATTGACGGCTATTAAAGGTTTATTTATGGTCATTGCAATAGATTTTGCTACCATTAATCCTATTATAAGCCCCCCTACTAATCCTGGGCCAACAGTAACAGCAACAATATCAATTTCATCCCATGAAATCCCTGCTTCTTCCATAGCGGCATGAATAAGTGGTTGGATTAAAATAATATGCTGTCTAGCTGCATGCTCTGGATATACGCCCCCAAATTTTTTATGATCTTGAGAGACTAATTTATTTGATAAAATCTTTTTATCACTATTAATTATTGCAACGGCTGTTTCATCACAACTAGTTTCTATAGCAAGAGCACAAATGGACATCACAATAATTTTTATTGATTAAATAAAAATTCATCATAGAATTTTTTGGCACCTGGATGTAAAGGGATGGTAGCAATCACACTATCTGGATACATAGATTGCAATGAAATATCAGCAAAGAGTGGATGTAATAATCTCAGACGTTCAATATTTTGATACATTGATTTAAGCAAGATATATACACTCTCTTCTGAAAAATCCTGCACAGTGTACAGAGTAGCTTTTATACTAATAGTTTTAACATCTTCAGTATTATTATACATCCCCGGCGATAAATAAAATTTCTTATAAAATGGATATGTATGAGTTAAATGATTTATCAAATCATCATCTAGATTGATTAGCCGTGCATTACAAGTTGCCACAGCTTCTTGCACCATACCACTTGGATTTCCGATAAAATCAACCATCATATCTATTTTTCCATCACAAAGAGATTGTGCTTGTTCAACAGAACGTAGTTCCGTTACCACAGGGAAATCTTTTTTAATATCCCATTTTAAGTAATCAAAAGAATAATCTAAAATTTTTCTAACTCCTGTACCAGGTATTCCATGATTTATAACATGACCTTTTAGATCTTTAAAAGAATGTATATCAGAATCATCGCGTACTAATATAACAAAAGATTCTTCTTGTAAAGTAGCAATTGATCTCAAATCTTCAATTTTTTGAGCATCATTTTCGGAAATAGCACGATCTATAGCCCAGTCATTTTGCACAAGTGCAACATCCACATATCTTTGCTTTAAAGCATTCAAATTATACAGGGAACCAGGAGTTGATTGTACATCACAAAATAAATTATTGTGTTCTTTCTCCCTACTTTCATTGATAAAAGAACAGATATTACTCCCCACGCTATAATATACTCCTGACAGAGAGGCTGTCCCAATACGTATAAATTGCCTATCCTTATTGCTTAAAAGGAGCATTAAGCAAAATGAAACTATAACAACAGATAATATACAGATCTTTAGAATTTTACTCATTAACGAAGAAATAAAATTAGAAACGCCACTAATTATAGCATATAATCATAGCATTATACTATATTCCATTTTAACACGTACTGCATGAATTGGGACTTTATCATTACCAAAGAGAGAATTCCGTATAACGTATCCCTAAATGTTATGGAAAATAAGGTTCAAAACATATATTATAAAGCGGAAAAAGAATTGGTATGGTTTCTAGAGCACACTGATGTATATACTGCAGGTATAAGCGCTGTAGATAGCGATATTAAAAATTGCAACATCCCAATATGTCATACTAACAGGGGTGGGAAGCATACGTATCATGGTCCTGGACAAAGAATAGGTTATCTTTTATTAGATCTAAAAAAACGTAACAGGTGTAATGTCAAAAATTATGTAAAAGATCTGGAAATCATAATTATTAGAACTCTTAATGCTTTTAATATTGATGCATATATCAAAGAAGACATTATAGGTGTATGGATAAATAATGGAAAATCAGAAGAAAAGATAGCGGCAATAGGTGTTAGAATGAAAAAATGGATTACATATCATGGTTTTGCAATAAATCTTTCCACTGATTTAAATAAATTTAAACAGATTGTCCCTTGTGGTATCAGCGATAAAGGTGTGACATCGGTATCGAAGATATTGGGAGATAATTACTGCAAAGAATTTTTCGATAAAATATTATACGAAAACATATACAAGCAGTTCAATGAGACATGAATGAAATAATAAAGATTGAAGTAACTTGTGAGCAAGATAATAATACAAGGCTTGATCAATTTTTATCTGATAAGATAGATAAAGTATCACGTACTCAAGTAAAGAGTGCAATATTAGATGGAAAGGTCTCAGATAATTCTGGCTATAATGAATTCAAACCCAATCACAAAGTAAAAATAGGTGATATATATTCTCTAGAATATAGGGAACAAAAATTTTTCTCAAAACTATCAGATAATTTTCCTATTAAAATACTCTATGAAGATGAATATCTTATTATTATAGATAAACCGGCCAATCTTGTTGTACATGCTGGCACAGGGACTAATCAAAACACTCTATCTGATTTAATAAAATCTAAAATAAATATCGAAAGCTTCATGCAAGAAAATTGCTGTAGATCTGGCATAGTACACAGATTAGACAAAGATACAACAGGAACATTATTAATAGCAAAAAATAGTACTATACATAGCAAACTTTCTATAATGTTTGCAGAAAAAAAAATTAAAAGAAAATATATAGCAATTACTCAGGGCATTCCTAAAAACATAGAAGATACAATAAAAACTAAAATTGCTCTATCAAAAAGAGAAAAAGGGAAGATGAGCATATCTTATAATAGAGGGAAATTAGCAATAACACATTACTGTTTAATAGGTCAAATAAACGATTGTGCTGTATTAGATGTAGAATTGGAAACTGGGAAAACACACCAAATAAGGTTGCATATGCAATATAATTCAACTCCAATAATTGGAGACAGAACATATAATAATAGTGATAAATACCATCATCTAATAAAAAGACAAGCATTGCATTCCTATAAAATAGGATTCATGCATCCCGTATTACAACAAAAGATAACTGTGCATTCAAATTTACCATCTGATGTACAATTCTTGGTTAAAAATTTGACTTTATAGAATATTATAGCTATCTTACCTTAAATTTGATATCGTCATTATAATAGTCATATACTGTAGATCTAATAAATGTTTTTTTATGTAAATTAAGTAACAATATTCTCTTTTCATAATATATGATGCTAAAATTTTTGCATACTAGAATCAGAATTCTGATTTGTATTTTCTGTGCTTATTTCTTAATTAGCAATTTAGGAATAAACAACGCATATACAAAAACAGTAAAACACTCTGACCCAATAGATGAAGTCATGTGGATAGTCAAAAATTATTATGTGAAAAATATCGATGATGATACAGAATTATATCAAAATGCAATTAAAGGCATAATGCAGTCTCTTGATGAATATTCTTATTTTATATCTGAGAAAGATATGAAAAAATTCAACGACCAAATTTCTGGTACATTTGATGGTTTTGGGATAAATATTGCCAGAAAAAGAGGATTATTGATGATAGATAATGTTTTTATAAATAGTCCAGCAGAAAAATCAGGCATCAAAAAAGGAGATATAATTAGATATGTAAATGGTGATAGGATAAGTACACATATAAGTGCAAAAAGTGCTACCCAAATCATAGAACATCCTGAAAAGAAAAGTTTAACGCTCACCATTATCCGTGACGGGGTATTATTAACTTTTGATCTAAAATCCAAGGTTTTTGAAATATATCCACTAGCTTTACAAGAAGAATGTGATTTTCTGTATATCAAGATATCACATTTTATGGAAGGTGTTGCACAAAAAATAAAACAAGAATTAAAAACTAGATTAAAGAAAAATAATTATAAAGGTCTAATAATAGATTTAAGGCATAATTCTGGAGGAGTTTTCACAGAAGCGATACAATCTGCTGATCTTTTTTTAGATGATGTAACTATTGCTGTTGTAGCAGATAAAAAAGATTCTGAAGATGTGAAAGTATATACAGGGAAAAAAAGAAATACTATTTTAAATTCGGATATTCCAATAACAGTATTAATAGATCGTAATACTGCATCAGCTGCTGAAATATTTTCTGCGGCATTACAAGATAATGAAAGAGCACTTTTAATTGGAGAACAAACTTATGGAAAGGGTTCATTGCAAACAGTTATATCTCTTGATACTATAGATGCTGCAGTAAGCATGACTACAGATTATCTGTATACTCCAAATGGTAAAGCGTATAATAAGATAGGCATAAGGCCTGATATCTTTTTACCGATTGAAGATGTATTATCAAAAGATATAGAAAGCAAATGTAACGTTTTACATGATGGTATTTATATGAATGATAATCAGGCTAATTATGCTATGAATCTAATATTAAGACAAAATAAATGAAATTAACTATTAATAATATTATTGAATAATTGTCTTATTCTAATAAAATAAAACTTTTTAACCATCATAAAATCAAGAGTAATAAATATGAAAATATTGCTTATTATTAACATAGTGCTTTTCATTGCTCTCTCTTTTATAGTTACCACAGAATTCATTCTTGTAGATTATAACAGTCAGATAATAAAAGAAAATCGTAAAAAGATATCATTAATAGAGATTGCATTGGGAAAAGAAGTTCTTAAAGAAAATATAGAAGAAGAACAAATAATAGAAATTGACCAAACAATAGATAAGCTAATAGAAAGTGATATTAATCAAAACATGAATATTACTCAAACAGAAGCAGCTAAAAATACTACTAATAAAGAAAAAGTATTCATCTTTTTTTCTTCCAACATTGAGGATACAAATTTAAACCTGCTAAATGATATAATAAAAAATACAGATATGTTCATTGTTTCTCCATATTATATATCTGCTCATAGATTGCTTGAATACAACAATAACATTTTTATAAATCTTCCAATCCAAAGTGCAAATGAAAATGATTATGCGGGTGGCCCATTACGTATCGATTCTAAAATACCTAAACAGCAGAATATTGAGAATATACATAAAATCTTGTTAAAACATCCTTATCTAAAAGGATTTTTCATATCAGACGAAATAACAAAAATATCAGAGGAATTTCTAAAAGAATTTTTACAAATCTGCGATAAAAATAACATAAAAATTATTGCTAAAAATAAAGATATATCAGATATTTTAATAAAATATCCAGAAGCAAAAAATGTGGAAATTATAATTCCAGGATACGTATTTGAAAGTGTAGTAGAATATAACAATTTTATCCAAAAAACATCGATAAAAATTGACGATAAAAATGTATTTTTAATAAACAGAATAGAAGGTCTGAAATCTATAGAAAGATAAATATGAGAGGTTTAATAGCGAAAATAACAGAATTTATTTTACTTTACTTATCTGATTCTTTTTCTGAATATTAGAGGAAGATGCTTTCTTCTCTTTATGATCCAAACTATTAACTAATTTACTACCAAAAGATTTAATCTTATCTATGTTATCCTCTCCTAGAGAATCAGATACCACCTCTTCAAATGATAGAAAAAAATAATTATATGAAAAAGAATGCGCAACCCATAATGGGACTCTGTGGTTGGGATCTTTTAGATTTTTGTTATTTTCTTTGTAAGGATAAAAAGATACATAAAATATTTTAACAACTGCTATAAAGCAAAACATAATCATTGCTCCTTTGCAAAAGCCAATAGCACCACCTACCGTACGATCAAATAAGCCCAGTCTAATTGGCTTAATGAGATTAAGTAAGACAGAATTAAGAAACATAAAAAATATAGTGCTTGCGATATATAATACAGCAATAACAACAATTTTTACCAACATAGTGTCATCTAGATCAAACAGCTGTATAACTAAGCCGTGAAATTTCATGGTAACCAAAACAGCAAAAAGAACAACAAATAATAACATCATCTCTTTCACAGAGCCACGCCAAACACCGATAGCTGTCATTAACAATAATAATATTAGAAAAATACCATCTATAACTGAAATCATCTGAATAAATATTTTTTCTTTAAAAATAGTAATATAAAAACAAAAGCCGCAGCTGAACAAATTTGATAATATGTAAATCTATAACAAGCTGTACTCAAATTTTTTATCATGTCTCCTCTTTTTATCCCTACAAAATAAGCAGGCGTTCCTTTAGAAACACTATCCACTATTATCATACTATTATCATCAGTCAAATGATATTGTTTTACCCCAAGACTAACCAATGCATGTTTTACAGAATAAAATTTTTCACCTGCGTAATCATATATTTTTACAACACGATCAGAGGAGTGAAATTTACCTTTGATATCTAGCTTCAACAGATCAAAATTTTGATCTACGTGTTGATCTATTATATGATTCTCAATTTCTACATTACGATAATCCAATATATAATTGCTATGTGTAACAATATTTGGACACATCATAAGAAGACCGACTGCAGCAAATAATATGTTGTCGACTACACTGTTCTTAGTAATTAAGTAGGACTGCATAGCAATAGAAATTGCTAAAATTCCAACGACAGCAAATATCGTGACAAATAAGCCGTCTATAAGAGACGATAATCCATAATAAACCAATTTATGGTTAAATATAAATAAAAAGGGGATAACAATAGTTCTTATATTATAATAAAAAGCTTGAATCCCAGTTTTTAATGGGTTCGCACGCGCTATTGCAGCAGAAGTATAAGACGCTAAACCCACTGGAGGTGTAACATCCGCCAATATTCCAAAATAAAAAACAAATAAGTGTAATGATACCGGAATAACAAACATACCATTCATATATGTTAATTGTTTCAAGACGGGCACCATTATAGTAGCTACTATGATATAACAAGCTGTCGTTGGCATTCCCATTCCCAAGATTATGCATACAAAACCTGTAATTAAAAGTGCAAAAATTACGTTTCCAAACGAAAATATATCTATTAGAGTACCAAATTTCAACCCTATTCCAGTAAGAGATACACTCCCTACTATAATTCCAGCAGTAGCAGTAGCAACAGCTACAACAGACATATTACGTGCAGTGGATACCAAAGAATCTATAGTATCTCCAAAACTAAGGCGCAAATATCGTTTAATGCTTGAAAAATCTCTTCTCATGA
Organism: Anaplasmataceae bacterium AB001_6; assembly: GCA_020002265.1. Taxonomy (NCBI): domain Bacteria; kingdom Pseudomonadati; phylum Pseudomonadota; class Alphaproteobacteria; order Rickettsiales; family Anaplasmataceae; genus Candidatus Mellornella; species Candidatus Mellornella promiscua. The sequence goes on from CP048228.1 coordinate 917,114, forward strand.
AACATACTATTCCGTCATGAAAAAATAAGATAAAAAAGAGAGATAAAACGGTCCAATAAGCTGAGCTAGCAGGTGACAATCTTTCAACTATTAACAGCCATACTAAAAGAAATATAGGAAGTAAAAAATGAAGCCCTCTTCTTAAGATTCTATACCAAGTATCTTTATTAGATAAAATATCATTCTCTTCTTGTTCGATTGTCTCATCCAAATCGTACATAGAACGATTGAAAAAAACTATCGTAAGATATGCAGCAACAAAAAGAAAAGTAACAACATAAATAGAATCATGACCAAAAAACTTTTTGATACCAAGGAAATTATTAAAACCTTCGATTAAAAAGTATATAGTTCCTACAACAATGAAGATCGTAATAAAACAGATAAAAAACCTGAAAATCATCCTCAATGGATTCAAAGAAACTGTATCATTGTATCGCAAATTAAGTTTAATCGCTTCAATTCTCACCATGTACAACAACGCTATATATATCAATACAGCAGGTAAGAAAGCATATTTAATAATTTGATCATAAGGCATTGAAAGATATTCTGCCATTAAAAAAGCTGCTGCCCCCATAACAGGTGGCATAACTTGTCCATTAACTCCTGCAGAAACTTCAATAGCAGCGGCTTTTTCAGGCTGAAAGCCCAATTTTTTCATTATTGGGATAGTCAATGAACCTACAGTTATAGTGTTAGCTATTGAAGAACCTGATATCATTCCCATTAATCCAGATGCAACAACTGAAGCCTGTGCAGGTCCTCCTCTAAAAGAACCTAACAAAGAAAACGATAGCTTAATAAAAAAATCACCAGCTCCGGTTTTTTCAAGTAAATTGCCAAATAAAACATACAGAAAAATAAAATCTGCAGAAACTCCTAAAGCCGTTCCAAAAACTCCTTCTGCAGTAAACCACTGATGCGTTATGATAGATTTTAGACTGATACTTCCTGAAGCTAAAAAATCTGGAAAGAAAGGCGCTAACAATGCGTAGCTTAAACATAATAACGCAAGTATAACTATCGCTAAACCGACTGCTCGCCTAGCTGATTCCAAAAGAATAGCCAAACCTATGTATGCTATACATACCTGTAAAAAAGTAGTTAATCCAATATTCTGATTGATAGAATTATAAAAGATAAATAAATAAGAAAGTGATAATGCAATAAAAGAAATAAGCAACCAATCAAACCATGGAATCCGACTGGAGGTGCTAGAACCCTTACTTCCTGCAAAAGACATAAGAACCATTATCACTCCAAACAAAAGATGTAAAATTCTTACTTTTTGATCATTTAAAACAAATGCTTGTATGTGAAAAATAGAAGTTAAATATAAGGCAGCAGGTGAAGCAACATACACCTGCATCAAAGACCATAAAAGAGCAATAAAAAACAAAAATTTAAAAGATCTAGATTTTCCGTCTGGACGAGACCCATACTCTTTTTCTAAAATTTTCTTAAGATCTTTTCTAACCATAGAAACACAAAATAAAGAACAAACAAACAATAAATTAATTATTAATTAAAATCAACTTAACTTTTTGGAAACAAATTTTTCTAACAGTTCAAAATTATCTATTTTATTCGATTTTGAACAAACTGAATCATCAATAGATGTATTGACAATTTCCCTAGCAATGTCAAGACACCTAAAATGTACCTGTAGAAATAACTCCTTATTATATTTGTCTTTATTAACCTTTAAATCGTTAGATAAAATTAAAAAATTGTCATCTATATCACGTTTAAATTTAGCAAATATTTTTTCAGATTCTTCCTTAGAAAGATCAAGTATTTTTTCGGCTTCGAGATCAATTTTCTCCTTTTTTTTGATCTTTTCGATCAAGATAGCTTCAGAATCATCAAGTAGATCAAACGATTTGCGTATCTTAAAACTTAAATCTTTTATATAATCATTAACAGCAGTCTTTAACAATCGACTAACAGGTTTATAACAAATAACAAAAGCAACAAAAAAAGCTAAAGCCAAAATTTGAAAATCAGAGAACATCGTCTGTACCAACTTCATCAAAAAAACAAGATAACTTAAGTCTGATAGAATCTTTTATTCCTTCTGATAACGAAAGTGCTCCTAAATCTCCTGAATGACGACATAAAACTTCTTGTAAAATAATATCACGTAGAGAAATTATATAACGAATCAAAATTTCCTCATTTTTCCTCATGCTATCTAATAAGAGAAAACACTCCTTTCTATATTTATCCTTAAGTTGGTCATAATCATCATGCTTAACAGTACGGTAATTTTCAACTTTCAGTAAAGCATCTTCTATCATATCTCTCCCACTATTTCTAGCCTTTTCTAGAATCTTATCACAATAACAATCAATCTCCGCCACCTGAGATAAATTTTCATCAGACTGCTTAATATTATCTGCCATCCTAAACTTCCTGTGTTTAAAAACATGCTCAATACGAGATATATAAAGAAATTTAATAACCACAAAAAGCAAAGTAAAGGATGCAATCAACCAAAATATTTGTGACGGATAATTTGATACATCAAGTTGAGGCATATCATTAAATTATGAAAATATTAATAATAATGCCAAAACAAAAGAAAATAAGCCCATTGCTTCCACTAGCGCAGCCCCAGCATAAACATATCTTTTCAATTTATCCTCTGATTCTGGATTACGAGCTATCCCATCCAACATCTTAGCAAAAATATTAGATACTCCTAACGCCGCACCCAACATACCAAAAACAAGCAATCCAACAGCAATATACTTCAGATCCATATAAAAAAACCTCTAAAACAATATATAACAATTTATAAAAATAATACTCTAATGAGAAGAATACGCATCTCCTAAATATATACAAGTTAAAACAACAAATATATAAGCTTGCAGCATAGAAATAAATATCTCAAATATTATCAAAAGCACTATAAATACAAAAGAAAAAGGCGCAAAAATAATAGACGCCATATGCATAAAAGAAGCAATAACCTCTATTATAGTATGCCCCGCCACCATGTTAGCAGCCAATCTAATTGCCAAGCTCGCAGGGCGAAATAGATAAGTACTAAACTCAAGTAAAAACATGAGTGGTGAAAGCCATCTTGGAGTGCCTGCTGGCAAAAAAATTGAGAAAAATGATACACGATATTTAGCAAATGTTACAACAAGTACATAACAAAAAACCATCAAAGACAATGCCAAAGTCACAACAATTTGACTTGTTGCTGTAAACACCATTGGCAAGGGTAACATACCAATTAAATTGCAAAATAGAATAAATAAAAACATTGTGAGCACGAATGGCATATGCTTAATCGCACTATGATCGGTATTATCAATTACAATATCACGAACAAACACATATACCATTTCTGCCATTGCCTGAAAAAAACATGGGACTATTGATATATTCTTCACTGACTTAAAAATCAACATTGAAGCAAACAGAACCGCTAAAGACATGAAAAGAGAAGAATTCGTAAAAGTCAGATCAAGACCAAAAACCGACGGTAACTCAAATATAGGCTTAACTTTAAATTGTTCCAATGGACTGATAGACACAAAAAACCTTCTATAAAATTTGCATTAAAAAAGCAAAAAACCTTAAGGAATTCTAATATAAATCAAAAAAAAAATCAATAAAATTAGTCAAAAATTAAACAATACAAATCCAGCCTCAATCTAAAAATTGTTAATTAATATAAAAATATCTGAGAGCTATAAAATAACTAAAACATTAATTCTGGATCAAAAATCATTTCTATATTTGCCCACTCTGAATAAGGAACTTTTTCCAGCCCTATAATCGGACTACACCTGTATACTGCTCTAATTGCACTATCAACAAATGCTCTATATAATGAATCTCTATTATATCTAAAATTATGTTTATGATTAACCTTTAATACATTCCCTTTTTTATCTAATTCTAGAAATAATACTACTGTCATATTTTTGCCATTTGTGACCCCAGCAGGCAATGTCCAACATGCAGAAAATTGCCCCTTAATAGAATCAATGATTGAAGCAGTAATAGGTGCATTATCATCTTTAACATCTTTATTTTCTGAGCGCCCTAATAGCCCTTTTTGCTCCTGCCCTTTATCCAAGGTATATTTTTTTCTATCTTCAATAGAAAGTAATATACTGCTTATTTTTTTTTCATTATTGCTATTCATGGGTTTTCTAGAAGGTATATTAATATTCCTATTAACATTGCGTTGAGCTTTTTTTAGATCAATATTTGGACTTCTACTTGGCTTATATTTTTTTTTATTTTCCATTTCTTCTACTACTATGGAATTTTCTTTCATAGTATTTTGAGAAATATTATGTTGCTCTAAAATGTTAGATCTACTATCAGAATAATTATTATCATCTTCACTAACTTTTTCTGTTTGATAATTTGCTATTTTTGCTATCTTAATATCATCGATAACAACAAAGTTTATTTTTTTATCTTGATGATGATAGTAAAATTGATATCCTCCAATGAAAAATATAAGCAAGATAAAAGTATGCAACAAAAATGAAATAAAAAATGAATTATGATATTTGGAAAGGTTTAATTTACACAATCTAAATAATTTTAAAGGCAATATAATTTTGAAGAATTTTTTTACTGTATTAGGAATCTTATTGCAATTAAGACATTTCATAAGAATAAAAATTGCTCTCATGAGAATTCTTTTAAAAAGAATTAGAGAGTTCTTTATTATTTTAGAATTGATATAACGTAGGGTGCTTTTTACAGCATTAAATATTTTTGGATTAGCTACTTTGATTATTGTTTTAATAATAATCAAAATATATTCTTCTATGGCTTTTAGCAAAAATAACATATATAGCAAAAAAGCATATATATGCATGATAAAATAATACGCGGAATCTCGAACGAAATTAAAAATTTGATAAAATCTAAGATTGGAGGCAAAAAATTTTTCTCTGAGAATTGCCTTAGGATTTTTATAAAACTTATTTCTTATTCTGGATTTCATTTGGATCAATAGCTAAAGATATCTTATGAAAACCAGAATTTTGTAAAGTAGACATTAAATTTATGATATCAGAATAAATAACTTCTTTATCTGCTTTCAGAAGCAAATTTATATCTTTTGAGTATTTCTTCAACAATTCAAATTCAACCTCTTTACAAGCAACAGCTTTTTCATCAAGAAAAATCGTACCATCTTTTTTGATAGTTATAAAAACTGCATTAACATTCTTTTGTATATCATCAGAAACAATTATATCTGCTTCTGGCAGCGTAACATCTATGCTACTATGTATCATAGGTGTAACAGCCATAAATATGATCAACAATACAAGCATAACATCAACAAAAGGTGTGATGTTAATATCATTAAAAACTCTTTTCTTTGAAAGTGACATAAAAATTATAAATTACCACAAAATTCCTTATTGATAAGTAAATTACAAAAATTAGAAATAAAATCAGCTAATTGATTTCTTAGATCATCTAGCATAATGATTATTCTGTTGTAGAATATTACAGCAGGAATAGCTACAAATAATCCAACAGCTGTAGCTAATAAAGCTTCAGAGATACTAGGCGCTATAACAGATAAAGTAACAGTTTTAACTCCTGCAAGACTGCTAAAACTGTGCATTATTCCCCATACTGTACCAAATAAACCAATAAAAGGTGCAACAGAGCCTATGGTTGCTAGCCAATCCAAATTTTTTTCTACATTTTGCAATTCTTTTTGCATCTTATACTCCATTCTATTTCTTATTATTGCTTTCAATTCATTGATTTCATCCTTATTATTATTTTTAATTTTGGAGCGTCGAAGTATTTGAAAACCAGTAAAAAATATATTAATCACAGCATTGCTACTACCATCTTTTTTTAAATCCAATAGGAATTGCTCATCAATTTTCCCAGAAAAAAAAAGGTTCTCAAAATACACTTTACGATGCATGTGTTTACGTATTAAAAAAAACTTATACACAGCCAAAGCCCAAGACATAACTGAAGTGAGAAATAAGAATATCAGAAGAGATTTAATCACCAAATCTGATTGAGCAAATATAGCAAAAATAGACATTAAAAAAACCAACAATACTAGCAAATATTAGGCCATTATATCAAAAAATAATTATTTTGATCAATTTTATATATCTTTATCCAAAATAACCATTTTTATGACCTATTGTTAACCATGTTAGAGGAGTTAAATTTACTAGGCTAATAATAAAAGATTAATTATTTATTGTTGATATAAAATAATGAAGTTATCATTAGCTTGTGTTATATACATTTTAATAAACTAAATAAATAAAATGCAAGAACAATACAATATAAGAGAAAAGTTCGCTAGGTTAGTGGGTTCTAGGTATGTAACATTAAGTATTATCAAAAGAAGAAGAATAGACAAAACAGTTAAATATTTTAGCCTACTTATTTTTTCTTTATCAGTGTTATTCATAACAATGATACTCTTTGCATCATTTTTTGGATCAATGAAAGCTCTTTCATCTTATAAAATATATGTTGAAAATTCTGACGAATTTAAAGAATTCAATAGAGAGCAAATTATACAACATCTGTGTAATAGTATAAGAGAAGATGTTCCAAAATTTAAAAATGAAGATTTTAATATGATCTTCAATAGTGATTCAATATATGAGTTTAAAAAAGGAAAAGAGTGGCTACCAACATCAACAAATCTGCGACAAATTTGTATTGGCAATAACGTAGATAGTAAAAATGAACTACATAAAATTGCAGAAAGATTGAAATTATTAAAGAGAATTAAATTTTCCATCAATTTTAATGCTCTATTTAAAGGAGATTCTATAAATCCACAAAATGCTGGTATTTTAAGTTCGGTTATTGGCTCTATACTGACAATAATAATATGCTTAATAGTATCAGTCCCTATTGGAATATCTACAGGATTATATACGGAAGAATTAATGAAGCACAGCCCTCTCCGTAATATATTAGAAGTTAGCATTAATAATTTATCTGCAACGCCTAGTGTCATATTTGGGATAATGGGCTTTACAGTATATTTAAAGACTCTAGGTATAACCAGATCTTCTCCTATAGCTGGCGGATTAACCTTAACTTTTATAATATTACCGATAATAATAGTAGCAACAAAACAAGCAGCTGAAGTGGTTCCAAAAAACATTAAGCAAGGTGCCATTGCTCTGGGCGCTTCTCCTTTACAGGCTGTATTACATCACACTCTACCCATATCCCTTCCTGGCATAATTACAGGTATATTATTAGGAATAGCAAGAGTATTGGGTGAAGCAGCTCCTCTTCTTTTGATAGGAATGGCAGCCTTTGTTACAGAAATTCCAATTAATTTTAACGAACCAGCAACAGTAATCCCTTTACAAATATATACTTGGGCATTTCGTCCTGAACAAGATTACAAAGATCTAACATCGTTGCTAATATTAATAACAATCTTTCTATTGGCTACACTGAATATAGCTGCACAGGCTATGCAAAATAAATTTCAGAGAAAATATACTGCTCATTAAAATTAAACAGATGGGACAAAATCTCTACGCAACACACCGTTAAATTTATTTTGAACAACAGAGATTATATTGTTGCTTATTTCATCTATTTCATGTCCTTCCATAGTTTTAATTTGAGACTGTATAACAACTTCAAAAGCTAGAGATAACTTGTCATCTACAATAAATTTATCGAATATTCTGACATTTTTTATCAATTTTTTATCTATTTTAGCAATTTCTTTTATAAGATTATCTGCAATAACAATTTCCGTAAATATAAAACCAAAATCTCTATGAACTTCAGGATAGGATGAAACTTTAAAAGAAGAAGCTTTTTGTTGCTTTACAACAGGTATTTTATCAATAAATATTTCAAAAATATTTATTTTAGCCCCTTTGATATCAGGATATTTAACATCCAATTCTCCAAAATAAGCTATAGGCATTTTCCCTAAAAATACTCCTCCTGATTTATTTGGGCTATAATAACTTGGATTAAATCCAGCTTTTATATCAAATCTATTAATCTTCAGTGCATTTAGAATATTTTCCACATCTGCCTTAACATCAAAAACATCGTAAATACCTTTAAATCCATGAATATTTCGCAAATATTTATCACCCACTCGCAAGCCTGTGAGAACATTCCTCTCTTCTTGAGTAGAAAAAACTGGGCCATATTCAAAAATTGATACACTTTTTGTTCCTAGTGCATAATTCTTCTTATAAACATCCACAAGATTAAATATTATGCTGGGCCTCATATAATTAAGCTCAGTTGTAACAGGATTTACAATATACATTGAGTCTTCATGAGCAATGTACGGATTATCAGAACTCATGAATGACCAAGTAATAACTTCATTCATTTCTCTATTAACTAGTATATCATTCACCAATTCTCTTCTACTGCGTTTTGGTATTTTAGCATTTAGAGAGATATTCAAAGATTCATAAGGAAGATTATCGTAGCCATAAAATCTCAATATATCAGACAATATATCATCTTTAGTTTCCACGTTATTTCTCCAAGAAGGCACAGTGATTCTATCTTCATATGTAACAAACCCTAAAGATTTCAAGATATTCACAATATATGATTTCTCGAAATGAACGCCTGAGATTTTACTAAAATATTCCCAAGAATCTATCTCTATAATTTTCGGACTATATCTACTACCAACATATTCAATGCTAGATGCTTCGCCTCCACATATTTCTTGAACCATCTTTGCTGCTATTTTCAATCCATCAACAACAAAATTCTTATCCAACATACGCTCAAAGCGATATTTAGAATCCGTATTTATTGATAAAGCACGGCTAGTAAGAGCAATTTTAACATGATCAAAAACAGCAGATTCAATAAATATATTGGTCGTATTTTCAGTACATTTACTACAATCTGCGCCTATGATTCCTGCTAACCCATGAATCTTTTCTTCATCACTAACAATAATATCACCGATATTAATTTCATACTCTATATTATCCAGTGCTAAGAATTTTCGTTTTTCATTAGCACAAGTAATATATAAATCGTTATTCTTAATTGTATCTGCATCATAAGCGTGTAATGGTCTATTAAACAAAACAGCAACATAATTCATTATATCAACCACTATTGAAACGCTTGTAATTCCTGAAGTTTTTAATGTTTCAACAATATGTTTTGGTGTAGTAATTTTATTATCTATGCCTTTAATATAAATTCCTGAAAAAATGATATCATTTTCACATTTTTTTATCTTAATTGGACAATCTAATGCAAACTTAATTTCAGGTATAGAAAAATTTTTCAACCTTCCCAACCCTGCAGTAGCCAATTCCCTAGCGATACCTATTACCGCCAACCAATCTCCTCTATTTGGAGTAATATCTACATCTATAAATGAATCTAAAAATGCTTCTCCTATTTTAAATGCGCTTTCATCTAACTCTATGATTCCTGCATGTTCATCTCCTAAACCTAATTCTCGTTTTGAACATAACATTCCATGACTTTTAACGCCTCTAATTTTTATTGGTTCAATTTTCATATTATTTAGAGGAATAAAAGATCCAACAAGGGCCAAGACTGTATATAACCCAACTCTGACATTATCAGCGCCACATATTATTTCTAGATTCTCCTCTGAGCCATAATCCACTGTACAGATATTTAATCTATCACTATTTTCATGTGGTTTTATGTTTATAATTTTCGCAACAATAATCCCTGAATTATCAGCAAAATTTTCTACCTCCATTCCTAATTTAGGTAAAACATCTACAATATCTGTAATATTTCCGCTTACATCAATAAATTTCTTCAGATCATTTAATAGGAATTTCACTGTACCACAATTTCCAGAATACAATATGATAATATCCTACCTCAAACAACAATTAGGTACAACAAAGTGTTAAGGCTAATTTAAATCGTATCCTAAAATTATCAAAAAGATTATTTTAGTAAAAAATAAATATAATTCAAAAATAATTTAATATTTTTTTATATTCTTTTGTTACAAATATCATGATAATAGCACTTGGGAAAGAAAGATTGTGCATACTAAAAGAACATTTTATTTTGGTATATTTGTATTATTCTACAGTTTTGGAACATTTAATGATATTAAAGCTCAAAGGTCTTTTGGAGCTTATGGTAATTACCGCGGTTATAGTAATTTAGGCCTTGGAATAGATTTTTTCAATACCGAAATTGGCAACCCGATTCTTAATATCAACGGGATAACATACAATGATATTTTTGCTCAAGATAATAAATATAATGATACTATAGAAAATAAGATTTCTTTCTCTCCTTCATTAACTGCAGGATTATATATAAAGCCTAGAGTATCTTTTGAAACGACAGTATTACATAGATATGTATCACCTACCAAAAACTACTCTGCTTTACACATGCCAAATAATAATAAAGATGTCTTCTACGATGGGTATTCAGAAACAGCTGGTTATTTAGGCTTAGCATTTCATAAGCCATTGAATCATAAGACACGTCTTTCATCTGCTTTATCTATGGGAGCATCAGCTGTAAAATCATCATGGGGGCAATCCATTGCACCATCTGTTTTGGTTAATGCAAAAATAGATTACTTCATAACAAAAAATATTTCTATTTATGCAAGCACATCTGTAACAGGTAGTGTAATCAAATTCAATGCCAAACAAGAAACTTCCAATGATATATTACCTACTCCATTCTTCAATATTGATACCTCTGCAAAAACATTGCCAAATACAAAAGGCTCAAGCTATATTCCACAACTTAATATATTTTCTGAAGAAGATAATGGACTTTACAAAATTAAATTTATTGATCCTGGAGATGAAAGTTTTGATATAAATAATACAAAAGTTGATAACATCACGATTAATAATCTGATAGCACTAGATAACGCAATGTATAATTTAATGGATGATGAAAGAGGTATAAGTGGAGCAATAGATAATGATTATGAGATAGGTATGCTAGAATTAATGCCAATTTATACAATGAATACAGTAAAAAAAGATGATAAATTTCCTGAATACGATGATGAGTATATATATTTATCTGACCAAAACTTTATTAATGAGATTAAAAAAGATGATCATAAATATGCTAATTCAAGTCTCTTGCCTGGCCTGAGATTTGCAGGCTATAAACCATATATTCATACTTCATTAAATCAGAAAAATGTAGTTGCAGAATTAGATATAACTAAGCTACAAACAAGTATAAAGATGTCTGCGCCTATATTAGATTATAAAATAGATGGAAAATCTGTTCATTTATTAGAGCCCTTATCTTCTAATTACAGTCGTTTCGTCAAAGATTTAAAAGATGATCTAAGAAAGACAAAATACGGAAAAACAGATGATGAAATGGGTATAGCTGTAGGTAATATTAAAACAGAAAATTTTGCAAGAAAGAAATTTGAGCAAAATCTTCATGAAACATTTTACAAACCAGAAGATAGAGTATCTTTTGCAGTAAAGAAAAATGATATTGCAAAGACGCTTTCTAAAGAGCAATTTGTAGAGATACTCGATAAATCAATTAATAAGATAACGCAAAATCCCTATGAAAGACAAAAAATATTAAATGAATTAGCCGCAAATATTGAAGGAAAGAAAATTGTAAAATCTCCGTTAGAAGAATTTGCTAAGCTTGTGAATTCTGAGAAGATGGTAAGACTTGATGGAACTGACATCAATATTAACCCTGATGGTAATCCTGTTGATAATCCTTATTTTCCTGATCCTGATGATTATCCTTCGTTAAAAGATGCTATAGCTGTTCTGCAAAATGAAGATATATTAAAATCTGGGTATATTGGTAATACTAATAATTTTAAAAATTTAGAGTCGCCTCCTGAAGATCTCGAGAATAATCTTGCAAATTTAATTCCAGCAAATTTATCAGGTTTAAAACCTGAAGACGAAGAAAGTCTCAGTATATTTGATCATATAAAATCAACAGATGGGTATAAAGGGTTCTCTACAATAATGAAAAATTATAAGGAGAAAAAGGAAACAGAAGGTTTAGAATTTGTTTTTGAAAAGAAATTAGATAAGGTTTTTCCATCCCAAGAAGGTGAAAATACTCAAAATGTTCTTAAAATAGAACAAGATTGCAAAACAGAAAACGTAGATAAAAGTAAATCAAAAGATACAAAGAGCAAAGTAGATGTAAATAGCAACTATAGTGGTTATTTCAAACCATCAAATTTCATGGTGAATACTACATTTAAAATTGGAATTCAAATATCTTTTTAGTAAATATCACAATATTCACTCGCTGAAATTTAAACTGCTCTTGATTAAATAATGCGATACATGATATCAATTATGCGTTTGATTTATTATCTTTTAGAGTAAAATTCAAATGATAGATAAAATAAAATTAAGATATTTCAACAAGATATATTTATTATCCCTATTTATATTAGTAATATTTTTTGCGCATGTTTTTTGCATAGAGCAAACTTATTCTCTTAGTTTTTATGGTAGAGGAGGCATAGGATATGGCAAAGTAATAGATACTAACGCAAAATTCATATCCAGTGAACCAGAAAATATTAATACAGAATATCCTATAACATATTCCAATTCTCAATCGATAAATTTTGCCGTGGGATTAGATATGGGTCTTCTTCCCTTAAAGATAGAAATAATGAAGATTTTTGAATCATTGGATCTAATAAAGAATTCAACTGATTCAGTATTCTCTCCTTCTATGTCTTCGACTAAATTAGATGGATACATTACTTCTGTGTATTTTACTCCCCTGTTATCATGGTTTTTGGCTTATCCATATCTTTCTTTTGGATTAGGAGCTGGAGATTTTACTTCTGGAAATATGAAAGGTAATTCAAACGTTATGACGTATGGTCTTGGGCTAATTTTTAGCACTACTTCAAATATGCAAATAGAAGTTGGGTATCATGCTATTAGAAGCCTTCATAAGGTTAAATACGAAAATGCAAAGATCCTTCACGCAGGGAGTACGGTAAATGGGTCATTATCAATTCCCTATCTTTCTCATTCTCTTAGAATAGGTTTAATTTTTCATACATAGTGTAAATTTATTTGAAGTTATTTAATCTAGTGATAATATAGAGTGTATTTTAAACACATTTAAGGGAGTGTTATGAATAGAATTATTTTTCTAACAAATTCGACAATTTTTTACATCTTATTTATTTTTTTATTCACTTTTTCAATTTTCCTTACAAAGGATGCAAGCGCTAAGCCATATGTAAAAGGCTCATTTTTAATCGGGAAAGAGATTGTTAAGTATAAAGAAGAAGTAAAAACTTCTAAGAAATAGAGTAAATCATAGGGGGGGGAAATTAATGAGATCAATAAAGATAAAAAAAATAGGAATTAAGCAGGCATTTTTTGTATCAAGTATTTTGCTGTGTGCTACATTGACACATTCAATATCAGATATTATGGCAGCACGACCTATTTCACCAGAGGAATCCGGCAGCAATCATAGTTATATTCCCAAAATACTTAATAATACTTATAATTCCTTGTATAACTTCTTGTTTGCAAAAAATGATAATTCACAGCTTGAAAGTGTTCAAAATGAGCATGATGATCAAAGTCAAGAAGAAATTGAAAGAAAAAAACGTGAAAAAGTCAACAATTTTTTGGTAAATTTTATTGAAACAGAAAAGTTAAAAAGGACTGGTAATAATAAAAAATCTGATAAGAACGCAGCATATCCTGTGCCTAATCCTGCAGTAGAATATGATGAAACATCAGGCAATACAGATTATTTGTATACTGGGGGAGAAATATCCATTGGCTATGATTTTGTCAAAAGCAACTCTGTACCATTAATTGCGGAATTATCCTTTAATCTTGCAAAATTACATGGACATACAGAATCTACCAATCAAAGCCTTAACAGAACTGAATTTCAGGCTATTGGATCTGTATATCTATTACCAACTACTATCAACAAAACAAAGAGGAAAATGAGGAAAAGAGAAAAAGCTCTCCCTTATTTAAACGCAGGAATTGGAATAAAACATGCCGCACACGATAGTGCAATTAATTTGCAAAAGGGTAGTTATAATACTGGTATTGGAACATTAGGAGTTGGTATATTTATTCCTTTGAAAAATAACTCTCAAATAGAGATAGGATATCGAATGACGAAAGATCTCTCATCTTCTGAACGCACTATTATTGATTCTGATGATTTAAAGAGATATGAGAATTCTTGTATACTGCATACGGCTAAAATAGGTATAATGACATATATATAAAGAATAATTTATATGTAAATAAAAATAAAAGCAGATTAGTGAAAAATTATTGATCTGTTTTTATTTTGTCTTATTTTTTTTGTATTATATCTTGTCCTTTCATATAAGGTATTAGTGCTTTAGGAACCTTGATTGATCCATCTTTTTGCTGATAATTTTCTAATATTGCTATCATTGTTCTCCCAACTGCAAGTGCAGAACCGTTCATAGTGTGTACAAAGTACTTTTTATTATTATCTTTATATCTTGAGTTCATGCGTCGACCTTGAAAATCTAAGCAATTTGAACAACTTGACACTTCACGATATTTATTAACAGAAGGCAACCATACCTCTAAATCATATGTAATGGAAGAACTAAACCCTGTATCGGCTGAACATAATAAAATTTTTCTGTAAGGAATTTCCAGTTTTCGTAATATTTTTTCAGCAGAGAAAGTAAGATGATCAAATTCAGCATAAGATTGATCAGCGGTTGTAATAGCAACCAATTCAACCTTTAAAAATTGGTGCTGTCTTAACATTCCTTTAGTATCTTTACCTGCGCTGCCTGCCTCTGATCTGAAACATGGAGTTCTTGCAACAAAACGCAATGGTAAATCATTTTTTGAGATGATAGAATCTGCGACAATACTCGTTAATGGAACTTCTGCAGTCGGGATCAAGCGCAGCTCCATTTGTGTAGAAAATGAATCATTTTCAAATTTTGGCAACTGTCCAACACCATACATTGTATGATTTTTCACCATTAGAGGGGGCGAAATTTCTATATATCCATTAGATATATTTTCATCTAACATAAAATCAGAAATAGCACGTTCAAGCATTGCCAGATCATCTTTTAGGATAACAAATCTACTTCCTGACAATTTTGCAGCATTAATAAAATCCATCATTCCAAGATTGATACCTAACTGATCGTGCGACTTACACTTAAAATCAAAATCCGGTATATCACCATATTTTTTGATCTCTTTGTTATCCTGTTCAGATGTTCCATATGGCACTTCGCTAGAGAGGAAATTTGGCAAATAAGAAAGGATAGAGTTCAACTCTGCCTCAATATTGCTAATTGAATTTTTTGCATTGTTAATATTGTATTCAATATCTTGAGATTCCTTAATCAAGCCTTCTGAGGCAGATAATATTTTATCTTTATTGAAAAGAGAGATTTTTTTCACTATTTCATTTTTCTTTTTTTGTAGGCTCTGCATCTCATTGATATAAGATCGTCTATCGTGATCCAGTGATATTATTTTATCCAGATCAACTGATAACCCTCTATTTTTAAAATTCTCAAGACAATAGTCTCTATTGCTGCGTATAAAGCTTAAATCGTGCATAAGAAAATACCTTTTTATAAACGTATATAAATAAAGTTATAAACAAATATATTTGAAAACCATGATTCAAATGATAGAATAACGTTGTTATTTGACACAAGGTGAATTTGTGTTCACCGCAAATAATCCTAAATATTTATTCTAGCTATGTTTATGATACAATTTTCAATCATTACAGAGCAAGAAAATAGTATCTTATTCCTGTTGAGAGACAGATTTTTTAGTAATTTTGTTTAACGCAATGGAAATCTATATTACATTAGAAATCTTAATCCTGATAGTTATGCTAATAGGTTTTTTCTTTGCATTGAATTATCAGTTAAAAAATAGAAGCGTAGATTACATAAAAATATACCCTATATTACAAAGTGAGCTACAGGAAGGAAATTTCTATATTGAAGATCTAACAAGAGGTCTTTGTGTATTTGATTTGTTTTTTAATGATCAAAAATATTATAGTCTACACAAATACCTTGATAATTTTCAAAGTAAAGATGATTTAGAGCAACTGATACAAAGCCCTGAAAGTGTTGAAAATAAAGTGATACTAATTAAATCTCCAGAATATAATGTAACGCAGAAAGTTAAGATATTTAAAATTAAACAAGATAACGCAGAATATATGTTACTCACTTTTCATGATATCTCAGAGTACACAAAAAAAATAGATACATTATCCCAAGAGATACTGGAAATGAGTAAAATATTATCTGAAAAAGAAGAAATATTAAATATGCTGCCATATATAATCTGCAAAAGGGATAGCAGACTATATAAAAAGTATTATAACGAAATGTATTCCAACAACATTATTAAGGCAAACTTAGAAGTTCAACAATATGAACGTTTTCTATCTAGATTGTGTATGCAGGAAGGACATGCACAAAACACAATTTGTCATGTGATAATAGGAGAAGAAGATAAGATTTTCAAAATAGAAGTAAAACCTTATAAAGATACTGTAACAGATAAAGTTAGCTTTCTAATGTATGGTCATGAAATCACAGATTTACATGAACAATCAGAAGAAGCATCTTCTTTAAAAGAATTTGTACAAGATATATTGATTCACAGCATAAGCCAAGGTATTGCAATAATAGATGTTAACGGAGATATTACGGAAAAAAACAGTAATTTTGATACTATATTTGGTGAAAAAACTTTACAACATAAAAAAGAAATTTTACCAAACAACTATTTTGAAATCATCAAGAAAGTCAGTGCAAGCAATAATATTGAACGCCATTTAGAAACACAATATGATTCATTTAAAAAATTGATGCCTTTAGCATTACATGTTATCCCAATAGATTCATCATCTTATCTCAAAATATCTAGTTTGAATTACTTGAATAAATATCGCATGCTAATCATAGATAAAATAATTCCATAATGAAACATGAATTTACTTATGATTTAGATCAAATTAAGTACTTAGGCTCTAAAATTGGATCGATACTGCAGATAGGATGTATAATAAGACTGTCAGGAAGCCTAGGTGTAGGGAAAACTGCTCTTTCAAGGGAAATAATACGTTATCTCTGTAATGATGATAAAATGATAATTATAAGTCCGACATTTAATATAGTTAAAACATATGACACATCTAAGGGATTGTTATGGCATTTTGATCTTTACAGAATTACAGATGATACGGAATTATTCGAATTAGGAATTACTGATGCAATTCATACAGGTATCTCAATTATTGAATGGAGTGAAATTGCAGATAGAATATTATCTAAATACGATAATCAAATAATATCCATTGATCTATCTCATGTTTCAAATGGCAAACGTAGAATATCGATAGAGGCAGGATATGAATATCAAAATATTATGCAAGAAATACAAAATTATTTCGATATTCATAGAATCTAAAAAGAAAATTTTCTTTGATTATACTTGTTGAAGTTTGGACCAAATATTATTAATTAAGCCGATGTAACAGTTTAATTGAGAACAAAAGTATGCTGCTTTAGTATGTGGTTTTACTATTTTTGCTATTCTCTTACCATCTTGAGATGGTATAGCAATGAAGCCTTCATAATCTTTCCACTCATCATTATTGTTAGTATATAAACCGCCATCAGCTATGATATAAAAGCCGATAATCAAATATTCTGGTAATTCATCAGTTAAGAACTTTAAGGCAGTATTAGCAGATAAAATTTTTTGATATTGCAAATTCTGATTATACGTATAGCACTTATCAATCTGATTAGGATCGATAAAATTATATATATCGGAATTTATACTATTTCCATGCATTATTATGACACTCCATACTATTATGAAAAATATTGTTACAGAATATTAACGAAATTGAATGTAGCATTAATTGATTATCCACCAAAGCATTTTTATCAACAAATCTACAATAGATAGTTGCGGTTATAAATAATGAAAAAAATAAAAATATGTATTTATTACTTAATAATACACGCTTTATTACTACAGCAGATTGACATATTATGCGCAATTGAATATAGTGAATGTAGTCTATATTACAGTACACTTGACGCTAGGGAGTGTGAAGAAATGATGGACATATACTATAACTACTCTTTTTATGATAGTGAATTGAAAGAAATAGCATCATTAAGAGTAGCAGAAATAAAAGAAAATTTGTATACAGATGAAGAGAGGGTGGCTCTTGTACTTAAGAACATTGAGAATCCCGATGCATATAGTGATTTACCAGATGGTATTAAAGATAGCATAGGAGTATACTCTAAGTCTTTTAGACGTTTGGCACAAGATGTAAAGGAAGAGTTAATTGTTTATGCAATAAATGGCTATAACAAAGAAAATTTGTCTAATACTTCGCTCAATTATCTTGATAATAAACCTTCTTTCTTATTAGAATAGTTATAGTGATTTTTTAGTATATTTTTACTGAAGTGTTTTATTATGCATTTTAATGAATTTAATAATGATACAGAGGATGAC
Organism: Anaplasmataceae bacterium AB001_6; assembly: GCA_020002265.1. Classification (NCBI taxonomy): domain Bacteria; kingdom Pseudomonadati; phylum Pseudomonadota; class Alphaproteobacteria; order Rickettsiales; family Anaplasmataceae; genus Candidatus Mellornella; species Candidatus Mellornella promiscua. The sequence goes on from CP048228.1 coordinate 935,680, forward strand.
AGCAAAGATCCGAAAGATGTATATTGTGAAGTTTACAAGAAAAAATTGAGTGAGTTATATTATTCATTAGTAGTTGGAGAAAAGAAAGATATGCTAATTGGTTCAGAAGGTGATATAACATTTTTTGAAATAAGATTAGTAGCAAAGAAATTTATTTGGGATTCAGAATTAAAAAACTTCCGAAAGATAGTAGCTAATCCTCGTAACAAAAGGTCTCGTGAAAACAATGTGGATGCAAAAAAAGATGTGTTTATCCCCTCTGAAACAACAGATAATATCTCTATTGATAGTGATCTAAAAGAAGAAGAGTTTGTGGATTAGATCTTCATAGGTTGCAATTTGATTAGCAAAAATTTTTTGGTTCTTGGTCCTACTGCTAGTGGAAAATCAAGTGCTATTGAATTCTGTTATAATCTTGATAATGTCAATGTAGTTAACTCTGACTCTAAACAAGTGTATGAAGGTGTTTCTCTGCTCACAGATCAACCGGATATACAAAATATTAAAAATGTTTTTTTGTATGGTCACATTCCATTAACTGTTAATTATTCAGTTAATATGTGGTTTCAAGACATTCTTAAATTATTTTCAAAAAATGAGAATTTCTGCGATAGTGATAAATTCAACATATTCATTGGCGGTTCTACCATATATGGAGATTGTCTCATTAATGGTATTTCTACTATACAATATCCCTCAAAAGAGCAATTGGATGATGTTAAAAAAAAAATCAGCACTTCAGGTAATAAAGAATGGTATAACATCATAGCACAAAGATTCCCCAATCAATTGGATCACATACATTACAATAACACCTATAGATTAATTCAAGAATCTGCCATGTTACTGTACACTGGACACAATAAACAATATTGGTTTAAAAAACATGGAAGAAATAGATTTAACCTACCAGAAATAGAAGTGCTTTCAATAATCCCAGATGATAGAAGTCAAGTATATCATAAGATAGAAAAGAGACTCAACAGTATGATAAAAGATGGTGTTATTGAAGAAATAAAGCATAACACTGTAAATATCAGGGATAAGATATCAAATACAGCACAAAAAATACATGGACTGAAAGAAATACTTGATTATATAGATGGAGAGAATACCTATGATCAAATGATTGCGCAGATAGCGATAAATACCAGAAGATACGCTAAACGACAAATAAGTTGGCTCTTAAATAAGACCAAAAGCAACAAGGTATTCTCTGATAGTCAGAGTCTCAAAGAATACCTAAAAAAAGCTATAGATTGTAAATAAAAAATGTAAGATCTAGCAAATAATCCTTCATTTTTTTATCTCACGTCAACTTGACAGTTATTAATACTATTATCGTTTATAGTATTACCGTTGAAATCATTATTAAAACTATTGCCATCAACATTTCCAACATTTCTTTTATTCTTCTTTTTATTACTATTATTCAAAGAATTATTATTAAGGAATTCTGTATGAACATGTATAAAAGGTATCTTTTCATGATTCTTAGGATTACAGAATTTTTTGATGGCTTGGCGAACAATTCTAGTTACAGAAAGACCATCAAGACGCTTCACAGCAGCTGCTTTAATACGTGATTCAACAGCGCTTACTATTTCGTTATTTGTTTCTTTATCTCCAAAGCACCCAAAGCAACTAACAGCAGGACGCTTAACAAGTTGTCCAGTTACTTTAAGCATAACAAAAACTGTAATCAATCCTGCTTTTTGCATACTTCTACGCATTTTAAGCACTCTACTATTAACAGGATATAAATAATCACCATCAATACCTAAAACTTCTGAATTTATTTCATCAACTTTTTTAGCTCCATTTTCATTACTAAGAGAAATCACATCTCCATTAGAAACTAATATTGCTTCTTCAATGCCACATTCAATTTGAGCTAATTTAACATGCTCTTTTAAATGTATATATTCTCCGTGCACAGGTATCGCTATCTTAGGTTTTAAAAAAGAATACAAATATTTCAACTCTTCACGATACGGATGACCAGAAACGTGTACTTTTGCATCTTTCTCGGTAATAACATCTATTCCCCTAGACGAAAGGCCATTGATCATTTCATATATTTTTTTCTCATTTCCAGGAATAATCTTGGAAGAAAAGACAAATGTATCACCAGAACTTAAGTGGAAATCACGATATTCATTATCAGCAAGGCGCCTAGTTGCACCCATTTTATCTCCTTGGCACCCAGTACATAAAATAACAAGATTATCACGAACCTTTGTAGCTTCTTCAATAGAATATTTATCGAAATATTCTATATCGTCCAAATATCCACTAGCACGAGCAGATTCAATAACAGAATGCAAAGATCTCCCTAAAACAAGTAATTTACGACCTGAAGCTTTAGTAGCACTCCATATTGTTTGTATTCTAGCCACATTAGATGCAAATAAAGTAACAGCGACTGCAGCCTTTGCTTCACTGAATATCTTATGCATTGGTTCTACTATTTCATATTCACAGCCGGAAGATCCAGGAGAGAAAACGTTTGTTGAATCACAAATAAGTGCTAACACTCCTTTTTCCGAGAAAGATTTGAGCCTATCTTCGTCAAGTGATTCACCTATTACTGGCTTAGAATCTAACTTCCAATCTCCAGTATGATATACTAATCCTTGATCAGTATGTAATACAACGGCGTGCATTTCTGGTGTTGAATGGACCATAGAAACAAGTTCACAATCAAACGGGCCAATATTAAATCTGCCATTTGATTTTAGTTCTATAAAATTTGTCCTGTTATAAATCTCTGGTTCCATTTTGGTTCTCAAAAATTCAATAACAAATTTCGTTGAATAAACATCTATATCCACAGACGAAAGTAGATTAGATAGACCTCCACAATGATCTTCGTGTATATGAGTAATAATGATGCCTACCACATCATCTTTATTTTTTTCTATGAACGCATTATTCATAACTGTTATATCAATCCCTGGGAATTCCTCACCTGCAAAACCAGCTCCACAATCTACTATAAGCCATTTTCCATTTTGACGATACATCGTTAGATTCATTCCTATTTCACAAGTACCGCCAATAGGTAAGAAAAGCAATCCTTCCTTACTATTAGACATCTTAATCAAAAAATCAAATACAAAAACCTGGTTATATTGTATCATCTAGATTAAAATAACTCAAATTAGTAACCAAATGGTACATATATAATTTTAACAATTTTCTATAGGATATTATCCAAAGAGAGTACGGTGAGCAATAATACTAAGAGACATATCTGATAAAAAGAGGGTATATTAATCAAATAGTTGTAGTTACTTAAGTAAATAAATTATATAAACTGAGCTATGCATGAAAAAAGAGTAAAAGTAAACTGCCTTACGATGATTATTTTCATCATTGCTAATCTTTCAATAATATTGCAGTCTTTAATTCAAAAATTAGAAAAAACAGAGTATGATATAATATCTTGCTGTTCAAATATGATGCCAATACTGATAATGCAGATTGCGTTATGCTTGGTCTATAATAATATTCTTCTTCAGAAGAAATTTGTGTACTTTCAAACAACTAAAATAAATATAGTCAAGATAGCGCTATATGCCATCTTGATGTTAAGTAGCATTAACAATAACACAATCCACTTATCCTTCACTAGGATTCCAAATTCTCTGCTATTTTTCGTATCATATAGTTCAATATTAACAATCATTTTCATTGAAGCTATATATCTTTTACTAAAGTTATTGCAAGAAGAAAAAAAAATATATTTAGAAATGAGTTCCTTAATAATAATAATAACAGCTATATCATCAATTTTTTCATCATATTTTGGACTTGTAATATCATATTCACTAGAAGAATATTATTTTCATCTTCTATATAAGATGTTCATAATTTCTACAAACACTCTATTGGTAAATATTATACTCTCACAATTAATGAGAATGACAAAATTCAAATCATCTCATATTGCAGCAAAAATAATGTTCTTCTATTACTGTGCATTAACAATATCAATAACTTACTACAATTTACACTTTTCAATAAATGCTGATAAAGCAAATAATATTGCTGATAAAATAAAATTATTATCTATATTCCCCATTGTATTTTTCATACTTTTAATAATTATTAAAATAAAGTTATTAGACTCAATAATCAAAATTGACAAGCAGGCTAGATTTTACTTATCGCTACAAATAATTGTCATAGTGCTATGCTACATATACCAAAAAGATAACCCTAGTTACTTTATTTCAAACACAATAATGCCTCTACTGATATCACTGTATGTAACTGTAAAAAATCAAAAAATAGAAAACTTAATCATTCTTTTTTATACCATGTCAATTTTCATAATAACATGTACCAATAGGCTTGAATTACTCTCTCTTTTTGGATATTGCACACAAGTAACGATAACTATTACGATAATGTTTAGTGTTAGAAATAATAATAGAAAAGGTATTCAATATAAATATCTGCCAGAAAAACAAGCATCACAATAACCACCTTTAGCATCTTTGGTAGCTGTTATATCAATAATTGCTCTTAAATCTTTTAAATCCAGATAATTTATACTATCTGCATTTAAGATATGCTGCATTTCTTCCACCGTATGATGAACAGCAAATAATTCTTCATAGCTAGGCATGCTGATCCCATAGAAACAAGGATGTATAACTTTTGGACTCGCAACACAAACGTGTACACTGCGCACTCCAGCACCACGGATCAATTGCAATATATGCTTTAGTGTAGTCCCTCGTACTATGCTATCATCGATTAAAATTATATTTTTATTTTTTAAAACATTGATATTAGGGGAATATTTCATTTTAGCGCGACTCTCCCTTTCAAATTGGTTAGGAGCAATAAACGTTCTAGCCATATAACTATTCTTTGCTAAGCCATTCTCATAAGGAATTTTAGAAAATTCTGAATAACCTAACGCAATAACATTCCCTGAATCTGGCACAGGTACAACGATATCGGCATTAATTTTGAAAATTTCAGCCATTTTACGCCCGATAGATTTTCTTACAGTATATATAGGGTTATTATGTATATGAGAATCAAAACGAGAAAAATAAACGTATTCGAATAAACACATTCTCTTTGCTTTACTTGGTTCAATATCTTCAAACAAACGCATTGAATTGATACTATTGTTTGCACTCTTATCAATAACAACTAATTCACCATTATCAACATCTCTAATAAAATCAGCATTAAGAACAGAAAATACGCATGATTCAGAAGAAAAAATATAACTATCATCTATTTTTCCCATAACCAGAGGACGTATCCCGTGAGGGTCGCATACTGCTATCATTTTATCTCTTGTCATAATTACAAGAGAATAAGCGCCTTCGATTGGCAGCAGCATGTCACGTATTTTATCTATCAAATCATCTTTATCACTTTTTGATAGCAAATGAGTAAATAATTCACTATCCATATCTGTTTTAACATCACAACCTTGTTCAATAAGATCTTCACGTAATGCATCATAGTTAGACATATTACCATTGTAAGATATAAAAATCTTGCCGATATCACCGCCTAAATCACAACAAACAGGTTGATCAACTGATTGTTTTGCAATACCTGAAGTAGAATATCTTACATGTCCAATGGCTGTATCACCAGATATAGATATTTTGTGCATGGAATCTGCAACACAACCCTTATAATATTCTGTATAACTAACTCCATTATCATACGAAACAATCCCAAAAGAATCACTTCCCCGATGCTGTAAATGTACTAAGCCAACTGTAATATTTAAAACAGCTTTTTTATGCCCCAAGATACCTAAAACACCACAATTTTCACGAAAATCTATATCAGACACTTTTTCTTAAAGCAAAAGAACAAAAAATATTATTATTCCAAGTAACAGAATCAACTAACCCAGAATATATACACAAGTATTAGAGATAATATAATTAAATTCTTAGTAACAAACAACATATTATCTATCTATTTCCCCAAAAACTATGTCCATAGATCCAACAATTGCAGGGATATCTGCTAATACATGCCCTTTTGAAAGATAATCTAATGCTTGTAAATGATAAAAACCAGGCGCTCTAATCTTGCATCTATATGGTCTATTAGTACCATCAGATACAATATATACACCAAATTCTCCTTTAGGAGCTTCAACACATTTATATAGTTCTCCGCTAGGCACGTGATATCCTTCGGTGAAGAATTTAAAATGTTGAATCATAGCTTCCATAGAATTTTTCATATCATGCCTTTTTGGAGGAGCAACATTGCAATCACGATTCATATAATCGCCCCCAGGCATTTTTTCGATACATTGTTTCATTATTTTCACAGATTCATACATTTCTGCAACACGCACTAGATATCTATCATAACAGTCACCAGTTCTTCCAACAGGTATATCAAATTCCATTTGATCATATACATCATAAGGTTGTGCTTTTCTTAGATCCCATGGCAAACCAGTTGCTCTTATCATAGGTCCTGTAAATCCATATTCTAGTGCTTTTTCTTTTGTTATAGGGGCAATATCAACCATACGCTGCTTAAAGATCCTGTTATCATTAAAGACATTTTCCATATCTGATATTTTTTCTGGTAATTTTTCTAGAAAATCAGACATATCGCTTAATAAATCCTGCTCGACATCATCAGCAACGCCACCGGGACGAAAATAATTGGCATGAAATCTAGCGCCTGAAACTCTTTCCGAAAAGCACAACATTTTATCTCTTTCTTCAAAAAGCCAGAACAAAGGAGTCATGGCACCCACATCCATCGCGTGGGTAGTAACATTAAGAATATGATTAAGAAGCCTAGACATTTCAGCAAACAGCACTCTTATATACTGACCTCTTAAAGGCACTTTACAACCTAAAAGTGCTTCTATACATAGTGCAAAGGCATGCTCTTGGCACATTGGCGATACATAATCCAACCTATCAAAATATGGTAGTGCTTGTGTATAAGTTTTATATTCAATAAGCTTTTCTGTTCCGCGATGTAAAAATCCAATATTAGGATCAGCACGCTTTACAACTTCTCCATCTATCTCTAATACTAACCTTAATACTCCATGTGTTGCTGGGTGTTGTGGTCCAAGATTTAATAATTTCTTTTCAGTCATGCAAATATATCTCGATGTTAATAAAAGCTCCTTAGTTTATTTACCATTCCTCTAATCCCGACAAATATTTCTGCTCTATTTTCAGATTGCATATAAGCTGGGCTAGACAATATTCTATTTTTAGAATCATAATGATATTTATCAGAACTTAAACTTATATTTATTGCTCCAGCATTTTTAATTAATTTATCGTTATCTTCTCCTATAGTAACTTCAATTTTATCTGAACATACTTCTTTTAGCGCTAGTGTAACCAATAAAGGTGAAATACATACAGCACAAATGACTTTTTTAGCATTGTAGAAATTTTTTAAAATCTTATCAATTTCATGGGAAAATTTGATTTCTTTGGGGTCATCAAAATAGTTAGTGAAATGTTTCATTATTCCATATCCACCAGGAATGAATAATGCTTCATATTTTTCTGTATTTAGCTCAGAAATTGCCATTACTTTCCCTCTGGATATTCTAGCAGATTCAACAAGGATATTACGCTTCTCGTTTTGTGCAGAATTATCAGTATGATTCATTGTATCTTCTGTATCATCTGGAGAAAAGATATCATAAGAGATATCATCCATCTCTAAAGAAGTTAGCGATAAAACAGCTTCCGTAATTTCTGTACCATCTAGATATCCACAACCTGCTAAGATAACAGCTACTTTTTTAATCATAAGAAAACGGCAAAAGAAAATAACACAATTATATGACACAAAATAGTAGTATGCGCAATACAAAAATCTATTTCTTTTGAGAAGATAGTAATAGTGGAAATCTAAGAACAGAGGTTAACTATAAGCCGAGTTCTGTAATCGATAGTTATTTATCTGGGATGCATGTCACCACACACCTCATGCGTTCCACCCCAAGAATATAGATGCGAAGAATCAGCACTCTTGTATTTTGAACTTGCTCCCAACGGGGGTTACCATGCGCTCCTTGTTACCAAGCAACCGGTGCGCTCTTACCGCACCTTTTCACCTTTGCCTAATATAACTAAATATAATAGGTAGTATATTTTCTGTGGCCCTTACCCTAAGGTTACCCTTGGCGGACGTTATCCGCCGTTGTCCTTCGCTGGAGCTCGGACTTTCCTCTATTGACCAAATGATCAACAGCAACTATCCGTTAACCTCTTTAATAAGGATATCAGAAATAAAAGTTTTTAGTAATACGTATTTAGTATTTTTTTATTAAAAAGATTTAGTGTTATACGAAAATTATAGATATTTTCTTAGATATTCTATGTAAAAAACCATGAAAGAGTTTGAATCTACAATAAGTACTATTGAATCTGGAATAAAAGCACAGCACGAAAGGCTACAAGTAATAAGTGAGAATATAGCAAATGCTAATTCCACTGCCACCACTCCTGATGCAGATCCTTATAGAAGAAAATTGATATTTTTTGAACCTAAATATGATCGAAAAAAAGATGCTTTAATAATAAAAACAAGAACAGCCAAGGATAGATCAAATTTCACAATAAAATACGAACCAAATCATCCGGCAGCAATTAACGGATATGTTGCCTATGCAAACGTCAGTAGTATAGTAGAAAACGCAGATTCTTTGGAAACAAGGATAGCATATGATTTAAACATGTCTATATTAAGCCAAACACTGAATATGCTGAATAAAACACTACAGGTATTGGATAAATAATTGTCATGAAAATCAATATAAATAATCTCAATGGAACAAATAATATAAAACCGATTCAGAAAATAAAATTCATTAATCATGATTTAATCACTAATAATAAATCGAATGTTGGCGCAATAAGTAATGTAACTGGCGCATTCAAAAATGTACTGAAAACATCGGAAACTAAAACTAAAGAAGCAATCACTGATAAAGCAGCTCTATACGATGTTGTAACTACAATTAGTAAAGCAGAAGCAGAGCTGAAATTATTACTCACACTGAGAGACGTTACTGTCAATGCTTGGAATGAATTAATTAAAATGAATATTTAGTAGCATAAAAACTCTTATGAAGCTAAATATTGAACATATAACAGTTATATGAGATAATCTTCTTGGTTAGTGGAAGTAGCTTCCTGTGTTTTTTTTCATTTCTAACCGTTTTCAAAAAATTTATCTGTTTAACTTAAAGTAAGAATTTCGTTCTTTGATATTTTCTAGGTGTTTCAATGACTTTCATAGATGTAGATTACAAGAAAAAAATATCTTCTTATCTGGACGCAGAAAAATATGTAGATCTGGAAAATTTCATAGCGGATAATAGTATTGATGAAGTACAATTAGTTGATTTTATCATTACTGCCTCTTTTGAAGAAAGAAAGCGTTTCTTTTTACACAATCTATACAAGCATGTTGCAATTATAGTAACATTACCAGAAGACATAAAAAATGACATTTTTGAATCATTTGATACTACACAGTCTTTTGCTAAAATAATAAATCCATTAGATCCAGATGAAATACGAGATATTATCTCTGATTTTGATTATACGTTACAAGAAGAAATAATATTATTCTTAGATAGCGAAAAGGCAAAAGCTTTACAAGAGATTTTATCTTATCCAGAGGAAAGTGCGGGAAGATTAATTAACAAAGATTTCTTAATAGCAAAAAAAGAACAAACGGTATCACAAACTATTAAGATGATAAAAGAAACCTTAAATATCAATGCACGAGAACACTATGATATTTTTGTGTTATCAAATAAGTCCGTTCCTATCGGAAGGTTAAGCATAAGCAAATTGTTATGTGCAAATGAAAAAGAAATCATAGAAAATCTGATGGATACAAATTTTCACACCATTGATTATGGTCTAAATCAAGAAGATGTAGCCACAATATTTAGAAAATACTCTCTAATATCAGCACCTGTAGTAAACAGTGTTGGCAAAATGATTGGAATAATTCACTATGATGAGATCATATCTGTTATCGTTGAAGAAGCTGAAGAAGACTTGTTATTATTAGGTAAAGTATCAGAAAGTGATTTGGACGCAAATTTATGGGAAACTTTCTCTAGGCGCATTCCATGGCTTTTTATAACCTTTTGTACAATAAATGTTGCATCTTTTATAGTAGGTTTATTTAACGAAACGTTACAAAAATCCGTTGAGATAGTAATTCTAATGCCTATAATAGCAGCAATGGCTGGAAACGCAGGCATACAGGCATCCACAATAGCTTTAAGAGCGGTAATCAACGGTACTATTTCGCATTTAAATTCAAAAAGACTCGTAATAAAAGAAATCATAACAGGATTGATAAACGGATCAATTATAGCAATAGCATCAGGGATAATAGTCATGTTTAGATTTCAGGACATAGGTGTTATGTTATCCTTTTGTACATCAATGACTTTGGTAGTCACTATTGCAACTTTCATGGGTTCTGCAGTTCCAATAATCTTAAATAGAATTGGATTAGATCCTGCACTATCTTCATCAATATTTGTTAGCTCAGTGACAGATATATTATCATTCTTCATACTTTTAGCCATCACAACGTTGATTTTATTATAAAATATATTATTATTTTGGAATGAAAAAAGTTGGTATACAAAGAACTTTACAGCAATCAGTTATTTCCCTCATTGATCATGATGGTTTAGAATTTGCAGGATATTTGTCATTTTTAACGATAATAACATTATCCCCTTTCATCATAATATTAACTATTGGGATCAGTAAATTTGCTACAATATTAAACGAAACAATCGAATTATCACAATATACAGATTACATATATGATAATGTATTAGAAAATTTACTATCTGATATTAGGCCATTTTTGGAGGAAGCAGCACATGTTAAAGATAATAACAAGATAATTAGTTTGATAATTATAAGTTCTCTATGGACATCTTCATCAGCTATTGAAGGCTTAAGATTAATATTGAATCGAGCTTATAGGGTAAAAAATATTCCACATTATATAATGCGAAGAATATTATCTGTAGGACAATTTATAGCCTTAGTTATTATCATTTCATGCTTACTAGTCGCAATAAACATCTTTCCTTGGATAAAAGAACTTACTAAAAATCATGATATTGATTCAGTATTCTATACATTTTTAGCAAAAAACGTCCATATTCCAGTGCTTATAACTTTATTGTTTTTAACAATCAATGCTATCTATTACTTCATTCCAAACGACAAACAAACATGGTCTTATCACATACCTGGTTCTCTGTTAGTGTTAATATTATGGACAATATGTACAAAAGGATTAAAATTATATATAACCTATTCAGCACAATTTAGTGCAATATACGGCGGAATAGCAGGAATAATAACGACTATGATATTCTTCTATTTACTGAATTTATGCATAATATACGGAGCAGAATTTAACTATTCTCTCAACATTTATCTCAAAAAACATAAAATATAAAACAATACACAAGATCGTATATCATAAAAAGACAAAATCAAATATATTTTGTATGCCAAAACACACACACGCTATCTAGATTTTTCAATCTTGCTTAACAGTACTGTTTTGCATACCTATTGTATTATAACCAGAATCAACAAATAGCACTTCTCCGGTCACACCTGAGGCAAGTTCACTGATTAAGTACGCTGCTGTTCTTGCTATATCATCCAGTGTGGTAGCTCTTCGTAAAGGTGCATTAGTAGAACACCACTGAAATATGTTTCTGAATTCATTGATTCCGTTAGCAGCTAAAGTTTTTATTGGCCCAGCAGATATAGCATTAACTCTTATATTATGCTTACCAACATCATTAGCTAGATATCTAACACTAGATTCCAAGGCAGCTTTGCATACTCCCATTACATTATAAAATGGAATAACCTTATTGGCGCCATAATACGACATTGTTAATATGCTCGCATTACGATCTTTCATTAAATGAATAGCATGCTTCACCAATGAAGTTAAAGAAAAGCATGATATATTCATCGCTTCTAAGAAATCCGTACGAGATGTATCATAATAATCTCCACTCAAACTATTCTTATTGGCAAAAGCAACTGAATGAACGATAAAGTCAAGGCTACCGAATTCTTTATCTGCATAATCAAAAAGCTGTTTTATACTCTCATCACTTGCAACATCACAGCAAACTACGTGCTTAAAACCAAACTCTTCTGCAATTGCCCGTACACGGCGCTCCAGACCATCATTATTGGGATAAGTCAATATAACATCATGAACACCACAATCACGAAAAAATTTTGCAACTCCATAGGCAATAGACCAATTATTGGCAATGCCCATGATAATACCTTTTTTCTTATTTAAGAAGCTCCCAAACATACCAAAACCTTACAACTAAGCTCCTATGTTATCACTTCCAAAACTAGACATTAATTTTGCTCTAGCATTATTAAAAGCAATCATTATCATTTGACACAATAATTCTCTAGTCTTATTATCTGCAACGTATTCTTCGCTAATATAGACGTTTTTCAAATTACCAGCAAAATCTATAGAGATCTTCACGGCACCAGCACCAGCCTCTCCTGTTACTTCTTTATTTTCATACTGTTTCATAAGATCTTTCATGCCATCCATAGAAAGCATCTTATTTAGTAGATTACTAAAATCATCATTCATATAACTTTCAAAAAACTATAATTTACGCACTTCTCTAAAATTAGTATTTGGAAAATACTCTTTTATCAATTCTTTATAACAATCACCTGTTTTATCTTCATCAGATGCTCTTAGAATATCTATTCTATCAAAATGCATATCATTTACCGCAAATAAATCTTCTAAAAGAGGTAATAACTCTGATTCTTGAGCATCACATTCTGTACGAAGTACACATGCTCCATTATTATAGTTTACACATTGCATTCGCGAAATTAAAGTATTATCACTCGAAGAAAGTATTTTAGATATCTTATTTTTATAATCTGTAACCGCATTGCTGCTGATATTACTATTTTTATCTGTCAATGTTTCAAATCCATATTCTATTATTTCACTAGGAGAAGGTAAGGTAGATATCATAGCAAGCTGCAATACAAGGATTTCTCCAGCCTGATAATGATTATGTGCACTAGAAATAACCTTCATATGAGATGAGATGGAATTCCAAACACGGATACATTTTTCTCTTTCTGCAAAATCCGTACTATTTTTATCATCTATGTTATGTTTATCACTGATTTTTGAATACAAAAAATCCAAAATATTTTGAAAGATACGAACCACAGATTCACCTGAATTATATATCTTTTTAAAATTATCAACAGCAGATTTATATTCACCATTAAGAATTTTATCTCCTAAATTAGCATAAACAGTACTATTTTTGTAACCGAGCATTTCTTTTATTTTATCAAGTTTATTCTGCCCTTCTGTGTATATATTTGACTGTTCAACAAGAGATATAGCATCCCTCATAGAACCCTTAGAAATTGTCGCTAAGAATTTTAATGCTTCATCATCAAAAGATATATTTTCATCCGCGATAATCTTTTTCATGTATTTTATTTGATCAATTTCTGGAACTCTTTGCAAGAAGAATCTCTGAGCACGAGAAATAATCGTTAATGGAATTTTTTCAATTTCTGTTGTAGCCATTATGAATTTTACATGAGCATAACATTCTTCGAAAATCTTCAATAGTGCATTAAATGCTCCTTTAGAAAGCATATGTGCTTCATCTATTATATAAACTTTATATCTTGAATAAATTGGTAAATAGCTTGCATTTTCTACTATACTTCGTATATCTTCCACTCCGTTATTACTAGCAGCATCAAGTTCTAAAATATCTCCTGTGAGATCCCCAGATATAACAGATACACAAGAACGACACTGATTACAAGGCTCTGTAGTAACACCAGTCTCACAATTTATAGATTTAGCAATAATACGTGCTATAGAAGTTTTTCCTACACCATAAGAACCCGAAAGTATAATAGTGGAAGCCAGATTATCAGATTTAATAGAATTCAACAATACCTTAATAGTAAAATCTTGGCCGACTATTTGATCTAAGGAAGAAGGTCTATATTTATTATAAAGAGCAACATAAGACATATGGCATCCAAAAAAAACAACCACACGAAAAAGAGTGACCTGACCTGGCTCAACAAAGCTCTAGCTGCTACATTTCTGCCCTGACTAAGTAAGCAGTTGAACCACCCAAGTCATAAGCAGTGTAACATACACTTTCAAACCTAACAATACTGTACATATCAAAGATCTATTTTTGTGTTAAATTAAGAAGATATTAGATGCACATAAAATATACAAATGCTAAATTCTATACACACTCATGCTTTTCAGGATTAATATAAGCATTAGCCTCTGAAATTAAATTATCTATTATCTGTTTAACAGGTAGTTCTTCTTTAATAAGGCCAACACTTTGCCCAGACATCAATGAACCCCTTTCTATATCACCTTCTATTACTGCTCTTCTTAAAGCACCAGCCCAGAATTTTTCAACTCGCAGAATAGCTTCCTGCTTAGATAGCTTGCCTTCTTTCATCAATTTTAGGCTCTCTTTCTGAACTTCAATAAACTCCCTTGTTGCAAGATTATTAATAGAACGCACTGGTATTACCGGTATTTCAGGACTAAATTGCACCGAAACTTGTGCATCACGTGCATTAGCTTTCAACATAACTTTCTTAAAATTCTCATGAGCAATAGATTCCTTTGCACAGGCAAATAATGTTCCAATTTGACATCCACTTGCACCCATACGTAAGAAATTAACAATACTACTTCCAGAACCTATGCCGCCAGCAACAAAAACTGGCACTTCTTTTACATAAGGTAATATTTCTTGAGCTAATACCAATGTGCTAACAGGGCCAATATGGCCACCAGCTTCACTGCCTTCTATAACTAATGCATCAATACCAATTCTAATCAGACGCTTTGACAAGCTCAATGTTGGAGCAAAAGCCATTGTTTTTACTTCAGATTTTTTTGCTTTCTCTATATGTTTAGCAGAAGGCATTCCTCCGGCGAATATTATATATTTAACACCATTAGATATACATACATCGATTAATTCATCTAACTGAGGATGCACCATTATGAGATTAACCCCATAAGGCTTCCCGTTGAGAAGTTCATTAGTAACTATTATTTCCTTATGTAACATATCAGGACTCATAGAACTACAAGCCAAGATTCCAAAACCTCCTGCATCTGCAATAGCTTTCACCAAAGTATGATCCGAAATCCAACTCATAGCTCCAGCCATTATAGAATGTTCAACACCAAGAAAATCAGCACCTCTTTTCCAAAATTGTGAAACATTAAGAATAGACATAGTCAACAACACTAAAAAAGAAAATAGTAAAGATAAATTGATACACACTACCGGTAATTATGTATTAATTATAATCAAAAGTACAGATGTAATTAAATAAACTATTTTATCGCTTATAATGTAAAAAATATTCTAACAATATGTTATAATCCGAGCGAATTGTATTAAATAAACAGGTTTTTTCAATGTGTGATGATGTTGATTTAATTGAAGAAAGCTCAGCTGCCTCAGAAAGTGAAGGACCATCGGCACTAATGAGTATGCTGCCATTGGCTGTAATATTTGTTGTTTTCTATTTTTTGGTTATTCGCCCACAATCTAAAAAAATTAAAAAGCATAATAATATGCTAGAGAATTTAAAGAAAAATGATAAAGTTATCACATCAGGTGGAATTATAGGAACTATCAATAGAATAGTAGATAAAAGAGTTTATCTAAGCATCTCAGAAGATAAAAATATTGAGATTATAGTAGATAGAAATTTTATCTCTGGTTTGGATTCAGAAGCAAAATAAGTGTGATGCTTATTGCAAAAATTATGGATGATTTTTGATTTGATCGAAGAATTCTGAAATTTTTTCAGCATCGGGATTGCCTTGCTTAAGATCTTCGTGTTTTTTATGTAGCATCTCTGATTTATAATGCTTATCAAAGTCTTTTGCTGCTTTCTCTTTAGTAAGGTTATTATATCTTAAAAAAGATTCTGTAGTGGTGTCGCTTATAATCTCAATAATTGTATCTTCGGTACAATTTTCTTTTATTAGAGGAGCAAAAAATTTCTTTATTGTTTCAGTGTTAGTTGAGCTAATCTGAGTGTTTTGTATGTTCTGTCTGATATAAAGAATGAAATTCTGACAATCATTTTGAGATTGCACATCATTGATGAAGCTAATTAAAAATTCAAGCATAATAATATTTCTTTTATCATGAAATTGAATTTCAGAGATTTTTTCATCCCTATTAGATTCAAGGAGAATTTCTGGATACATAACAGATAATTGCAAGAGCATGTTTTTATAAAGATTATCTTTCTCTTTATTCTTTGAAGAGTCAAAATTATAGTCATTAAGATCAATCTGTTTATTCTTCGATTTTCCAAGCATTTTAACTGCGGCAAATATTCTACGCCCAAAAAAACTTTTCAATGCAAAATAGGCGTTGGCATTATCTTTCTTGTTTATGAAAGAAAGAAATTCCTTTTCTATAAGCGATAAAAATTCAATCTGTTCTTCAGGAGAAAAGGGGGAGGTTCTTGCTTTTATATCTCGTTGTTTAACATAAAATTCCCATATTGCATCACTTATATCAAGAGGATTTTTCAATAATTTAGAAAACAGATTTTTATTCTCTATATACATATCATATGGATCTTTTCCATCTGGAAGAAATATTATTCGCACACGAGATGTAAAATCTACATCATTATTATATATAGTCTGAATAGAACGTTTAAAGGCATTTAATCCCGCATTATCTCCATCGAAACATAATATAATTTTTTTAAATCTCTTGAGAATATTTATATGAGAAGGTGTAAACGAAGTTCCCAGAATACCAAGTGCTTTAACACCTGCCATTTGCAAAGTTATAGTATCTATATATCCTTCAACAATAACCACAAAATTATAAAGATTTTTTTCGGTAATATATGTAAATGTCTTATGCATATTCAGCAACTGATCAAATCCATAAAACACCTTACTCTTATGAAAAATTTCCGTTTCTGGAGAATTTAAATATTTTGAATCTCTTGATGTGGAGTTATTACTACCTGATGGCAATAATCTTCCGCCAAATGCCACAATGTTAGCTTTATTATCTTTAATTGGAAAAATTATTCTATTTTTAAAAAGAGCAAATCCATTACGACTTAATAAGCCTGCTTTCTTTATCATGCCAATCGCATGCGTTTCTTTCAATTTGTTGAGAATAACATTGTTATCTGGAGCAAATCCTATCTCATACAATTTGCATACCATTTTAAAATCAAAGCCTAGATTTTCTATGCGTTGTCTAATATAACTTAAAGCCTTATTTGATCGAAATAATTCATCAGTAAAGAACTTATTAGTTTCTTTTAAAATTGCTGAAATAATATTTAATTCAGAATATTTATTCTTATTGGAATTTTTATCATAGTTTATATCTACATTTGCCATATTAGCTAAAAATTCAAGTGCTACAATAAAACTGCAGTTATCAAATTCCTGTATAAAAGAAAACATATCACCATGTTTTCCACAACCAAAGCAATAATATGATTCTTGTTTATCATCAACTTTAAAAGAAGGGGTTTTTTCATTATGAAAAGGACATAAAGCCCACATTACATTAGCTGTATTATTCAATCTAATGCGTGTAGAAATTACCTCTGAGATGCTCAATCGAGCTTTGATTAAAGAGACATAATCCATTATTTTATTATAACAAAAGCAATAGCATATTCTATCTCATCACTCATTGATACCTCTGCAGTATCATCTTGCAATCCAGTAATATAAAGTTTGGGCTTTCCAAATGAATTATTTCTCACTTCAATACTAGATAAAGCCATACCTTTGCGTGCACCAACAGCTTTTATATAAGCTTCTTTTGCCGCGAATCTTTTAGCAAAAAAAGCAGCCAGAGAATCTAGATGACAAAAAACTTTAGATTGTTCTATTTCATATTGAGAAAAAACTTTTTTTAAAAATTTATCTCCATAGATCTCTATCATTCTTCGTATTCGTAAAGTTGAAACTATATCCACTCCTATCATACTAAATAACAATCACATAAAAAGGAATTATATCACATAAAATTTTTCTGAACTTAATTGTAAAACAAAAAAATTCAGCACTTTTATTATTAAAGTAGCATTATTTGATTTTTTTATATATACTAATATTATAATATTTGATATATATATTAATAATATTGTCTCACATATTCCATTAATCTTAATCTAACACATTTTCAATACAATTGATAAAAGAACATTATGCCAGTATCTACAATGATAGAAGATTCCAAAAGCGAACAAGTATCCGATAATGAAGAAAATATGAAAGTAAAGCATATTGATATTGAAGAATATATTGATATCTCCAAAAGAATCACGGAATTAAGATTTAATATATACAAAAAAGTAGCAGCTATAATAACAATGCTGCAATTAATAAATAGAATAAAAGAAACAGAGAAAATTCTGCATCAAACACAAAACTCTGAAGTTGTAAAGATTTTTCGCCACTTGATTAGCACCGAAAGAAGACGATTAATCTACATTATGCGATTGATAAACAGCTCAAAAGAACTTGATAAATCTCATAAGATATCAGAAAAGAATTTTGTAATAAACAATATACTTAAGATATCTGGTTTATCTCAAGACCTCCCAAGTAGCAATATACAAGATATAAATCCAAACAACATACAGGCTTTATCTGAACGACAAGGTCCTGAAATAAGTTTTAAAAAATAGTATTAATATACTCTCTTTTTAGGCTTTATATATTCAACTTCATCTGTCAAAGTCTCTGTATGAACGCGTCTGTAATCAATTTTTACTGAATAATCTTTAGGGTCAATCCAACATAGAGTATGCTTCATCCAGTTTTTATCATCTCTTTCTTTATAATCTTCTCTAGAATGAGCGCCTCGACTTTCAGTTCTATTATGAGCAGAATTAACTGTAGCAAAAGCTTGAATTAGCAAATTTCTTAACTCTAGTGTCTCCATTAAATCGGTATTCCAAATCAATTCCTTATCTTTGATTGAAACTCCGGAATCAAAATTCTTCAACAAATCAAACATGACATTTTTAGCTTTTGCCATACTTGCATCATCTCTGAATACAGCGGTACATTCTTGCATTACAGATTGCATATCTTTTCTGACTCTAGGAGCAAAAATTCCTCCAGACCTTCTAAATCTTAGTTCATCAAAATAAGAAATAACTTCATCTATCTCACTTTGAGAAATAACGGGTTGATCAATATTATTCACAATCTCAGAAGCTTTTATTGCAGCAGCACGACCAAAGACTATTAAATCTAATAATGAGTTAGATCCTAGCCTATTTGCGCCATGCACAGAGATACATGCAGCTTCTCCAATAGCCATCAAACCTTCAACGGCAAATTCATCACAGAGCTTATCAGCTCCCTTCTTTTTTGAATTAGAAAAATTAAGAACTTGTCCATGCATATCAGTTGGGATGCCACCCATGTTATAATGCACAGTTGGTATAACAGGGATTGGTTCTTTGGTAACATCAACTCCAGCAAAAATTTTAGCTGTTTCAGTTATTCCAGGTAAACGTGAGTGTAATATATCTTTTGGTATATGAGATAGTTGCAAATATACGTGATCTTTTTTCTCGCCTACGCCGCGTCCTTCTTTAATTTCAGTAGCAATAGAACGGCTAACAACATCTCTAGATGCAAGATCTTTTGCATGAGGAGCATAACGTTCCATAAAACGTTCACCTTTTGCATTAAGCAAAAATCCTCCTTCACCCCTTGCACCTTCTGTAATTAAACATCCGCTACCATATATCCCCGTTGGATGAAATTGTACAAATTCTGCATCTTGCAATGGAATGCCTTTACGCAACACCATACCTCCACCATCACCTGTGCAAGTATGTGCACTAGTAGCAGAAAAATATGCCTTACCATAACCACCTGTTGCCAGAACAACTATCTTGGCATTAAAAATGTGCAAACTCCCATCTTGTAGACACCACGCAATAACACCTTTGCATTTTGAATCTTCAATTATGAGATCAAGGACAAAATATTCAACATAGAATTCTGTTCCAAGTTTCACACACTGTTGGTATAACGTATGCAATATAGCGTGACCCGTTTTATCTGCTGCGGCACAAGTTCTCTGAGCTTGTTTTCCTTCTCCGAATTTAGTAGTCATTCCACCAAAAGCTCTTTGATATATCTTTCCTTCTGATGTACGAGAAAATGGAACACCATAGTGCTCTAACTCTAATATGGATTGAGGTGCCATTTTACACATATATTCTATGGCATCCTGATCACCTAACCAATCAGAACCCTTAACTGTATCATACATATGCCAGCGCCAGTCATCTTCATCCATATTTCCCAATGCAGCACTTATCCCACCTTGAGCTGCCACCGTATGACTTCTTGTAGGAAAAACTTTGGATATGCAAGCTGTTTTCATATTACGCTCAACCATCCCAAGAGATGCTCTTAACCCAGCACCACCAGCACCAACAACAACGACATCATAATCGTGACGCATTATATCATAAGACGCAATCATCACTAAAACATAGATAAAAAATTCTAGACTAAGATTATCACTTCATAATAAATAGTCAACTAACCTAAAAAAGAAATAGCTAACTACACTCAGTGAAACGTGTTACAAGAAACAGTAACAACAACAAAGGCGTAAAATATACAAACAAAATTTGTAAAATGATAATCATTACAAGAAAATATCCATTAAATAAATTTCAATCTAAGTGAAAGATTCTTTGAGCACAATTTCTATTTAGAATAGTATCTATTATGTTTGCTAAAGGTAGATATTCTTCAAATCTATCTTCATCCAACTTTACTTTATTAGGTAAAATAGCACTGATTGTTATTCTATCTGAAAGGCTTTCTATCATCTCTCCAAAATTGAAGAGAGTTTTTTTGCTCAAAGTATAAGTAAAATACTTTTTGATATCTTTACGCAAAACCATTCTGTCGCACATATTAATTATTTTTACCTTATATTTAGTGTTCTTTTTTAATAAGAATTTAGAAAGTAGAATTGGTATCTTTACATGAATCATGAAGAAAGCATCAAAATCTTTCATTTTGATATCTTCAAATGATTGGGGATAAAAAATTGAAGCATTGTTAATCAGCACACTAGGAATAATTCCATCATTTGCAAATGCAGATAGATTATCAATAATATCACATTGATCATCCAATAAATCTCGACAAATCACATAGCATTGCACATTATATTTTTGAGTAATAAATGTCTTCAAAGCGCTTGCTTTATCGCCTGAGCGATAATAATGCAGTATTATATTATATCCTTTTTTTGCCAAGCTAATTGCAATAGATTGCCCTAAATTACTTGTTCCTCCAGTTATCAATGCATACATATTATTATTTACTGTTATTGGTGATGAAAAAATTCGTTAATAAAATTTTAGTATAAGTTATTAATTTTATATATATCAACAAATCACAGCATCAAGACATTTAGTGATTTTTTACGAAAATTAATTTAAAAGGTAAAAATAGAATTAAAAAATATCCTTGCGTCCTGTGGAAAAGTCATAAATTTGTTTTTTATAGCAGCAAATATGTAGTCATACAGAAAATTATTGTTAAATCATCGTATTATTATTTATAAATATCGGTATAAATCGTAGAGACTGTATTTTCAATAAGAAAGTTTTTTATAATATGAATGGTGCTTTATGCTAAAAATAGCATAAAAAACAAATAACTGAAAAAGCTAGGAACAGTCTGAGAAAACATTAAATCAAAAAAATAATTAAACAATTAATAGTTGAAAATTTAATCAAAAAGAAATATATATTATTAATAAACTATTAAAATTTATAATAAATGACAAATACAGAGTTTAATGTGCCATAAAATACCAAATATCCTTGAAATTATTTACTTAAAATGTAGAAAATGCTAAAATCTGAGTAGATTTGATATCTGCTATCAAATTTTCTTTGAAGCGATGTAGCTCAGTTGGTTAGAGCAATGGGATCATAATCCATGTGTCGGGGGTTCGACTCCCTCCATCGTTATAATTTTTATGATTAATTATCACATCCCCTTTTGCTTATTCGTTGTTATTTGGTGCTGTTTATTTTTTGAATTCAAAGAGTAAAAAACTTTCTAAAGAAAATAGTTACGATAATTGCGACTCCATTGAAAGTAGTCGCTAAAAAAAGATCCAATCTCAAAAAATAGAACCTCTTCGCGAAGTTCTTATTGAAAGATTAGTGGAGTAACAGAAAACCCAAAGATGATAATATAGGGAGGAAAGGATATGGAAGGCATTGTGTCCCTGTTACTCCACTAATCTTTCAAAGTAAATGCTAAAATAG
Source organism: Anaplasmataceae bacterium AB001_6 (assembly GCA_020002265.1). Lineage (NCBI taxonomy): Bacteria > Pseudomonadati > Pseudomonadota > Alphaproteobacteria > Rickettsiales > Anaplasmataceae > Candidatus Mellornella > Candidatus Mellornella promiscua. The sequence goes on from CP048228.1 coordinate 958,167, forward strand.
CACCAGATCATTATACCAACTCTGGCAAGTAAAAGCCAATACTCTTATTATAAAAACAGCAATTATCTTTAAAAAAGACCAAAAAGCGCTTAAGAAAGTACAATTAAAATTATAAATTATAAAAAATTAATTTTTTATAAAAATAAATTACAAAAAAAAACACAATTACAAAAAATAGTTGAAAGCATTTTTTATAAGATTCTCACCCATGTTCAGATTAGGTGATACAGATTGATTGCAAGAAGAAAAATATTTATCAATAAAAAAATTCTTGTTAGAGAAATCACTATATCCTCTTTCAGGATGAGGCATGGTTAATAGCATGCAACCACTGACATCCGTGATAGCAGCAACTCTATCTTGCGATCCATTAAAGTTATTTCTATATTTCATTGCAATCATTCCTTGATCAGCCATATCTTTGAATGATTTATCATCAAAGAGAAACCTACCCTCTCCATGAGCTACCGGTAATTCTCCTTTATCAATATCCTTATACCATATATTAGATGCTTTACTATTTGCTACAACATCTACAGATTGCCAAGCACAAACATATGTTTCATGTTTATTTTGAGCAATAGAAACAACATCATTAAAAAATAGCTTTGTCATAATCTGACAGCCATTACAAATACCTAACACTAATTTCTTCTCATTGAGAAAAGTCTTTATCTTATCTAAAAGATTATATCTTATATCCATACTAAAAACTGTCCCAGAACCTAATTGATCACCATACGAAAACCCCCCTGGAAAAATTAGCATTTGATATTTATCAATAACGTCAGGTTTAGCAATTAAAGAAGCGATATGTATCTTATCAACAAGAAAACCAACTTCTGCAAATGCAAAAGCTGTTTCATCTTCACAATTAAGACCAACACCAGAGATCACAAGTAGATTGGGCTTAAGCATATTTCATTACCTCCAAATATAACGAACAAAATATCATGCTTAACGATTTGCAGATATAGTATCACAACAAAAACATATCAGAAAGCATATAGTCATTAATACATATTCCAAATGAATAATAACTTCTATATATCTTTCAATCATGAGTTCTTTCTCAAATATATGTATAATGCACCATCTCCGCCATCTCTTGGACAAGCAACATTCCAATACAAGATACAATTACAAACAGTAGAACTATTTATCCAGCTTTTGATTTCTGATCTAATAACACCACCTTTACCAGTTATTATAATCAATAATCTCTTCTGTGCAGAAAAATTCTTTCTAATAAAGAAAATAAATGTCTTTTGTGCATTTTCTAACGTATATCCATGCAAATCTAACACATCATCTATACAAATAGCTCTCTTTTTTATTTTTTTCATAATATCTTGCGGCATACTATTAGAAATATTAGTGCTACTGATTTCAATATCCTTCAATGCATCAGCATACATTTTCTTATTATTATCGAATAAATCATTTCTATGTAAATTTTTCACCTCTATTTTAGATGAATTTTCCATGTGAAAAAATCGATTATTTTGAATTTTTCTTATGCCCAAATATCCTAGAGAATCAGCCCAATTTAGAGTTTTTTTTTTAACATAAAGAGATTAAGGTTAGACATTCTCACTTTATCTAATTTTGCAGTAAATCTCCTATAACTAGCAAATAAATTATCATCATAGGTATCAATATTATTATCAAAGATACTTTTTATACCAATCATCTCTAATTTTTTTCTGACATATCCTGTCAAATCAAAATACATATTATTATCTCTGTATTTAAAGTAAATTTGAGTATTTGAATCAACAGATAACATGTGATTGTAAAAATCTGAATGCACTTCATAAGAAAAACATCTAATAGAAGGTGATAACATTGCACATATATTTCTAGTATTAGCTCCTATTTTCACCATAGAATCAACGGTGTTTTTAACGACATCTAACGCAGCCCCTTTACATCCGGCATGTGCCAAGCCAATAACATTATTCTCTTTATCAGCTAAAAAGACTGCAATACAATCTGCTGTATTAACACCGATCACAAGATCTTCTACATTTGTAACTATTGCATCAGCAACAATAGAATTTTTTTTATAATCAGATGAGAAAGAAGTCTTATTAACAGTGAAGACTCTATTTTTATGCTCTTGTTTAACAAAACAATATAACTTGGAATCAAAAAATTTTGATAAAACATTTTTAATCATAGAATCATCAAAAATGCTAGATGTATTCAAGGGATATAAAATGTTGTGCACAAATAACTCGCCTGTAAAGGATTGAAAACCTTTATCTTTAAAGATATTAACCTTATAATCCATGAGCTTGGTGTTGAAAATGTAAAATATGCTTACTACAGTGTTGTTATAGTAAAACATAAAAAGTATATAATAAATAACAGAACGCCGTTATTTTTATGCGTATTATAGTATATATTAAAAATGTATTGGAACAGAAAAATAAATTTTATACATTACTCTAAGTATTGTACATTGGCCAGCATTCTCGTCATCATAATATCTGCTGCGATTTTCTTCTGGAAAGGGCCAAATATAGGAATAGATTTTGCCGGCGGCTTCATGATAGAAGCTACTTATGATAATGAAAAATATGATGTAGAGACAATTAGAAATTTGATATCGGATATGAATTATGAGGGAGCAGTTGTTTATTCATCTTCAAAAAATACGGTTGTCATAAAAATCAAAGCTACATCAGAGGGCAAAGGTGCTGCATCAAAATTACAAGAAGAATTAACTCAAAAATATGACCTAACGTATCAAAGAGTTGATTTTATAGGTGCAAACGTTAGTCATGAAATGATAAGAAGCGGAATATTAGCAATAATATGTTCCTTTATGGGTGTTGCGATATATATCTATCTTAGATTTAATCCGATATTTGCTTTCAGCGCAGTGATAGGAATAATTCACGATATAGTTGTCTTGCTGTGTTTTTTTCTAATATCTCAGATAGAATTTACCATATCATCAATAGCGGCAATATTAACTATTATAGGGTATTCAATTAACGATACAGTAGTAATATTCGATAGAATAAGAAGACAATTGCGTATAAATAAGGGGAATAATACTGTTATATCAGCTGAATTATTAAATAACAGCATCAGTATGACATTGAGTAGAACAATTATAACATCTGTTACAACCTTGATTGCTGCAGCTGCAATGATCTTATTATCTCGAGGAGAGCTAAGAAATTTCAGTACAGTAATATTTTTTGGTGTAACTATCGGTACTTATTCTTCGATATTCATCGTGCCATATTTTATCAATATCACTGAAAGATACAAAAAGTCGAAGAAGTGAAACTCTGTTATTATTCGGATAGTGATATTATTTTATCCCACTGTCCTTTGGTAACTTCAGATACAGATAATCTGCTTTGTCTTAAAATCTGCATATCAGATAAAACATCTGTAGCTTTAATCAGAGCAAGAGATACAGGTTTGTTTAAAGAGTTGATGCATTTAAATTCCACGACAGTTTCATCATTATCGATAAAGTGTGTTTTGGAGACTTTTGCAATACCCATTATATATTTTTCATGAGAATGATAAAAAAAGGCAACTTCTCCCAACTGCATTCTCTTCATATTTTTAATAGCTTGATTATTCTTCACGCCATCCCAAAGAGTATATTTATCTTTTACAAAGTCACTCCAAGAATAATCTTTTGGATCAGCTTTGATCAGCCATTTAGACATCAATCAAAACCCTTATTACGCCTTAGATAAGTAGGAACATTCAAATTTTCATCAAAACCAGGATATGTTGTCACAGCATCTCCCTCATAATGTTCTCTGTCTTCTGCATTATTATCACGAACATTATAAGCTGTGATATCAGAAAGTCTTTTACTATCGCCACTACCAATACCAGTAGCAAAAACAGAAACTCTAATGCTACCGTTCAACTCTTCTTGGAAAGTTGATCCAAAAATTATGTTAACTTTATCATCAGTTTTTTCACGTATACAGTTAGCAGCAATATCTAACTCAAATAGTGTTAAATCTGATCCACCAGTAATATTTATTAAAATACCCCTAGCTTCGTGTATAGGGACATTATCCAATAACGGATTGGATATAGCCTGCTCAGCAGCTTTTATTGCTCTATTTTCTCCTGAAGCTTGTCCTGTTCCCATCATAGATCTACCCATGCAATTCACAACAGACCTGATATCAGCAAAATCAAGATTAATCAATCCAGGTTTTGTAATTAGATCTGTAATTCCTCTAACACCACAATGTAATATATCATCTGCCATTTGAAAAGCTTGTGTAAAAGTTGTTTTATCATCAGCTATTCTAAATAAATTTTGGTTGGGAATAACAATAAAAGTATCAACATTTTTCTGCAATTCTCTTAAACCTTCTTCAGCAACACGCATTCTATGTATACCTTCAAAGTTAAAAGGTTTGGTAACTACAGAAACGGTAAGAATTTTATGTTCTTTTGCTAATCTAGCAATAACAGGAGCCGCACCTGTTCCTGTGCCACCTCCCATCCCTGCAGTGATAAATATCATATCACTACCATCTATAAATTCTGCTATCTCTGTTAATGATTCTTCTGCAGATTCTCTTCCTATCTCTGGAACTGAACCAGCTCCCAAGCCTTTTGTTAATTTTGCACCAAGCTGAATACGATTCTTTGTCTTAGAAAATGCAAGAGCCTGAGCATCTGTGTTTGCACTAATAAACTCAACTCCAGTAAGACCAGAATTGATCATATTATTTAAAGCATTTCCGCCAGCGCCCCCTACTCCGAAAACAACTATACGTGGTAACAAAACATTAGTTCGCATATCATCTTCAACTACTGATTTACTCCTATACAGTTCAAACGAAGACAAAACAGAACCTCTTATATCTATTTAAATAAAATTTTTACACCAAAATATCTTTTTGACAATAATTTATAACTTTTTTCATAGCCTGCTGTTCTATTTGACGCACTCTCTCTCTAGAAACAGACAATTTTTTACTAAGTTCTTCCAAAGTTACAGGTTTACTTAATAATCTGCGATTCATTAATACATATCGATGACGCTCGTCTAAAATAGCAATAGCTTCTTCTAATTTTCTTTTACGCAACATATTATCTTGTGAATGCATCACTGATAAATCATGCCCCGCATCACCAGGAATTCTATCCTGTAATTCATAATCTCCATCTCCTCCAGTATAATTAAGAGACATATCTCCCTTATTCAAAACTAAAGACATCTCATTAACATCCAAATCTTTAACACTTAAAGATTGAGCTATTTCTTGATTTATTTCATCACCACTTTTTTTGCCAGAGCTCAGAAGTGTTATTTTATTATAAAGTTTACGAAAATTAAAAAACAATTTACGATGAGCCTTAACCGTTCCTCTTCTTACAATAGACCAGTTACGTAATATATATTCTTGTATTGAAGATTTTATCCACCACATTGCGTAAGTAGAAAGTCGATTCCCAAATTTTGGATCAAAATTACGCACAGCTTTCATAAGCCCTATATTCCCTTCTGCTATCAAATCCATGATAGGGGTACCATAATTTACAAAACCTCTGGCAATTTTAACAACCAGCCTTAGGTGAGAACATACCAATTGATGTGCGGCAGAGATATCTTTCTCAAAACATAATTTGTGCACCAAAGCTTTTTCCTCTTCTAAAGTCAAAAGAGGAAATTTTTCTACTTTCGAGACATAATCCAGAAAATTACAATCCAAACTAATTAAACTAGCCATTGTCAATTGCAGTATAAAAATCAATCACCAAAAAAATCTTTCTTATTTTAATATAAAAAGTCAAAATTAATAAACACTAAACCTTACTGTAATACAGTAAAAATTCACTGTATTACAGCTATAAATCAGGAAAGGTTTACAACTATCTCGTTCAATTGTAGCATATAGCAGGATAATAGTGAAATTGTATTGTTTATAGGTAGAATGAAATGCAAATATACATAAATGACAGCTCACTTCGTTTAAATTCTAAAATAAAAGAATATATCAACAGTCAAGTTTTAGAAATGCAAAAATTCATGGATAACCCTTCTGCGATAAGGATAAATGTAAACAAAGAGCATATACATTTCACATGTGAAATAATATTACATGAGAGTTATTCCAAACACGATACAACTATTAAATCAGTAAAAAAAGGCACCATTCCGATGATGGTAATAAAGCAGGCTTTATCTTCAATGAGAAAGCAATTAAAACGTAGACATGAAAAAGTACATAATAAATTGCATGCCAATCATCATAAAAAAATTTTTAAAATTAAAGAATATACCATCAACAAGGTATTTGAAATTGAAAATATAGATGATGAAAATTTTGAATATGATCTTGATGATGAATCTGATTTACCAATAAAATTTTGCTCTACAAAAGATGCGTTAATGTATATGGAGATGGAAAATTCGTCATATTACATATTTGTTAATATAGAATCTGAAACGATGAGTGTAATCCAAAAGCTACCAAATGGTCAGCTAAAAATAGTTGATACACATCAAAAAGTAGTTTGACCTTGTTCAAATAATCTTGGATAAGACAAAAGATAAATTTTTACCGAATATTGGGATTATTTTTATACTCTGCAATAAGATTGGATACCAGATGTTGCTCACCTTTAATGCCATTAATAATACCAGAATCGTTGACATCACCAATCTTAATGATATCAAAGGGGCCGAATATTTCTAATAATCTTTGTTCAAAGATTGGGTTAACAGTAATCACTATATGTGCTTCAAAATATTGCGACCATATTTCATTACCTATAGTTATCTCAGCACCTTTGTTATTCGCAATCAATTTCTTAGCTATTGCGTAATCTAAGCCACTTTTTTCTACCGCAATTGCAGAAGCGATAATCCCTTCTTTTACTGCCTTATAATATTTGTTATATATATCACTTATTCTTAGAAAATCAATTTTAATATCACTTTTAAACCCAATTTGATAAATCAAATCTCCTGCAAGTTTTGCGTCAAAAGAAACAGCTTGATTACAATCTTCTATAACTCCAATGGCAGTAATCAATATTGTTGGAGTATTTGCTACTTTCACGATGTTAGCATTTTCATTGTATCCAACAAAATCATTATGCATGCTATCTTTTCCTGATACAAAAGGAGTGTTCATTCCTATTGAAATTTCATAACATGCTCTAACAGATTCCTTCAATTGAAATAATCTAGTCGTAGAATAAGGATTAGACCAACAAAAATTATCAAGTAATGCAATTTTTTGAGGATTAGAACCTACCACAATAGCTTTTCTGATAGATTCTTCAATTGTTAAGGTTGTAACAGTAAATGGATCACAATTGTCTTCTATGACAGACATAGTATGTGTCACTGCTACTCCTTCAAGAGAATCATATAAAGGTTTTATTATAGAAGTTTGTGAATCAATTGCATTATTTCCATGTATCGGATAAAGCAAAATATTAGCTTGCACAGTATGATCATATCTACGAAATAGAAATTCTCTGCTACATAGATTATTATCCTTTATTTTATCAGTTAAATTTTTCTTTGATACAAGATTATCTAAAGGATCTTTAGTAAAAACATAAGGTTTGGTTTTTAAATCGTAATAAGGCATCTTGTTACAAAGCATATCTAGATCAACATCTGCTACAATATCTCCGTGATATTTAATCATACCTCTCCCAGAATAATTAAATTCTCCTATTACACACATTTCAACCTGATGCATTGCCATAAGCTTAGATAATTCATCAACTTTCTCAGGAGAAACTGCTAGAGTCATACGCTCTTGAGATTCAGAAATCCATATTTCCCACGGATGTAAATCATTGTATTTTAGTAACACTTTATCCAAGTTTACAACAAAACCTGCAAATCCCATTTCTCCAACAGAAGAAGATAAGCCACCTGCTCCATTATCTGTGATAGCGTTGTATAAATCGCGATCTCTCGCATCTTTTATAATTGCATCAGAAACTTTCTTCTGAGTAAATGGATCTCCTCTTTGTACTGTGCTACTGACAATATCATCTTTATCAGATATAGATGAAGAAGTTGCGCCGTGTATACCATCTCTACCGGTTCTATTTCCAACTATAACAATTAAATCACCGTCATTAACGACTTTTTCACTTGAAAGACGCTCATTAATATATTTGGGGATCAAACCTATAGTACCAGCAAATACAAGAGGTTTAGCATTAAAATGCTCTCCAAAATGCATACTTCCATATACAGTAGGAATCCCCGATTTATTACCTGCAAGCTCAATACCTTTAATTACTCCTTCATATATATGATCAGTACTGAGTCTTTTTTTCGTTAAATCTGCATCAACGTATAAAATTTTGTTATTTGATAATTCTGCAAAACAAAAGCAAAATATATTTGCTATAGGTTTAGCACCAAGACCAAAACCTATTACATCGCGATTAACGCCTAATAAACCTGTTTCAGCTCCACCTATAGGGTCAATAGCACATGGACTATTATGTGTTTCAACTTTTATTGCAATAGCATAATCATCATTCAAAGAAATAGCTCCTGCGTTATCAGAAAAAACGGAAAAACAGAATTCATCTCCTCTATTTTTTATAATTTGATCAGTAGCTGCTCTTATATAAGTTTTGTACAGGCCATCACTTATATCATCTATCGGACTATTAAATATTGTATGCTTACAATGTTCTGACCAACTTTGTGCAAAAAACTCTACCTCAACATCTGTGGGATTTCGACCAATCACAGCATAATAATTTTTCATTACAGAAAGCTGTAAATTATTCAGTGACCAACAATTATCTGTACTTAGACCTGATAATTCACTAATAGATCTGTTTATAAAATCAAATCGGTTAACTTCTGGTTCAAAGTTTTTTATATCGTGATGATCAATTATATAATCTTCATAGAATGAAATATCTTTATCTCGTATATGACACTTATGAAAAATCAGATTATTCAAATCTTCTTTAAGATCAGACTTATCATAATCTTTTTTATTCATTAAGATAATAAAAGCATAATTGCTCTTAGCATCAATCTCTAACAATTTATACATGCAGCGATCAATAATAGTGCTAGGTGAATCAAGAGATATCTCTCTTTCAAAAGCTTCTATTACAAATAAAGAATCATTATCTTCTTCTAGATTATTATTAACTTGATAATTCCATTTTAAATCTTCAAGCGGCGTTATTTTCTTTGAATTAAATTCGTAAATTTTACCATCAACATCTTTAGCGAAACCTCTCCATATTTGATTTGAAGATACAATATCATTAAAGAAATTACGAATCACAGAAAGTTCTATATTTCCTTTAATTATAAAGACTTCGATAGTATTAACAATTTTATCAGAAATATATCCCATATTTACTGTCAAAAATTGAAATTTAATATCTGCAGAATCTTTAGGGACAATTTCAATCCTAAAATCACACAATTCAGAACTTAACATTCTACCGCTTTTATAACAAATTCACACATCAAAATCATTGAAATAGATACCACAAATATCAAGAACTATAAAGTAAGATTTTTTCCAAAAGATATTAATAAATAAAAAGAGAAAATTATTGTTATTGCACAAATACGCCACTAATGATACAATTTGCGCACCTTTGGTGGGATGTAGCCAAGTGGTAAGGCAATGGTTTTTGGTACCATGATTCGAAGGTTCGATCCCTTCCATCCCAGCTCAAATACTAGCTTCCTTCTGTTATTTTTTGAATTAATAAAAAAATAAATAATACATTCTAACCTATTGCTACTGTTTTAATGCCCTGTTAAGCTCAAGATTTGGCTTTTGTCATCTTGATTAACAATCTTAACTGTTGTTATACTATCGCTTAGCTTAGGCATTTGTTCTAATTTGTGTATATGTAAATGGTAGTGATAACTATGCCATTCATCTCAATAATTGTCAGTTTGTTGTTGATTTCTGTTTTCCAAAGGAAAGCTAATTGGCTTTCTCTAATAGCGCTTTTATTGCAGCTTTTTAGTATGCGATATTTAGGTCAGTCAGGAGAAGATTTATTATTGTCTGCAGATAGCATGATAAAATATGATTACGTGCTACATTATCTGACACATATAGATCCAATATCTATAATAATGACTGAATTAACAGTTTTTATAATTCTCTTGTGTGTAATATACAATTGGCAGATGAATGCAGGCTTTTTTGTCTTATTGCTGTTAACAGATTTAATTTTATTATTTTTCTTCAGTACAAATAATTTGCTGATATTTTACATATTATTTGAATTATCGTTAGTACCGATGTTCTTAATAATTGGCATTTGGGGCAGTGAAACTAAAATTCGAGCAGCGTTCAAATTTCTTTTCTACACTCTATTTGGTTCTATATTATTTATATCTTCAATAATAATAATAATAGTTTTGGCTGGCAATAAAGTAGATTTTCAAACACTTTCTGAAACGGTTCGAACTATACCTTCGTGCTATAAGATGTTTATATGGTGGTCATTGTTTATAGCATTTGCAATAAAAATTCCTATGTTTCCTTTTCATACTTGGTTGCCAGAAGCGCATGTTCAAGCACCGGCAAGCGGTTCTATGATATTGGCTGGTGTATTAATAAAAATGGGATTATATGGCATGTTAAGAATCCTTCTGCCTATATTACCAGAAATAAGTGCGCAATTTGCAGATTTGGTCACTACATTAAGTATTATAGCGATAATTTATACTTCGTTTGTTGCCTATTCTCAAACTGATATGAAAAAAATGATTGCATATTCTTCTGTAGCGCATATGGGCGTTGCCACTGCTGGAATATTTTCCATGAACAAAACAGGTTTGGAAGGTGCTGTATTTCAGATGTTTAGTCACGGAATAATTTCTTCTGCATTATTTTTATGTATTGGTATATTGTACACAAAGCAACATACTAGGAAAATTTCTGCATTTTCGGGATTAGCTACTTCTGCTCCTTTTTTTGCATTTGCCTTCATAATTCTTTCCATGGCTTCTGTTGGATTACCAGGAACTTCAGGCTTTATAGGAGAATTTTTGTGTATTTTGGGTGTATTCTATGCTTCTCCTATCAATGGTTTATTGTGTGCCACAGGAATGATCTTATCAGCCTGCTACATGTTAAAACTATGCAAGGCGATTATATGGGGAAAAATTCCAGAAAACAGAATTAATGTATCTCATGAAATTCCGAGAAATGAAAAATTATGTTTAATTGCACTATTAGTATTGATACTGATGCTAGGAATATTTCCGAATGATTTCTTGACGAAGATTAGTATTTCATCAGAGCGAATAACAAGTTTGATTGTTTAAGGTGTAACAAAAATGTATAAAGTTATTGAGAATCTCTTACTTAATTCTTTTGCAATAAATGAAAAGATAACCAAAATCTACCTTTTCCCAGAATTGATGTTATTTTGTTTATCATGTTTGATTTTATTCTTTAAAAGAAGACACTTATTATCTATTTCAAGCTTAATAATATTCATATTTTCTCTTGTTATTATAATGTTTTCTCAAAATGAATTATCAGACTTAATTGATAATCTCAATCCTGTTTTTTTATTCAAGATAGTTGAAAATCCTCTATTAATGAAGATAGTTCTAGCAAAATTAACAATACTTATTGTTATCCAATATAGTAAAAAATATCAGATAGATAGCATAGTATTATACTTCATGATATCAGCTCTTATTGGATCATGTTTAATGATATCTTTTGATCATCTTTTATACATTTTGATTTCTCTAGAGTTAGTTTCTTTCTCTTCTTATATAATGGTATCGATAAGAAATAAAGGAAATAAATTATTACCTGAAGCAACTTTAAAGTATTTTGTTTTAGGCTCAATATCTTCTTGCATGATGCTATATGGGATATCATTGTTATACATATACTCAGATTCTCTATACTTAACAGATCTAATAAGGGAGATAAATGCAAACAAAGAATCTCTCTTTTTGAATTTTGCATTAGCTTTATTTTTTATAGGATTGATATTCAAAATAGGGACATTCCCATATCATAATTGGATGGCAGATCTCTATCAAGGAGCTCATCCATTTGCTGTATCTTTTGTGTCAACAATTCCTAAGATAATGATAATTTATTTCTTATCAAGGTTAACCATTTTGCATATGGAATCAAAAATAATGGCGTATATTTTATGTATTTTAGGTTGTTTATCGATGTTTTTCGGTACTTTTTCAGCCATCAAACAAGATGATATAAGAAGAATAGTAGCTTATGGAACTACTAGTCAGATTGGATATATTCTTATTTGCATATCTTTATCTCTATTATATAGTAGTTTTTCTAATGCTAATATAACCTATGCTATATGTTATTCAATCTGCATGATTGGAATATTTTCTATCATGATGCAAATTATCAAAGGGCACGAAACATCAGAATTATCTTGTCTTTGTAAAAATAATCCTATAATCGCTATATCATTGGTATTATTGATATTATCCATTTCGGGCATTCCTCCTATGCCTGTATTTTTATCAAAGCTAATGTTGATGAAAGATATTGCTTTAATTACCAATACAAATGGAATACTCTCATTTGGAATTGTTATGATAATAGCTATTATGACTTTCAGTGTGATATCAATGTTGTACTACTTTAATATAATAAAGAATATTTATTTTTATATGGACAGTAGAACATCATCTAAGATGGTATTCATGAGAAGCTTCACTTGTAATTTGGTTTTGACAATAATTATATTTTCTATTCTTTTCTACACAATAGTACCAATTGCAAAAATAGATATTGTACAAACTATAGAAAAAATTCTATAATCTGCGCTGCAGATAGTATCATAAATAAATATTATGTTTCTTACAGAAAGAAATCTAAGTGTAAAAGAATATGAGTGTCTAGATAGCACAATTCTTGAGATTAAGAGGCATATCGATCGCTCAGATTATGATATTGTCAAAGAGATAGTAGTCACTAAAGAACAGAATGCAGGTTATGGCAGGAATAACCGCTCATGGATATCTGCAACAGGAAATTTGTACATGTCATTTTGTTTACAGAATGTCTCTGTATCTGAAGTGAATATGTTGGCAGTTATAATTGCTCTATCTGTTAGAAGCAGTATATGTAACAGCAAGTGCACAATAAAATGGCCTAACGATATTATGATAGATCAAAAAAAAGTTAGTGGAATGATCATTGAATCTTATAAAGAAATCATGATAATTGGGATAGGTGTCAACATAGAATCTAAGCCAGAATTGAATACTGCAACTTGCACAAAAGAACATGATGTCACAATAGATCGTCTATCTCTTGCAAAGAAAATTGTTTCCACTATGTATGATTATATTGTGTTATTGGATAATGGCGAAAAAAACACTATACTCACAGAATATCGATCACACATGGCTATGTTAGGTACTAAAGTAGTAATTAGCACAAAACAGAACAAATTTGTTGGCACGGCAAGTGCAATAAGTGATAATGGAGAATTAATTTTGAAAAAATTAGATAATACAGAATTGCTGATCAACGCTGGCGATCTTTATATTATAGAAAATTGATTATTTATCATTATGTTAGTTGGAATTTATTTTTGCTATTTTTTATTGGCCTTGATATTCATAGTGTGTCATTATTTTGAGTATCATAATTCTGCTAAAAAACTTCTTCAGATAAAAATAAAAGATAAGACAAAAAATGAAAATAAAAGATAATAATAGTCTATTATTGCTGTTTCAGCATAAAGATATTTTAAGGCAAGAAATCACTGATTTTTATGATAATTTATCTATTCCAGAAAACAAAATAGCAAAATCTGCGCAGTATGTTTTATCTACACATGGGAAATGCATACGAGGTTCCATAGTACAAACAATAGGAATGATATGTTCCATTGACATTAAATTAGCAACAAGAATAGCTGCTATCATTGAAGTAATACATACTGCAACGATTATACAAGATGACCTTCCATCGATTGATGATGATGATATAAGACGAGGTAAAGCAAGTTGTCATATCAAATTTGATGAATCAACAGCAATATTATTAAGTACAGATTTATTGCTCCTTTCTATCAAAAAAATGTGTGATGTAGCTATAAAACCAAAAAGCATAGCTTATTTAATAAGCAAAATACGAGAAATATATTTAGGACAAGTATTAGACATAGAGCTGCAAAAACATGGAAAAAATAAAGAAAAAATATTAGATATTTACAAGTACAAAACTGGTTCTTTATTCAGCTTAAGTATGACAATATTGCATTCGATATTGGAAATTGATGATATCAATGTTTTTCAACATCTTGAGCAATTTGGATATTATATAGGCATCATATTTCAAATTAACGATGATATAATTGATCATACAGAACCCAGTATCGTTTCTGTATATGGAAAAGACTATACTGACCAATATAAGAGTAACTTATTAAAAAAAATTAATAATGATATTACCCCTAGATTACCAGATGATTATCGTGTATTTTGTTCTAGATTGATTGAATATATCAGTACCCATAAGTATTGAAAAACTCTGATATTAATGATAGGATTATGCAGTTAAATTTGTCTGCCGGCATAGCTCAATTGGTAGAGCAACTGATTTGTAATCAGTAGGTTATGGGTTCGATTCCTATTGCCGGCATTCTCTTATTTTTTTCCTTATATGTCTGTAAACGTCTTTAAAAATCTAAGATTTTTGTATAGCATTTCCTCTGCAGAGCAATTGAAGGGTGATTTCCGTTATGGGCAAAATCAAGTCTGTTTTATTGGTAGATCAAACGTTGGAAAATCTTCTCTCATTAATAGCATTGTAGATAGTAAAAAAGTATCATTGGTTTCTAAATCCCCAGGAAAGACAAGAGCTATAAATTATTTTATAACACAAGATAATAAATTTTTACTGACTGATTTACCTGGTTATGGATATGCAAAAAGAAGTAAAGAGGAAAGAAAAAGATGGTCAATGTTAATTGATAGATATATTGGTAATCAACGAGATAGAATTAAGATAGCATGTGTATTAGTGGATGCTAGACATAAATTAAAAGAAATTGATCTGCAGGCTATGAATTATTTAGATTCAAATGCAGTAAAATTTTTAATGATTTTAACAAAAATAGACAAAATAAACGATAATGAATTGGAATCTCGGATAGCAGAAATAACAAATGAGTGTTCTAATTTTGAGCATTTATATCCTGAAATAATCTCAACTAGCAGCAACAAAAAAATTGGAACATTTGATTTACGAACAATTCTGCATGAGTTCTTAATAAATTAAAATAAATATTTACAAAATTTCTGCTGCAAAAGAACAGATTGGATAAAATAATTTAACAATAAACAAAAGAAAAGCCTTTTGAATAGATTTTAAATCACGCAATCCTTCTATGCTAAAAAATTATTTCAATAATTGCTATAAATTCTTAATAACAGTGATTAACAAACAAATTAAGATAAAAACATGACGTTTTATTTTAATATCACTTAAAAAGAATGCAATCGTAAAAATTGAAAGAGAATATTATATTCAAATACTTGAAAAAAATTCTAATAATATTAACATCTATTGATTAAATTAATTATCAATATTATAAAAAAATTAACTAGAAAATGGTATAGTAAGTCATGATAACCTCGCTATCATTATTATGCCGGAAATAGAAGATAAAAGAACAATATGTATAAGTGCGTTTATTATAATATCTATAAATGTATTGTTTTTCATCTATACTCTTAATAAACCAGATGATGTGCTAATTTTTGTTATATATGTAATATTTTTGCTATTGACGCTAGCTGGATTACATAAATGTCACGCAGATGAATGTTTAGTGTTAGTTTTGTTTGGACATTATATTGGAACAATAAAGAAAGATGGTTTTTTTTGGACTTTACCTGTAAGTGAAGTTATTAGAATAGAAAATAAAATTCAGATTTTCAATAGTCCAAAAACTGAAACCACTGATCATAATAATAGATCTTTAGTAGTGAGTGTATTAATATTCTGGCAAATAAAAGATTTTGCGAAAATAGCGTTTAAATACAAAGAAAAAGATGATTTCATAATGAACTATACCAATGCTTTTTTAAAAAACATTGTTCAATATATAGGAAAACAAAGCACCGATAGAAACATATTAACAAGAGAACATGCACCTAATATAGCTAAGACGCTAAAGAATGAAATGCAAAAGATATTTGATTCAGTAGGAATTAACATTAATGATCTAAAGATTACTTCACTAGATTATCAAAAAGATCACATGGAATTAGCGGAAAAAATCAGCACGTTAAAGAACGTATTAAAGCAAAAAAAAGTTATAGTAGATAATGCATACATTATTGCATCTAATCTTTTTTCCAAAATAACTTACCCTAAAGATATGGAATATAGAAGAATAGACGATATCAATAGATTGGTTACAGATATCATGAAAACCATCACAATATAGACGTGTAATAATAATATGGGAAATTCATTTAATAAATCACAGACAGTGTAACTGTATATTTACCATTATGCTCTTTATTATATTCGTGTAGCTTATCCGCTTGAATATGCCAAACATATTAAATCTTATAGTGAGCAGGATTGCTCAAAACAGTAGTATAGCATTCACTGGTTTTATACTTTCCATAATGGCAGTTATATTGTGCCCCGTGCCGGCACAGATGCTAGATTTTTTATTTAGCATTTCACTAACTGCAAGTATATTGATATTAATCAATGTTTTATTTATAAAAAGATCATTGGATTTCAATGCTTTTCCCTCTATATTGCTAATTACAACAATGTTGCGTCTGTCACTAAATATTGCATCCACAAGATTGATATTATCAAAAGGGCACTTAGGCACTTCTGTAGCTGGTCATATTATAGAATCCTTTGGTAACTTTGTTATGCAAGGTTCGTTAGCTATTGGGATCATAGTTTTTGCCATAATAACGATAATAAATTTTATTGTTATTACGAAAGGTTCGGAAAGAATTGCAGAAGTATCTGCAAGATTCAGTTTAGATGCAATGCCCGGTAAACAGATGTCGATAGACGCTGATTTAGCTGCTGGGCTAATAGATGAACAAACCGCAAAAGAAAGAAGAAAAGATATAGAGGCAGAAAGTGTATTCTTTGGGGCAATGGATGGTGCAAGTAAGTTTGTCAGAGGTGATGCTATCGCTGGACTACTTATAATATTCATAAATTTTATTGGAGGAATATTAATAGGAATATTACAACAAAATATGTCTGTGTATAGTGCAATAAATACATATACTCTACTCACAATTGGTGATGGATTAATAGGGCAAATGCCTTCGCTTACTATATCAATTGCTGCGGGTCTTTTGGTTACAAAATCTGGCAGCAATCAGTCTACTGATTATGATATAATCAGTCAGATAACACAAAATCCTAAGATTCTAATAATTGCAGCATTAATAGCTTTAGGGATTGGCACAATTCCTGGTATGCCTTTTTATACATTTGCAATAACTGCAGGGATTATAGGGTTAGTCATTTATACTGTCAAATTAACTAAGGCAGATGCAGAAGCTATAGCAAAAAAAGAAAATCTTGTTGAAGAAGAGCAAAGACAAACAACAGACACCGATAGAATAAATAATGCTCTCATAGTAGATGAAATTAAAATAGAAATTGGAATGGGAATAGTAATGCTGCTTGAAGAGTTGAAAGAAAATGTAAAAAATATGAGACTACAAATAGCAGATGAGTTAGGTTTTGTTTTGCCTTATGTAAGGATAATAGATAATATCAATTTGAGCGATACAGATTATGAAATACATATAAAAGACTCTGTATGTGCAAAAAATACTATATATCCAAATAAGATAATGGTTATGAACCCTTCTGGAGAGAAAATAATGTTAGAAGGTCAAAGTGCTGTGGACCCAACATTTGGGCTAAATGTTAAATGGTGTGACAAGAATTTAGCATCAGATTGCGATATAATGAATTATACATATGTTGAATCACAGATTGTGTTAATCACACATCTAACAGAAGTAATTAAAAACAATTTTAAGTATTTAGTGAATCATAATACAATCAAAAATATATTATCGCTCTATACAGGTGAAACGAAGAGATTAATAGACGAATTTGTTCCCAGTAAGATTAGTATAAATTTACTAAAAGAAATATTGTATAATTTGTTATCAGAAGATTTATCGATCAAGGATATTGGAACCATAATAGAAGGAATATCTGAAATAGTAGATAAAGATAGTAACGTTGAGAATATCGTGGAACATGTAAGGAGAAAAATGTCTCTACAAATTACCAGTAAATATAGCAATACTGATGGTAATTTAAATGCTATTTCACTTTCAATAAATTATGAAAAAGAAATAGATGGAGCAATAACAAAGAATATTCCTTTGTCACCTAACTTCATACAAGAGATAACAAAAAAAATAAATGATGTAATAAGTAATACATCTGAAGAAAAAAAGCCGGTCATAGTTATAGTATCTGATAAAATAAGAGCTTACGTACAACACATATTAAGGCAGTTCAAAATTAAAGTACCCGTTATTGGTAATAACGAAATAGATCATGAAAATGTGAATATAAATATAATAAAAAATATATAAAAAATAATTGATTTGATATTATTGACTTAATATGGAAAATAATTAAAAATTCATTTTAAGTTTGTTGTTAAAGGTAACTCTTACAGTGTTACAGAATATCGAAAAAGAATTAGAAAATTTTGATATGTTAAAGCATGAATTCTATCAATTGTGGAATGATGGGAAGCTTGATATTAATGTTATAAAAGATTATACGTGCCAATATTATGAGCACATAAAGAACTTTCCTAATTATATAAAGAAAGCCTTATTAATGTCTAAGAGCGATGAAGAACGTGATGTTCTACAGAGAAATTTAGATGATGAAATAACTCATCCGGAGCTTTGGGTAAGGTTTGCAAACGGGATTGGCATCACAAGAGAAAAAATAGAAAATGCTAAGATGTCTACTGAAGGAAGTAATTTGCATAAATCATTTGATAGTCAAAAAAGCTATGAAGAAAATATTGGAGCTCTTTTTGCATATGAGAGGCAATTTGCTGATATTTCAAAAGCAAAATTAGAAAGTTCTAAAAAGCATTATAAAATAAAAGAAGTTGAATTTTTTGAGGTACATGCAGTATCTGATATTTGGCATACTGAAGAATTAATACAGTTAATACGTAAGATGTCATCTGAGCAATTAAAGAAAGTAAAAGAAGGTGCATTAGCTGTAGCTGAAGCTTTTTACAAATTCTTAGATCAAATGCTATTAGTACAGCAAAAGCAGACCATCAATCAAAATTTTTAGGTTTTTCTGAAGGTATTATGTATTCTTCTTTGATGGCATTTTTGTGTGAGCATCATAAAGTATTTGAAGCGTTGCATGTTATTTCTGTTTTTGCGTGGATTTCTGGCATGATATTTATATCAAGAATATGTATGTATCACGTTGAAAATCTTAAGAATTCTGAATTAAATAAGATGTTTTCTGAGATTGAGCTAAGAACTGTGCGTATTATTCTTAATCCGGCTATAGTATCGACGTTTGTATTAGGATTGCTATTATTATTTTCCACCGGATATTATACTGAGATTTGGTTTCACGTTAAGTTTTTGTGCGTCTTATTTTTGGTAACACTACATGGATATTTCGTATTTTACATAAAAAGAACGCATGTTGCTTCAAGGAATTTTTATAGAATAATAAGTGAAGTGATATTCGTGATCTTCTCTATTATTGCGCTATTAGCTATTTTAAAACCTTTTTAGCGCTACTACAGGAAAAATATTTAATTTACACCTGATTTACTGGATTGTTGTCTATTAGACAATAGTTGAACAATATGTTAGAATAAATGAACAATTAGGTTTACAATTGGTTTTGTTTTAATGTCCTTAGAATCGGCAGAAAATAGTAATTTGTACTACACTATTCCATTGAGAGAAGTAATATTTTTTCCTGGTGATAGTGTTCCTCTTTTGGTAGGAAGAAAGCGGTCTGTAGAAGCTATAGAATTAGCTTCAAAAGCAGATATGAAAGTAGTTCTAGTTACTCAAAAGAATGCTGATATTGATGATCCTAATGATGATGATTTGTACAAATATGGAGTAACGGCGAGTATTGCTCATCTTATCAATTCGCCTCCTGAAGGTTCGTTAAAAATTCTAGTTCAATGTGAAAAAATTGTCAAAATAACGAAATTTGTAAAGAGTGATTCTTGTTTAAAGTCACAAATAGAAGAAGTCACTATAGATCTTGGAGACAATCAGGAAAAGAATGATAATACTATTTCTTTATTAAAGGATAAAATAAGAGAATATTTTTCTTTATTGCCTAAGTCAAAAAATCAAAAAAAAGAGTTATTGCAGCAGATAGATTTATGTAAAGATGTAGATGAAGTATGTAATGCTATAACTTCTAAATTAGATTTCACAATATCTGAGAAGCAATCTGTATTGGAAGTGTGTTCAATAGATGAAAAGGTGAAGGTTTTGTATAACCTTCTTTTTTCTGTTATTTCCATACTAAAATTAGAGCACGATTTAAAAGGGAAAATACACAGTCAAATAGAACAGGCTCAAAAGAATTATTATCTAAATGAGCAAATGAAGGTTATCTCTAAGGAGATCAGTGAATTGGAAGGTACTGATGTATGTGATGTACGTTCTTTATCTGATTCAATTAAGAAATTAAAATTAGATAAACACTCTGAGACGAAGCTTTTATCGGAGATAAATAAATTAAAAATAATTAGCGCTGTATCTGCTGAATCTTCAGTAATTAGAAGTTATATTGATTTTGTTATTTCGTTGCCTTGGAACAAGTTTACAAAAAACAAAATTGAATTAAAAGAAGCTGCTAAAATACTGAATGAAAATCACCATGGTATGTATACTGTAAAAGAACGTATACTTGAGTTTATTGCGGTTCATAAAAGGTTAAAAAACAACAGCTTAGGCTCTGTATTATGTTTAGTTGGTCCACCTGGTGTTGGAAAAACATCTTTAGCAGAATCGATAGCGGAATCTCTTGGTAGGAAATTTGCCTCTATGTCGCTTGGTGGATTGAAAGATGAGTCTGAGCTAAGGGGCCACCGCAGGACATATATTGGTGCAATGCCTGGTAGAATCATACAGATGATAAAACGTACTAATTCTTCTAACCCTTTAATTTTGTTGGACGAAGTAGATAAAATATCTGGAAGTTATAGATCTGATCCTTCATTTGCTTTGATAGATATATTAGATTCGGTACAAAATCATAATTTTACTGATAATTATCTTGAGGTTCCATTTGATATCTCGAAAGTTATGTTTGTTCTAACTGCTAATGATATTAGTGAAATTCCGTATCCTTTATTAGATAGAATGGAAATAATAAGTATTGATGGTTATACTTCAGAAGAAAAATTACAGATTGTCAAAAAACAACTACTAAAGAGAGTGATGAAGTTGCATGGATTATTGAACAGTGAATTGAGTATTTCTGATTCTGTAATCGGGAAATTAATTAACAATTACACTACTGAAAGTGGTGTAAGAGATTTAAAGAGACAACTGGAAAAGATCTGTCGTAAAGCATTGGTAGCAATCACAGAGAGTAAAAAAAAGAAGGTGATAGTGACTGAAGCTAACATGCATAAATTTGTCGGGTTTGTTAAATATGATAACTCTAACAAGCCTGCAAGCGCTACTGTTGGTGTATCTATAGGTCTTGCATATACAAATCGTGGCGGATGTATTTTACCTATTGAAGCTATTAAAACTGCTGGTGAAGGTAAATTAACTTTCACTGGTCATTTAGGAGATGTAATGAAGGAGTCCATGGAAGCTGGATATAAATATGTATTTGCTAATGCTGACAACTTTACAATTAACTCTGATTTCTATAAAAATTTTGATGTTCATGTGCATGTTCCAGAGGGTGCAGTACCTAAAGATGGTCCATCTGCTGGTATTGCCATAGTAACTGCAATAATTTCTGTTTTATCTGGGAAGAAAGTCTCAAATAATATTGCGATGACAGGTGAAATAAACCTAAGAGGTGAAGTAATGCCAATTGGGGGATTAAAAGAAAAGATCCTTGCTGCGATACGTGAAAATGTAGAGAATGTTATAATACCTCTTAAAAATATGAAAGATATTGATAACTTACCTAAGGAAACGCAGAGAGATTTAAGAAAGATAAATATAATTCCTGTTTCTGGTATATCTGAAGTTTTAAAGCATTCTTTAATTGATGAAAGAGAGATGGTAGTTATTCCTAAGACGAAAGGGGTTGCTATTACAAACCCTCTTCTAGCATAAAATAGGTAAAATTTTTAAATCTCTTCTATACTATATTTCATTGAATAGATTTATAGTGGTAATAATTGCAATTATAGGAAATTAGCACTTTATAGAGAATGTAGTTTCGTTTATCATTCTATGTTCTGTATCTGTGTTGTAATATCTTTATGTCAATTATATCTTGTAGAAATAATAAGTATAATCTATTAATGAGGCTCTTGCATTGGATTGTAGGTTTAATGGTTATCGGTGTTCTAATAAGCGGCATGATAACGCATTGCACAGCAATTAATGTTAATAAAGCGATTTTATTTAAATATCATAAGGCTGTTGGTTTTTGTATATTACTTCTGATGGTCATTCGTATATTAGTGAGGATGATAAGTGATATTCCTGCATGGCCTAAGAAGCTAAAAAAAAGTTATAAATACATGTCATTAGCTGTGCAGTATGGGATGTATATATTTGTAACAGTTGCTGCTCTTTCTGGTTATGTGATGTCTAGTGCTTCTGGGAAAGATATAAGGCTTTTATGGAACATGGAAAAAACTGCTCCATTAATTGTAGCAAAAGATAAGGCGGTAGCGCAAAAAGCGCACAAAATCCATACTACTGTGGTCTGGATAGTTTTAGCATTGGTTATTTTACATTTCTTAGGAAGTATGAAACACATTATAATTGATCGTTATAATATATTACGGAGAATGTTATAAGTGAAGTAGTTATAACTTAATCATATTATAGAATTGGAAGTAAAATTTAGTAAATTTTTATGGCGGGACATTCGCAGTATTCTAATAGGAAACGAAGAATAGAATCTCAATCTAAGAAGAAAAACAAAGTATATCTAGTTTTTAGGAAGCTTATTTTAAAAGCTTTAAAAGAAGGTTCTGAGAGTGGCTTAAGAAATGCTATACATAATGCACAAAAAGCTTCGATATCTAGAGAGAAGATAGATATCATAATAAATTCTGCTGATAAAGATAAAAGTGCATATGAAGATATTGTATATGAAGGTTATGGTCCTAAGGGGATAGCATTTGTTTTACATATATCCACTGATAATCGTAATAGAACTGCTGGAGAAATAAGAAGTATATTCAACAAGCATGGTGGCAATTTAGGAGAAAATGGCTCGGTTGCTTTTTTATTTAATAAAAGAGGTTTAGTTGAATATGATATAGAGCAAATAGATAAAGAGAAAATTCTAGAGGCTGCATTGGAAACTAATGCTCTTGATATTGAAGATTTTGCTGATTGTATCAAGATTTATTGTGAAATATCTGAATTACAAAAAACAGCTGAAGAGATGTATAAATCGTGTGGAGAATATTCTAATATGCGTATTTCTTGGCAAGCTAAAGACATCCAAAGGATAACTGATAAAGAATTACGAGAGAAAATATCATTATTTTACAGTATATTAATGGAGAATGATGATGTAATGTATATAGATACTAATTGTGATATAAACAATGATTAATAGAGTCAGTACATGTGTAGTTCTTTGTGCAGGCAGAGGCAAAAGAATGAATCATCTCACAGAAGATAGAGTAAAAGCTCTATTGGAAGTAGATAAAAAAAAAACCAAGATATTAGATGTAATATTGGAAAGGATATCCAATAGTGTAATAAAAAAAACAATATTGACTGCATATTATAGATGGGAAGATTTACATTCTTATTTAACAAAATATAAGCAAAAAATAGGAGAATTAGGCATATCTCTTACTATAGAGACAGAATGTCTGGATAATGGTGGTGGTCTTGTTAATGCAATAAAGGATATAGATGAAGAATATTTTTTAGTAATCAATTGTGATCTTTTATGGCAATCTGATAAGTTATTGAATGATATGATTGATTTTCACTACACTCATCGACCTGGTATGCTTATGCTAATTGGGAAGGAAGACAATCAAGAACAGAAATTTTCGCTATCAGAAGATGATATAATAAAAAGGGATGAAAAAGGAGAATATACCTATTTGGGAATTCTTATAATCAAAAAAACGTTATTAGATGAATTTGCAGTAGAAAAGATTTTTCCGCTAAAAAAAGTATTTGATAATTTACTTTCAGGTAGTAATCCAAAAAGAAATAAGTGTATGGGTTATCTGAATTATGATAAGAGTTTTCGGCATTTGGGAACGTATCATTGTATGAAAGAATTCTCAGAAAATAGTAATATAAATACTTCTCCAGAAAAAAAAGAAATAATATGATATTGCAACATGATTGTATAAACATAATTTGTTAACTAATATATACTATAAAATTGCTTTATAGTAGCGTTTCTGTTGCAGAACAAATGCAATTGATGATGTTGTGTATATTGTTGTAGATGGTATAATTCATCTTAGTTTTTATTTTTTCCCGGGAAGAGATATTATGTCACGTACTAAAGCAGCTAAGATATCCTCAAGAAGCGTAAAACAAAAAGAAACGTTTAGAGGAATAGAAATAACAAGTGCAGTATATATCAGCAAGAACAAGAGATTTTCTGTTGCACAAGATGTGAAGAAAAAGACGCCAATTATATTGGATGATGGAACAATCTTGCGCTGGTCTGACAGAAAGAAATTTGTATAAAACAAAACAAGCTAAGAGTTTAAAACAGTTGAATATAACTTTTAAACTCGTATTTTAAGGTTTTAGTAGTAGTTTATGAAGATTACTGTTGATGATCAAATCATAGAAGTTGATGACGGATATACGATTTTACAAGCTTGTAAAATCGCCGGGATAGAAGTGCCTCATTTTTGTTATCACGATAAACTAAAAATTGCAGGAAATTGCAGAATGTGTCTGGTGGAGGTTGAAAAAGGACCACCTAAGCCGGTTGCTTCATGCGCCACTACTGCTACTGATGGCATGGTTATTAAAACCAGCTCTCCTATGGTGAAGAAAGCCAGAGAAGACGTTATGGAGATGTTGTTGATAAATCATCCCTTGGATTGCCCTATTTGTGATCAAGGTGGTGAATGCGACCTCCAAGATCAAGCTCTGTCTTATGGAAGAAAATGTAGCGAATTTACAGAAGAGAAACGCGCTGTTTCTGGTAAAAATTTTGGTGTATTGATAAAAGATATGATGAATCGCTGTATTCATTGTACAAGATGTGTTCGTTTCATGTCTGATATTGCTGGAACAAATGAATTAAAACTTATACACAGAGGAGAAAAGGCTGAAATTGAATCATTATTTTCAGAACCTATAAAATCCGAATTATCTGGTAATATAATTGATGTATGTCCTGTGGGTGCATTAACTTCAAGGCCTTATGCTTTCACTGCTAGACCCTGGGAATTGAAGAAATTCTACTCTATTGATGTTATGGATGGCGTTGGTAGTTCTGTGAGGTTAGATGTCAAAGAACAAAAGGTAATGCGTGTATTACCAGTTAGAAATGATGCTGTTAACGAGATGTGGTTATCTGATAAATCTAGGTTTAGCTATGATGGATTATATTTACAGAGATTAGGCTCCCCCTATGTAAGGTCTAACAAATCACTTATTTCAACTGATTGGGATGAAGCAATTAAAAGAGTCGCAAAGGAGATACAACAAACTCCGAAAGATAAAATAGCTTTCATTGCTGGTAACATGACAGACTGCGAAACACTTTGTGCAGCGAAAATTTTGGCGGATGAATTAGAAATAAAAAATATTGATTTCAGAGAAAAAGGAGAACAATATAAAGTTCTCGACAGATCATATTATCTATGTAATACGCCTCTGGTTGATATGGAGAAAGCAGATGTAATATTGATTATAGGCTGCAATCCAAGATTGGAAGCTCCTATTATGAATATCAGGATCAGAAAATGTTTTACAGATAACAATGCTAAAATAGGTTATATAGGGCCTGAAATTGATCTTAATTATAAGTATGATCACTTGGGAGATAGTCTATCTGATATATCTGATTTAATCTCCAAGAAAAGTTCTTTTAGTAAGGTATTAATTAAAGCAAAAAACCCGATGCTAATCTTTGGTCAAGATTTATTTTTGTACGAAGAAAGTGAAGTAATACAAGAGAAGATGATAAAAATAGCATCGCTGTATAATATGGTAACCGATGAGTGGAATGGTTATAACATGTTACATAAAAATGCTTCTTCTGTTGGAGCGTTAGATTTAGGTTTTCATTCGGAGAATAATCCTGTAAGAGATAGCAAGAATATAGAGCTGGTTTTATTATTGGGTTCTGATGAAATAGATCAATCGTTCTTAAAGAATAAATTTGTGATTTATGTGGGTCATCATGGTGATAAAGGCGCAAATGCTGCTGATGTGATATTACCTAGTAAGGCATATACAGAGAAAAATGCAACATTTGTAAATATAGAAGGAAGAGTACAAAATACTTGTAAATCATCATTTGGTCCTAATGACACAAAAGATGATTGGCAAATTATCCATTTGATTGGCAAAGCGCTAAAAGTAAATTTGAAAATGGATAATTTAGCATCGCTTCAAAAGAAATTATCATCCTACGGTGAACAATTTAAAAAGATAAATCAACTGATCAAGAATGATTGGGATCACAAATTTGCGAGTTCAGTAAAACCTTCTGTTCTTTCAAAAACAAAAATAATGCTTGATGATAAAAGTTTCTATAGGACCAATGTAATTGCTAGATCTTCGAAAATTATGGCTAAATGTTTAGAACAGAGTTTAAAAAATGCTAATTAAGATAATAGAGATAATAGCTTTAGTAATACCTTTGATACTTGCTGTTGCATATTTAACATATGCTGAAAGGAAGATAATTGCGGCATCACAAATCAGGAAAGGGCCTACTATGGTTGGTTATATGGGTCTTTTACAGCCCATTGCAGATGCTGCGAAATTGTGCTTAAAAGAAATAATAATACCTATAAAAAGTGATAAGGTAATGTTTTTGATAGCGCCTGCAATAACTTTTATCATGGCGTTTATTGGCTGGGCTGTTATACCTTTTGAAGCCAAAATATGTAATGGTGAAATTATTCCGGCTGTTATATCTAACATAAATCTTGGTATGCTCTATATAATGTCTATTGGAGCGATAGAAGTTTATGCAATAATAATGGCTAGCTGGGCTAGTAATTCGATATACGCGCTGCTTGGAGGCTTACGTTCTGCATCTCAGATGATATCTTATGAATTGTCAATTGGTATGATTATTGTGATGATCGTTATGATATCCGGGTCATATAATTTAGCTGATATAGTTGTTGCCAAACATAATGCTCCTTTATGGGTTGATGTTGTTCTTTTGCCTTTAGCTATTGTCTTCTTTATATCGATATTAGCAGAAACTAATAGACATCCCTTTGATTTACCAGAAGCGGAAACTGAGTTAGTTGCAGGTTACAATGTTGAATATTCTTCGATTCCTTTTGCACTATTTTTTCTGGGAGAATATGCAAATATGATATTAACAAGTGGAATATTCTCTATCTTATTTCTAGGTGGTTGGTATCCGATTATAAACATAGGTATACTAAATATCATTCCTGGTTTTATATGGTTTATTGCAAAGATCTGTCTTGTTCTTTTCATGTTTATATTTGTCAGAGCCGCATTACCGCGTTATCGCTATGACCAATTAATGCACCTTGGATGGAAATTTTTCCTCCCTATGACACTTGTTTATTTGGTTCTTTTGGCTGTTTTGTTAAAATTGTTTCCGATATAGTTGAATAAAAAAAGACTGACAAAGAATTAGCTTAAAATCATTTTTTAGCGATGTATAAATAATCTCTATACACTGGTTCAACAGACAATAATTTTCTTTCTAGCAGTTTTTATATTTTTGGATCTCCGTGCAATTACATTTATGTTATTTGCACTACAAGAATTTCGTTTTCTAATCAGATTTAAAGTCTTAATAAGAGATTCCTCTAATACAGAGAACTCGCAATCCAACATAGCTGATTTCGCTACAAACACGTAGGAACAATTATTTAAGAATAACCCTACATTACGAACTGCCATAGACCTCAACAAACGCTTAGTATAATTACGCATGGTAGCCCTTCCAACTCTTTTAGACGCAATGCAAGCGAAAGAAGGCTTATTACCTGAAGAATTTAACGCGAGACAAACAAAAAAATCAGAATGGTATGCTCTAGATTTTTTTTTTATCACAGATAGTGTTCTTGCAGGAATAGAGGCAAAACCCTTTATAAGCACAGCTTTTTTCTACCTTTTGCGCGTCTACGATTGATTATTTTTCTTCCCGCAGCAGTAGACATTCTAGATCTAAAACCATGCATTCTCTGACAAGGTTTCTTCTTTTTCCTACTATTTAAAGCCATCTTACCTAACAAAATCAACTAAATCATAAAACGGCATACTGACCATCACATTTTTGCAACTGAGTAAGCATGCTCCATACTGCTATATTGTATACGTTTTTTAATCTATCGTCCATATGTTAAAATTATTACAGGAAATAGAAATTTTATGAATTTTCTATTTATATGAAGCGAATACAGGTTATTTATCACTCTTATTCCGCTCTTCTATTTGCCTCATCAGATCTTCAAATTCAGCTTGATTTTGTTCAATTTTTTCCATTTTACCTATAGTTTCCTGTATTTTTTCGTAATTATCTTTTTCCACTTCTGGTTCATCATCTGATGGGAAAAATCCACCTTCATCATCTAGCGCTAAATCTTCCTCTAAGTATGAAATGTCTCCTAATCCATCCATAAGTCCAATATCTGGTTCATAATCATTTGCAGCACCTAAGCCTGGAGGGACTGCAGGTCCTCCAAACGCAAGATTTTGCACTCCAACTGGTCCTGGTGCATTAGTGTTCAATTGAGCATTATCATCTGCATCATCAAATGATATTCCTTCTCTCTTTGCATGGATGAATTGTTCATGACCTAAGAAATGTTCTCTAATTTTGATAGTCTCATCAACTCTCCTAATATTTTGTGCTGTTAAGAAATCTTTAAGGCGATTTTTAACATTGCTTGTTCCATCTGCCTTTTTAAATACATCTTCAAAGGCACCAACAGCTAGATTTTTTGCAAACCCCTTTGCATATTGCCCTGAGGCATCAAAAAGATGGTAATTAACACTAGCTCTTGCATGATCTACATATCTAAACGCCCATTTTCGATTATATCGTTCTTGTAGATCTGTTGCCAAGCCTACTGTAAGCATAGTTTCAGAGCCTACTTTACCAATTCCTTTGCCAATAGTACCAGTTATTGATGCAGTCTTTGAAGCAACAGATTTTATTTTGTCTACTCTTTCTCTTCCCAATTTGTCTCCAGCAAAGTCATCTATTTTACCTCTAGCTCTGTTGATACGATCTTTTAGTTCTAATTTACCTGCAACAAAAGAACCTGCGGAACGCACTTTTGATGCCACACCCTTTGGCACCATAAATGGCGCAGAAAATGCAAAATTAGCTACCTGTCCAAATTTTATTTTATCAAGATAATCTGCAATTTGCATACCAAAAGGAGTCAAACCTGCTATTGATGTTCCAACACGCATAATAATATTTTTCATCGACCATATAACAGTTATGACAACTATAATCATTAAGCAATCAATGAGATCCACAAGATTACCCCTGAACATCTCTGCAATTATAAAAGCATCATCACCTAGAGTTTCATAATCTGTTTCACCACCAACTAAAGGAGGATAAGTATAAAAATCTATTTCAGTATCAGAACTTTGATCTGGGTCTAAATATGGAAGGTCTACCATTCTATAATCCTTTTCTTTATACAATGGAGGAACATAGATATGTTTTCCCTCCCTAGAGAAATGATATCTAGGTGTTGAAAAATCTGAATTAATTAGAAAAGGTGTTAATTTATAAGGATCAAAATTAGCACTCGGGACATAACCTTTTAAACTAAGAAGTTCAATACAACTATCATTGGTAATGCACATAGAAAAAGAAAAATACTTTCGATAGCACACTGTAAAACCCATTATTCTTGTGAAATAATATAAGATAATATTAAATATCAGTGCTACAATCACAAACATCATAATAGCTTGGAAACATAATCCAACTAATAATTTTATGCTATTGTCAAATGTCACTTTTAACGCAGAAAATAATATTCCCAAAAATAAGATAGGGATTATCCCCATAATAAGAGCTAAACCTATAACGGTAGTACAATAGACTACAAAAGCATATACAAGAACTATTGTAGCCAGAATAGATATCACTATTACCATAGGAGCAAGCAATAACCCCTTAATATCACCGATAATCATGGCTGGTATTTTGTAAGACCATACGTATTTATTGAATAGATAATCAGAGATCA
Organism: Anaplasmataceae bacterium AB001_6; assembly: GCA_020002265.1. Taxonomy (NCBI): domain Bacteria; kingdom Pseudomonadati; phylum Pseudomonadota; class Alphaproteobacteria; order Rickettsiales; family Anaplasmataceae; genus Candidatus Mellornella; species Candidatus Mellornella promiscua. Next base: position 988,800 of record CP048228.1, read on the forward strand.
TGTCATCCATAAATTTAAAAGGATTTTCAGGATCAAAATCCAATCCCGCAGAGGTATTAATTATCATTATTAGATATGGCAGCCCTTTAGTAAAAATACTAAAAAAGAAATTATACATTATCTCCCAGCCATTGGTGGAATATATGACTAAGATAAGTAAGAACTTAAACACCGTTTTAAAAAACCAATCTTTGGGATTATCAAGCAGACCCATTAATATCATTATTCCGCTTATTGATAAGTACAGCACTATCATGCTTTGTACCAAGAATTTCATAGTTGGGTTAACAGTGACAGCTTTAAATATAACTTCTGCTGAATAATAAGCATATCCTTCAATGATTTTTCTAGTCTTCTCGAATAAACCAATATTAAGATCTGGATAAGATTCTCCAACGCCTGCTCTCACTGAGATTTCATATTTCCCTGAATTATCATAATAATAATTATCGTTAACTTTTGCATATATATACCATCCAGACGATAGAGGAATTGTTTGACAATTAGCATCATATACCTCTTCTATTTTATATTGTTCATCATCTGAGGAATATAGATGTACTGTTGGTGATACAGGGTTACGCATTGTGTTTATATCTTTATTTGGTTCTGGGTCATCAAGTCTTTTAAATAATAGATAAGCACCGTATCCTTTTGTCATCCAACACAAATTATCGATACTACTACAATCACTACCTGAGCCACAATATGGAGCACTAACCATATCCGAAGTAGTACAATTTCTAACATCTTCAGGATTTGGGTATTCTCCGTATTTTGCGCCGTATGGAAGCCATTTACCTTTAGTTTCAATTATCAATCGCCCTGTATTATCAGTTCTATATCCTGTATCAATCCACCGCATAGTATGATACGAACCTTCTGCATCTCCTCTTGCTCCATCATCAGCCACAAATAAATCTGAACCCTGTCCAGCATAAGAATCAATTTCAAATCTTGGAAGGTTGCCAAAATCGTCGCCATCTATACAGTCAAAATCCTGCGAACAAGCACTAATTACTAAGGTAATAGGTAGCAAAAGCAGTATTACACTTATTCTCATATAAATTGAAATGAGAAGATAAACAACAATTATAAATTGAATAGTATTAAACTAATGCTACTTAAAATTGAAAATGTATAGCTTAAAATATTATGTATTATCTTTATTTTTATCAGGATCATAACGATCTGTATTATCAGAGTTCAAAGATTTTCTATCAATTAGATCCTTATCAGCATTATTTCTAATATTAGGATCATCAAATTCACCTACAGAAGCACCCAGATCATCAGAAGCAGGATTTTCTTCTGGTCTAATATCTCTATTATCGATTCTATCATCTACTTCTTCTACCCTTACACGATCATCATCATTAAATTTGAAATTATTAGATTCATTTTCAAAACGATTTGATACTTCTGTTTTCTCTTCTCTTTCGAGAGATATATCTATTTCTTTACTTTCTTCTGATTCTGAATAGCTATCACTATTGAAATTGTCTGAATCATATGTTGCTGAAAATGCATCTGTAGATTCTTCTCTTACTTCATCTTGGAATGCATTTGTAGATTCTTCTCTTATTTCATCTTGGAATGCATTTGTAGATTCTTCTCTTATTTCATCTTGGAATGCATTTGTAGATTCTTCTCTTATTTCATCTTGGAATGCATTTGTAGGCTCTTCTCTTATTTCATCTTGGAATGCATTTGTAGGCTCTTCTCTTATTTCATCTTGGAATGCATCTGTAGGCTCTTCTCTTATTTCATCTTGGAATGCATTTGTATTATCTTGATCAAATCCATCGTCAGTATTATGCAGTGCTTCTGAAGAATGATTCGCTAGAATCTCAGAATAAGATTCTTTTTCCAACCTATCTGCATAAGAATCCCCATCTGCATCATATGCATCTGAATCAGGCTTAACATAAGAGGAATCATCTGTATTTCTTATATTTTCAGTAGTATTACTTGCATCATATGCACCCGAATCAGGCTTAACATAAGAGGAATCATCTGTATTTCTTATATTTTCAGTAGTATTACTTGCATCATATGCATCTGAATCAGGCTTAACATAAGAGGAATCATCTGTATTTTTTATATTTTCAGTAGTATTACTTGCACCTGTTCCTTCTTCGTTATACCTGAATTCATATTCTCTAGCATCTTCAACACCAAGATGTTCATTTTCTCCTCTACTATCTAAATTTATAGGAATATCTGTACTTAATCTTCTGTCATCTTCAAGTGCAGAAACATCAACATCTATAAATGAACCATCTGTACTTAATCTTCTGTCATCTTCAAGTGCAGAAACATCAACATCTATAAATGAACCATCTGCACTTAATCTTCCGTCATCTTCAAGTGCAGAAATATCAACATCTGAATTAATCAAACTATTTCTTCTTCTTCGCTCTTCTTCATCATCTGGATCATGAGGTTCATAATTTAAACTTGCATCATCTTCACTTGGAGTAATATCAAATCTCTCTCTCTTACTTTGAATGAATTGTTTCTTCCCAAGAAAGTGAGTACGTATTCCAATGGATTCTTCGGCATATTTAGTTTTTCTTGCTGTTTCAATTGTGAGAGGACTTCTATCATCAGGGCCACTAACAAAAGAAAATTTATCTTGCATCTTTTGGTAAGTCTTATAAATAACATTTGGATCTTCGCTATGCATAGGTTGAAAGAACTTATATTTAAATTTGACCTTCACATAGTCTGGAGCAGCAGTAAACATATGATAATTAATTTGTGCTCTGGCATTATCAACATATCTAAAAGCCCAACGTTGATTATATTCGTCTTCAAGATGAGTAGATAACCCAGTAGTTAACATAGTTTCTGTGCCAACTTTAAATGCAAATTTTGCAGCCTTTTTTGCTATTGGAGCAGCACTTTTGGCAATTTCTTTACCGGCAACTAAATTCTGCCTTACACCTGGAGCATATTGCGCTAACAGTGGATCTACATTTCTTTCTAGTCTGTCTGCACCTGCTTTTATTAATGCTCTCCCGACAATTTTAGTCCCTTTAAAAGGGTAATCCACAAGTGCCTTTTTTAGCCCTGTTTGATATAACCCCTCAACACCTGCTAATAAATTACCTAAAATAGTGCCTTGACCAAACATTGCTCCCATAAATGAAAAAGGGCTACCACCAGCAATCATGTTAGCTACTCTTTCTAAATGAGGTAACAATGTATAAACAATCAGCGCAAAGATGGCCAAGCCTAAGATATCATAGAAATTAATTAGCTTACCCCTTAGCACGTTATCTAGGATAATTAATAGATCAGAACCATATCTCTTAACAATTTCATCATCAGACATTGTTCCTTTTGTCTTTGGAGGCTTCGTATCATCAACCATATTGGGATTATATGCTGGGAATTCTCTAAAATACCATCTTTCTTCAACATAACGAGGAGGCACTTTTCCCCATACCAGATGACCATCATCATCAAATTTAATGCGTTGATCGATATCTCCAAAGGCATCCCAAAAATCTATAGGTTTAAAGTCATACCCTGGTGTATAAGAAGGTATACTCAATAGTGGAACACCAATTATAGATATAGTAAATATATTATTCCAACAAGCTTCAAAGCCAAAAATTTTCTCATAGTAAGATAAAATCCCAAAAGAGAATATAGCTATGGCTAAAAATGTGAATATTGTCTGTAATACAAACCGAATTGTTATGAGAAACCAATTCTGAAATAAGCTACCTACCTGCTTAAACAAAACCCCTAAGAAGCATAATGGAATAATCCCAATCATCAGATTGATCCCAACAATGGAGACCAAATAGGATATCAAACCTCTAAACAGAGCTAGGCAATAGATCGCAATGACACACATTATAACAAACAATGCTAATATTCCCAGAAACATATCTGACCAGATAATCGCTGGCATCTTTAATCCCCATATAATTCCATTAAATATATAATCTGATAAAACCTTATCAATAAAACCAAAAGGTGCTGTTGGGTCATAATCATTTGGCATATATGCACTCCCAATTACCCCTATTATTTGAGATATTAAGGTATCAAATAATCTAAATAATGTTCCGCTGAAAAAATCCCATGAAGCATTACTAGCAACAAAAGCAACGAATATAATGGTTAATATTTTGGTCATCATCTGCTGCATTGGATTATCAATTAACCCCATCAATAGCATTAAGCCAGTAATTGAAAGGAATAAAGTCAACATTCCATTCACCAAAGTTTGATATGAAGAAGAATCAATAAGAGATTTATATATCCGCTCAGAAGCTGCTTGTATAATTTGAATAATCACTCTGCGTGCCTGTTCTAGTGGTGGTACTTGAGATACCACAACATCTCCAACTCCACTTAAAAATTGAATACGATAACCTCCTGAAGGGCTAAAATATTCATCTGATAAGACCTTAGCATAGATTCTATATCCCCTAGGAATTTCATATGTTTCAACTTCACCAAGTTCATTTCTTGCATATGCTTCTTTAATTGACAGAATATATGCGTCTTCACTTTCCACTGGATTAACAATTCTACTTGCAGATGCATCATCTTCTTTTGGTTCTGTAGCTCTAGAACCTACGTGCGTTGTCATATATCGTGTAATATATAAACCATCCAAGTATGTATTGGGCTCGGGATTTGTATAGTCACTTTCAAGATCATAAAACAGGAAATAGAGCCCCATTCCCTTAACTAATTGACATAAATTAGATGAATCTTGTTCTAAATTAGCATTATTCAATATATGAAAATGATCAAAATCGGAACCTTCTTGTGAATAGGAGCAATCTTTATTGACACTAATCTTATCTTTACCAATTTTTATATCTAATACCTTTTCCTTTGTTTCAGGATCTAACTGCAATTCATAGGCTTTACTTAAAAAGTCGTAACGATCATCTGGATACCATCCACCGGAAATCTTGAAGATAATTTCACCACCCTGTGTAATAACTGGCAAACGGGTCCAACGTCTTGTTGAATAATTATATTTTTGATTAATATCATTAACAAAATTACGCCATAATTCTATATCTGTAGGTAAGTTATATTTCTTACATGCTTCAAAACTATAAGAACATTCGCTACTACTTGAATATGCTTCTCCATCGCATAAAGCAGCACATCCTTGTTGCGTATCTTGTGCTGAATATTTTGGTCCATCTCCAAGATAGACTCTAATATATGAAGGCTCTTTATCTCCTGGTAATTTATCATCTGCCGCTGGGAAAGCAGGAACACATTCAACACCAGCAAAGTTGCAACCTTCAAAAAATAGAGAAGAAATAACCATCGCAAATATAGAAATCAAGCGAAAATAAGATTTAGCATCTCTATGTCTAAAAGATAAAAATTGCTTCAAATAAAAATCACCTTTCATCATCATCCTCTTCTTTTGTTCTATGCTCTGCTTCTGATGAAACGCCATTTGTATATTTTTCTGGAGACTCCTCATCATTATGCTTATTACGCATTTCTCTAAATTTCTTTTCAAGCTCGGATAATTCTTCTTCTTGTGGCTCTGCTGCCTTTCTTTCGGCAATTGCTTTCATTACTGGATCTTCGTAATCACTTTCTCTAACTTGTTCTGTAGCTAAGCTATCTGTAGTTTGCGATCCTTCTAATGAAGCATCATCAGCATGTTCTTTTAGATGACCAACATCGTGATACTCATCGCCCCATTCTCTAAATTTCTTTTCAAGCTCGGATAATTCTTCTTCTTGTGGTTCTGCTGCCTTTCTTTCGGCAATTGCTTTCATTACTGGATCTTCGTAATCACTTTCTCTAACTTGTTCTGTAGCTAAGCTATCTGTAGTTTGCGATCCTTCTAATGAAGCATCATCAGCATGTTCTTTTAGATGACCAACATCGTGATACTCATCGCCCCATTCTCTAAATTTCTTTTCAAGCTCGGATAATTCTTCTTCCTGTGGTTCTGGAATTGCTTCTTCTTTTTGTGCTATAGGCTCTTCCTGTGATTCTGGAATTGCTTCTTCTTTTTGTGCTATAGGCTCTTCCTGTGATTCTGGAATTGCTTCTTCTTTTTGTGCCATAGGCTCTTCCTGTGGTTCTGGAATTGCTTCTTCTTTTTGTGCTATAGGCTCTTCTTTTTCTGGCATTTCAGATTGAGGCTGTGGTGGTGTTTCTTGTAATGGCACTTCTTCTCTGTCGCCTTGTACATTACCTTCCATTACACGTGGTTCCATATCATCTGATTCTGAACTTACACTTTCAGGTGATCTAATTGGCTGCCTTGGCGCTCTATTTGTTCTATTTAGTGCAGCATCATCTTCTAGATCATCAGTTTCAATACTACGCTCATCTCTCTTTCTATCTTTATTGCCTCTTAAAGCTGTGTGAATTCTTCCTTGTGTTGCCCTGTCTTCACCTATAAGCCATTTCAAACCTTCTTCTGCACTATTAACGGCCAAAGTTACTGAACCCATAGAACTAGAAATGGTTTGTGCCATCATCTCTGCAATATTCATAAAGGCACCTACACAATATGTCGCAAGATAAAACAAAAATATTATTGTTAATCCAAAAGGTAAACCAAAGAAATTTGTCATGGGATCTGTAGCGGATGTTAAATATTGTGCTGCAGGGATAGCGGCATCATAACCTTGAGGTAGAAAGAAACTAAATAAACAGAATCCAACATTTTGCCCACCTAATTCTCCTAATTTAATGTATAGAACGCACTCATTACCACAAATACCAAACATCAGCATTTTGTTTATGCTATAAAGCATAACTTCATTTAACATTCCAACTAAGGTAAACATGAAAAGCGGCTGCAAAGCAAAATTGACCAATAATTTGAGCCAATTGTTAAACATCTCCTTGGTTAACGGAAATAATAAACACAGGATAAATAAAGGCGCCAAAAATATAAGCCAGCCATATGCAAAAATTATCATCACATAGCGCAAGACAAATCTGAACATAGCTCCAGAATAAGCAACCAGTCCATGTACGATTATAATAAAAACAATAAACCCTACCGGACCAGCTAATATCAAGGAAAATAACCTAAGGATGACTGTCCAATCAAATAGAGTTCCAATTGTTTTATCCAAGAAAGAGAAATCTGTTTTAACATACACAATTGAATCTACTGTACTATCAAGGATTTCTGTAACGCCTTCAACAAAAAAGGTATACAAATTATAAGCAAGAAAATTCCAACTATCTGTTCCCAAACAAGCTGCAACAAATGCTACTTTAATTACAGTTATCACAAGATCTTGCTGTATATTACGTGTCATACCAGACATCCACATGATGCCATATATAGAGACATATAAGGTCAAACCATAAGCAAAAAGAGGATATAATTTTTGGGCAAAGACCTCATACATAGGCGCTATTATTCCTGGATCATCTGTAGAAGAAAATGAGGTGCCAAATAATTGTTTTTTAACAAAATCAATTAGAGCATTTATCGGCTTAGAGATAGTAGTAGGCCATTTTCTTTGATCATACATAATTACATAAACATTATTATCTGCTTTTGCAGATGCAACTTCTGCTGCACTACCTATTTTGGCATCTTTAATACCAAAATAGACTGTTCCTGTGGTCCCTGAAGGAATCACCACAGGTTCTGTTTGCATGATACCACTAGCATCAACACTAGTTTTTACTATCATTTCTATATCTGTAGGATCTTCTCCTGGTTTATGATCAGGATACTCATAATTAATGTTTGCATACAAATTTTGCCCATTTTCGTGCAAACAATATCTTTTAATACGTATTTGTATACCTCCTCTTTTAGCTTTAAAAGAAGATGAACTATTTGCTGTAACACTAATCCATTTTTTGCCACCACTACCTGGAATTTTATAAGGATAGCCATATCCTATATAATCCCCTGTATCTGAACTTATAGGAGCAAATTGAGTACCTGCTGCATTTAAACTTGTAGGCTGGCTATTATGATAATTTAATGCAATACTTGGTATCCAAAAATTTGAATATCCCTTTGCAATCAACTTACTTACTTTTTCATAACCACTACTATCTGAAGCATCTAAATAAATTGTACCAGGTAACGCAATTACATCACCACTGCTGCCAGATATACTAAATTTGGTATTAGGTATAATAATTTTGTTAGAGCATATTTTATTAGCTTCATAGAAAGAAAACTGTTTGTTGTATTTTTTCCCTCCAGCAAGATCTGCACAAGTAAAGCCATTTGATGCACCAGAATCTGCATACCCTGCACCACGCAAATCACCAGCTCTATAATTGATTAATAATCCACCATTTACATCAGAACTATCTCCTGCTGCCAGAAAATTAGGCATATGCACTGCCCCAATTGGATCACTAGAGGTAGCGCCAAAATGCGAACTATACCATAATTTTTGACGCCCTCCAGCAACCAAACTGGATACATAATATGGCTGTTTTTTGCCTTTCTCTAAAATACAAAAATAGTCTCCGTAACCACATATTTGCATTATATCTTCTTTTGTTAAAGGAGTATCTGAACATTTTGGCAATTTAGGATTACCATTGGCATCAACGCCTTCAGCAATAGCTTTATAAAGTATTTTGTGACCTGATTTATTAATATAATCAGGTGTATAAAAAATAAAATCTTGGGTAGCAATATTACAGCTTCCATCAGAGAGACAAGAACAACTCACTTCTGATGTAGAATATTGTTGCGATACTGCTGTATCAACAAGTGGCATTAATTCAATAACAATGGAATCTCCAGAGTAAGCTGGTATATCAAATACAAAAGATGAATCTGATAACACCTGTGAGCCGCTACAGACCATATTCCCCTTATCATCTAACTTAACATTTGCTCCATTGTTGCTTATACTGTTATCACAACGCATTGGGTAAAATGCTCCTTTTCTACAAAAATCAGAACCTATAGAACAGTCTGAGGAATCGATAGGAGGGCATACATTTACAAACCCCATAACAGTGACAGGATATTCTTTATCTCCTTTCATCTCTATGTCACTTTTGATCCAGCCGTTTGTACTAGAATCTCCATCTGTAACAGCAGGAATTTCAAGAGAAACGGTACCACTACTAGAAGTTTGTCCAGCATCATAACATTTACTACTGCAGCCAGATAAACTTGCGATAATTAGCAAGAAAAATAATAAATACAAAATGTTAGCATTTCCCAAAACATGCATAAAAAATTGCCAAATCAGTAAAGCAAAAAATCAACTGTTAAACTCTACTAATATTCACAAAGAAGATCTCATCTCCCTTTAAAATGAATAGAATCCACGAAAGTGAAAATATCATAAATTTTATACAAATATGTTAAATTAAAATGGATAAATCATAATAGAATATGATAAATAGAATCTATGGATGTATATATGCTATATATATCGATATACACATAATGTTACTTTTAATCATCCTCTTCATCACTAGTTGTTTGGGATCCTTCTAATGACGCATCATCAACGTGTTCTTTTAAATGGCTAACACCATGTCTTCTTCCTCTATCTTTGAAGGCTCTTTCTAGCTCTGATAATTCTTCTTCCTCAACATCGTGAGTTTGTCCATGAACCATATCTATTGCTTGCTGAACATCTTCTGTTTCTGCAGATTGCTGTTCATCACTTTTTTCACTAAGATCTGAATCATAATAATCTTCTCTAGCCTCTATATTGTCTCCTTCATCAAAATCTTCTATAACAGACTCTGTATCATCATAATCAGGAACTAAATCAGAAATTCCTTGTCTATCCATTTGGTCATCTAATGGTTTTTCGTCATAATCTGCTGGTGGAATATCTGGTTCTTCATCATAATCTGCTAGTGGAATATCTGGTTCTTCATCATAATCTGCTGGTGGAATATCTGGTTCTTCATCATAATCTGCTGGCGGAATATCTGGTTCTTCGTCATTTCCTGCTCCTACTCCCCCTGCTACTGCTGGTCCCCCTGTTGTGAACGCTGGTCCTGCTACTGCTGGCCCTGGTCCTGCTCCTCCTGCTCTTGGTGCTGCATTAGTATTTAATTGAGCATCATCATCGGCTGCATCAAAGGATGCATCTCTAGTTTGTCTTTGTTCACTGGCCGCTGCTTTAGCCATTGCTTGTTGAGTTTCCCTATCTGAGCCAACAGTCCATTTGATTGCTTCTGTTGCATTAGAAACAGCACTCTCTACACTTGCCATAGAACCGCTGATAGTTTGCGCCATTAACTCTGCGATAGATAAAAATTTCCCGATAACAAAAGAAGAAAGATAAAATAGCATCACATGCACAATTCCAAAAGGTAATCCAAAAAAATTGGTCATAGGATCGCTAATAGAAGTCATATATTGTGATGCAGCTATAGAAGCATCATAGCCTTGTGGTAAAAAGAAACTAAACAAACAAAACCCTATATCTTGCCCACCTAATTCTCCGAATTTGATGTATAAAACACATTCATTGCCACATATACCAAACATCAATAACTTATAAATGCTATATAGCATAATAGCATTTAGCATTCCTATCATCACAAACATAAACAACAGTTGCAAAGAAAAATTAACTAGCATTTTCAACCAATTCATGAACATATCTTTTGTGACTTCAAACATTAAGCACATCACAAATAAAGGAGCTAAAAATATAAGCCAACCATACGCAAAGATTATCATTATGTATTGCATGACAAAAGAAAACATAGCTTTCATATATTCAAATAAGCCATGTAAAATTATAACGCATATAATAAAGCCTACTGGGCCGCTTATTAGAAGAGCAGCAACTCGCAATATTGTAGTGAAATCAAATAAAGCACCTATTGTAGCGTCAAGAAATACAAAATCTGTTTGCACATAAACAATGGAATTAACTGTGCTATTTAATATATCTTCTACACCCAAAACAAAGAAACGATATATCATTCCAGCCAATACGTTCCAGCTATCACTATTGACTAAAAATGCTATTAATGAAAGCTTGGCAACATTTATTATGAATGTACTCTGTAAATTACGCAGCAACCCTATCATCAACATCATGCCATAGATTATTAGATATATTATCAGGCAGTAAAAAAATAAAATCCCCAGAGATTCAGCAAAGACTCTATACATAGGGCCTATAATGCCAGGATTATTACCATTTATTTCTGCAAATGAATCTCCAAATAACTGATCATTCACAAAATCCACCAAAGCATTAATTGGTGTAGATATAATAGGTTTATATTCTCTACGTTGATATTGCAAAGAATAGAAATTATTATCTGCATGAGCATCATTTACATTTCCTACAGTAGCATTACGTATGCCAAAATATACTCTAGCTTGTTCTCCCGTTTCATTTTTAAGCATTATTGGTTTTGTCTCACTTATTCCATCTCCAATATCTTCTATTTCAACCTTCATGCTTATATCTTCTGATTTATCTCCTGGCTCATGATCTGGCATATCATTGGCAAGATGTGCATATAATTTTTCACCATCCTGATATATACAATATCTTTTTACCTTCAGTAGCATCCCTCCACGTACTGGAGCATACCCTGTCTGTGTAGCATGCAAACTAATCCAAACTTCTTTTCCATCATTGTCATCATCAGGTATTTTGTAGGGATAGCCATCACCTATATAAGAATCAGTATCTGACACAATGGGAGCAAACACCGTTCCTGGTCTATAAAATACTTCACCTGAAATATCAGAAGTATGATAATCTAATTCAACAAGCGGGATCCAAGAATTAGAATAGCCTTTGGAAACATTATCTGATATTTTAATTGATTCAGCTTCAGATCTTCCAAGAATAGGTCCTGGAAGAACTACTGCTGCAGACCCAGAAGGCAATGATATATTATAAGAAGGAGCAACAGGATAAACTAAATCGCACTTTAAGTTAGCTTCGTAAAAAGAAAATTGTGGAATATATGCGCTACTATCGCGAACATCAACACAGGAGAAATCATCATATCCTATCATAGAATTAGCAAAGCCAACATCACGAAGATCTGCCATGCTATAATCAATCAATAATCCAGAATTTTGTGTAAAATCCTGTGTATTAGAACCCAGAAAATTCGGAATGTGTCCATTTAATCCTCCTTCAAGAGGATAATTAAATCGTGAAGCATATAAGGCATTTTTCTTTTCCTGTGATACTACAGGAGCACTATATAGGGATTTCTTCTCTGAATTATCAGATAGAAAACAGAAATTTCCACCGTAAGCACATATTCTATGAAGATCATTTTCTCCTAAGATATCATCGGTACATCTATATTCTACGACATTACCATTAGAATCTAGAACTTCTTCTGATTTATACAGAGCTTTAGTACCGTTACGTCTTACGTGTAAAGAATTATAAAATACTGCTGTTGGATCATCGGTACAATTTCCCTTTATCAAACAGCTACACGAAACTCCCGTCCCCATATCATTTTGAGTAACATCAAAATTTCTAACGGGCACAAGTTCAACAACAATAGAATCACCAGCATGAACTTTCTTATCGAAAACAAACATAGCTTTGCTTCTCCCAATTGAAGTAGTCTGATCATCTTCAACAGTAGGTTGATCACTACAGGCCATAAAACCTCTGCTACTCAAAATAACGGGAGTATTTCTCAGATCAGAACCGCTGTCTGGATTATGCTCATTACAAAGAGAAGGATAAAAATAAGCTTGAGTACAAAAATCAGATGCGCTTGAACAATCTGTTTGATCAGCAGGAGGACATATATTAACAATACCAAAAACATCAATTGGTAATTCTTGTCCATCATTTAAGACAATATCACTCTCGATCCATTTTTCTGCATCAGATTGTCTGACGCCTAGCACATCAATGGCTTTTACCCCACTATTACTAGTCTCTCCTGGATCATAACATACATTACTGCAAGCAGAAACCATACTAATAAAAAGAAATACAAGTGATATCTTATAAAGACTTGTATAAACCTCTTTCCCCAATATAAACACTTTTGCCTCTGTAAAAGTAATATTTAAAAATATTACCTCCCCTTATCATCACCATGTCCAAGCAAAAAACATGATAACCATCAAACTAATTACGATTAGTGTTACTCTCTCTACCTCCAGATTCTTTAGTATCTCGAATTTTACTATCATGTTTTGCTATATCCATCTGGTCTGCATCAAGTTTCTTACGATGTTGTTTATCAGCACGATTATCTCTAGATTGATCATCCATACCTACCATTGATGCAGTACTTTGTGTTAATTGACTCGCAACACCCCCAAGACCTAACATCATAGTTCCAAATAACGTTTCAACAATAATGGGAGCATAATCAAGTATTTTGACTATCATCATTGATGCAAAAACTGCTGCCATCAAAGACGTAAAGCCAAATGGTAATCCAAAAAAGCTTCCACCATATTCTGTATCTGGCACAAGCTCTGGCCCAGCAAAACCTGCATCATAAGATGCAGCTGTATATTGATTCCATAACGGTATTTTTGGTAAGAAATCTACATTTGGGATTTGCAAACATAGTACAGTTTGTGTACAAATAGAAAATGAAAAAACCTGCGCTATAATGGCAATAACTACTTGACTTAAAACAGATACAGAAAGAAAAACAATAGCAGGTTGCATGATAGTACTCATCATGATTTTAATCCATTGATCGAACATTTTTTTCGTATATTTAAATAAAAGAAATGAAAAAAACAGCGGTGCTATAGATATCAACATTGCAACCAATACCATCGATGTTAAATAAATAAACGTAGATCTTATACAGCAGACAAATAAATCCCTAATCATTGCAATTATTATAAGACATGCAAACCATCCAAGTGGTCCTGTCGCAAAAATCGCAATAATTTGCAGCCAAGTTTCCCCAACAAAGAATCTACCCAACAAAGAATCAAACAGACTAAATACGTTAACTGATTCAACCTGATTAATAGCATCATAAGTAAATGTTTTCACTAAATTGTCCATTCCCACGACGAAAAAAGCAAAGAAATTGTTATAGAGTATATTCCAACTATTCTCACTGAACATTATCATTACAGCTATCATTTTGAACATTAAGATAATGAATTCAGATTGAGTGTGTTTAATAGAACCCATAAGGAAAAATAAGCCTGTTATTGTTAATGATAATGTCATAAGAACAATGACAGTTTGAGAGAAATTACGTATTAAGTTTTGATAAATCCACCCAACTGGCCCTTCAGAGCCTATCCACATAATATCGCTATTATCATTGAAATTAACCTCTCCATAAATTATCTTAACAACGGAGTTTCGTATCTTGATCAGAAAATTAGAAATGATAGTAGGAAAAGTACGGGGCAATTTAGCTCGCACCATATAATTACCGCTAACGTTATCATTTCCAGAAAGGCCTACTTTATATTCCAAAGTACCAGTTTTTCCATGACTTTTACCCATATCAACGAAAGCTGCATTTGTTCCTTCAAAATCCACTTTATGCCATGTACTCACAGAGCCGCTAGGGCTTTTTAGTCTATAGAACAACCCTGAATCTGGGCTTTGACAATCCATTGTTAGACGCACTTTATAAGGAGAAGCATTTTGCAATTTATATGAGCCTCCAGAACCCACAGTTACAGGACCGATCATTAATCCTGTAAGATTACTAATACCACTTACACCCACTACGGGGAATGTCTTACGCGGAAAGTCTCCTAAAGAAGCATTAGGAATAATAGATTCAACAGTTACCATGCCTGAGTAATTTACTTGATTACTGTACAAATTAACCAGACAATCATCCGTAGTCATAGACATCTTCACAGAACTTAGATCTCCTCCAGAAATACTACTAGGATCTGATACGGTAAGACCGCATATTGCGCTACAGAAGCTGCTGTTAATGTACCGGAAAGATAATTGTTTCATTGGTAAATACAAAGCGCAGGCATAATCTTTTTTCAGACGATCTCCAGTACTATCGCTTCCACTAGAAACAAACCCTAAACTTTCACAAGTTTGATTAACGCCTCCATTACGAGCGGCATTACATACATTCTCTATCATTTTTTTATATTCATCCATATAATCTGCAGATCCAAATTCATTTGAAAAAGCTGTCATTGCATTGGATTGTGTAGTTTGATGTTCTGCATCCATAATAGAAAAAACATAGGCTTCGCCCTTTGATAATTCATTCTCTGCTATTAATTGCACATTATTATTAAATATATCGTCCAAGTTAGTTCCAGAAGAATTACCATTGGGGCCATAATCTATGGTAAATGTAGTTCCAGCCTTACTTTTACATTGCTCTTTAGAATTAAAGTAATATTTGCCAATTAAACCCATATTTGTTTCACAAACACTTTCATTAAATAACTCCTCTCTATAAGGAGCCAGAGAAAGCGTTCCACTTCTACCAGCTTCCAAAGTCACACCTTTGATTAACTGATCATATTCATACACATATGGGTCACACAATTGTATTTCATTGGAAACAAAACGCACTTCAACACTTCCAGGATTATCACTGGGAATAACTATTGTTCCCGTTATTCCATCAGGATTTTGCCCTCCTGCAAAATCTTCCACTTGAATTGTGTCATAATAAAAGGTATTACTCATGTAATCTGCATCTATACACGGCCCACATGCAGAAAGTAGAAAAAGGGTAAATATAGGTAAAATATATCTCAAGATAAAACGAGATTTCATAAGCACATAATTCTTCCGCAAGACCTATAAAATTACAAGATTAACCATGTAAATCGCCAGATATGATAACAAAGAATGATGTCAAAATTATTGCTAATAAATTCAATCGTGATATCTTTAGTGAATTGGAATTATTATAATTTGATATTCCAATTGAAATGCCCCTCCAAATTACTGTTCTTTTATCATGGTCTATTATTCCTTGGAGTCTGTCTATCTTTGGCTTCAGTTCCACTAGGTCTTTGTGCAGCTTGATATCTTGCTTGTACTGTTTCACGTGCTCTTTTTGTTGCAGTAGCAATAGCAGCTCTTCCTTTCATACCTTGTGCTAATCCAGTTTTTATAGTGTCATGTGGTGACCCTGAGACACTTGTAAGGTCTGATCTAAAGCTACCTACTAATTCTCCAGTCAAGGTTCCAACTACAACAGTGAAATGATAGAAAAGGAATATCATTATGCACATCTGCAGCATTGCAAACAGCAAAGCGGGGAAATTTGCAAATAATTCGCAAGTAGTAAAACCACCTAACCAAGTAATATTAACTCCACACTTACGCTTGATAAGTGTGCAAATTGGTACTGTCTCATCGGCTGAATCACAATCTCTAATATTCATTTGATAACTATAAACATTATATTGTCCACTAGGCATTATACCAGGATCAACTGCACCCTTTGATTCCACTCTCTCATAGGTAGGGATATTTCGCAAAAATATATTATCAAAGATACCAAAGCCTATCATGACAAAGGCCATAATTAATGTCGGATAAATAGTATATCCTATCATCATCTTATACCAGTTATTAAAAACATCTTTTGTTGGAGAAAAGAAACCCATTAACAAGGGAATAGGAGCAATTAAAGCCAGTAAAGACAAGCAAACAATTGCAACCATATAGACTTTAGTTGCCCATAAACTATAGGCAACCATAAAAAAGGTATAGAAAAATATTAAAAATGCAGAAGCTAAAGACCCAGCAAACAGTAATCCTGTAATGACCATGAACATATATCCCAAGCCTGTTAAAGCACTAAAGATAACTGGACCACCAACTGCTTCAATCAATTCCATACCGCCCAAAAAAGCACCCAATCTACAATCAAGTTTATCCCATGGACTTAAGAAATAAGGATATGATATTTCTCCATCAAAATTACATATTTTGGTATTACCTGCAGATACAACAGAATCGACTAAATATGTCGAAATATCAAGTAGATAGTCATAAATTAATATCACTCCATCGCCCATTGTCATATACGTTATAAAAATGAGCTTAAAAGCAAAAACCATGATTTCTTTCTTGTCTTGCACCATGAACAAAAGCACTCTATAGCCAAAAATAGCTATAGCAATAGATGTCACAATAAACGATATGTCTTTAAACTTGTCTTGTATATAAAAGAATAATATTTGTCCAGTAGCATCATCTTCTCCGCCAGTAGCACAATTACTACCCTTGGGAGAAACCATATTATGTAAGGTACCTTGGAAACATCCAACTACAGGAGCTAGGAAATTCCAATTAGAATGAAGTACCATTTTGGGATCTTCGTTGGGGTTAACAAAAGTCAAACAGCTATCAGATAATATACAGGAATAACACCGAGAATTATCATAAGCAATGACAACGCCTAAATCATTTTTTATCTCAACAGAATTCTTACATTCAGGATATGGTGGCTCTTTTCCTTCAATTTGACAACCCACAAGACTTGAAGCTCCAAAAAGCCCTGTCACAGAACCGGCTTGAGCAAATGCACACATTTCTTTACGATCTTTATTATGAGAAAATGTAAATCTAGCATTCGTAACAGGCTGAGATACATTAATAACATTTTTGTCTCTATCGGTGTATCTTATATTTTTGCTCACATGACAATGCATTCCTTCTCCTTGAAAAAACATCTTATTATTCAAAATGAGCCCAGCAACATAGTTGCCTGTACTATTGTGTTCAATGGCTTTCCCGTATATCACTTCTTGTATTTCTAATTTATATTTATCATGAAAATATTCCTTAGCTTTAGGGATATCACTCAAATATTGAGGATCTAATCCAGTGGTAATAGAAAGAATATCTTTTATATAATACTTGCTACTATGTGCTCCAAAACCACCTGCTAAATCAACAGCAAATGATTTATCAGCATATTGAAAAGGTATCCAATAAGCAGACCATGCGCTATTCATCAAGGGATAAAAATGCATATTTCTAGTACAAACTTCCATGTAATCACTGCCTATTACAGCATAATCTGGCCAAGTTTCTCGACCATTTGCAAGTTCATATTCTCCACTTGGACAACGTATCACTGTTTTTTGAGACACTACAGCGCCATTTTCATCGGTGACATCTATCGTATCATAAACAGGATTCTTACACATAATGGCTTCTCCATCGCTATTACGCAGAACCGGTGCTTTAACAACAGAAGCCATACATAATAATATATCAGCATAAAATGCTGCTGTAAGAATCATATAATTTATTGATATAATAGATAATCCCGCTAACACCAAAGCATATCCAAGCAAAGGAATAAATATCTGTGGTACAAATATAAGCAACTGATACTGTATAATCCCCAAACCTGCTAATATAAAATCAAAACGCAGAGTATCCAAATGACACTGAGAAGGTAAAAATTTACCACTAGACATACTCTCAAAAACTCCACAAGCTCCTTTGGCATGCAGATCCTGTGTAATGTGCAGATATCTAGATATCACATTTTTATAATCAGATAATTTTAATAAAAAATCTGATGTCATGCACAAAAACAAGACTAATATAAATATTTTTAAATTCCGCTTTGAAAAGGCTCGCATCATCTAGCAATATCCTTCATAATTAATATCCTTAATCATTAATTTCTCATATTTCATAAACTAATTTGCAGTTTAGTTCTATAGTTAAAAATCCTGTTATACCCTCAATTTAATCATCTATTTTCCTTTTCCACTTATCTTAGCCTTCCCTGCTTTAGCTAAGGATTTTCCTGCACTCATAGCTTTTTTTGCTGCACCACCTGTTACTTTCTGTAAACCATTCGCGACTTTATCTTTCAATTTTTTACCAAGACTAGCATGGCTTGAAACATCAACACGTGGTGTTCCTGCTAATTCTGCAGCAATATGTCCAACTACAGATAAAAAGACATTAAATAAAAACAAAACAAAGATAAATCTAGCCAATGTGAGCATCACAGTACCAAAACCAAATGTAGCAACAGTTGTCCATCCACTAATCATAATGCCAAAAAACAGGCCCCAGAAATTGAAATTCCCTGTATTTACGATACATGCTACTGGCAAAATTGTATCAATGTATTGCACGTTATTAGAATCTTCCTCTTTCTCTCCTGTCATACCATCTAAGATCTCTATACATTGACTTATTCCCTTTGTACTACCATCTGCGCTTATTTTTGATAGATAGTAGTTATATACCGTTCTACCCATATCAGTATTTTTCTTATATTCTTTAAACTCTAGTTCTCCAAAGAAAAAGGCATCTAGCACTATCATAACTAATGCTAAATAAGCAAAAAGAATGATAGGATACAAAGAAAATGCTATAATAATCTTTATCCAATTATCAAAAAATTGTTTTGTCACAGAGAAAAGCATCATGGGAATGAATATTGGAGCAAATGTGATTGCCAAGGTTAAACTAACAAAAGAAATCAGATACGTCTCTACAAACAGCAACACCATCATTAAAATGAATGTTACAAAGATGATCAATAAAAGAGCAAACAGCCACCCATAAGGCAGCATAAATACATTACTAACAATTATTACAATTACACTGAATATATAACCAATTAAACCACCATTATCACTGGCATCTTCGTCAGCATAATTATTAACAGCAGCTCCTAAATAAAAACCTACTCTACAATCTAGTTGATCCCACAACATTACATATGAGTAATCTCTTGCTGACATCTTAGCTGCCATTGCTTTTGCTTCTTCTTCTGTTAAACCTAAAGCTTCATAATTGTTTTCTAGATCTTCCATCGTACTAATGCCATAAGCACTAAACTGGCTATAAGCAGCTTGTTCTTTAGGAGTAAGGGTTTGTTGTACAGAATGAGGTTCCAATATTTTGTAACTAGATGCATTATCTGGATTATTCATTCCTAAGCCACATATTGCATCTCCTCCAGGAACGGGAATTCCCAAATCATTTCCATCTTCTGGTTGATAAGATGTAGCGCTAAAAACAACTCCTGCTATTTCGTTAGAAAATTTAACCAATGCATCATAATAGCCGGACATTACATCAGAAAGAATCAAAAAGTATACAAAAACTACCTTGACTACATAAACAACAAAATCAGATGTTTTCACTGCATTCATGAGAGTTTTATATCCCAAAAGAATTAGAGATAAAGTTACAATTACCCCTATAACATTGCGCATATATTTGGTAAAGGTAAGTAAAATACCATCTTTTGCTCCACAGCCTTCAACTACCATTGCAAAAGTCTCTTGAATACAAGGGATAATAACAGACATTATCGTGTATGGAGCTTTTGCAAAAGTCGGAATATTCCCCACACAATATCTACTTAGATAACATGGATGACAAGAGCTATCATCATATCCAACTATCTCACCGTTTGCTACTATTGGAACAGATGTTGCACAAAGTGGCGCAGGCGGCGCCGGATTACGGGGGTGACATCCTAATATATCAGCTCCTCCTAGGGTACGTTTATGATAAGCACATATTTTTGATCCAACATGTCTAGCATAAAAACCCTTAACGCTTTGTCCTTCTTTTAGAGTATAACATTTTGCTTTCATACTAGAATTTTTGTTATCATCACCAAAGAAGAATAGTTGTTTCATGCCAAAAACACTGATATCATCGCTACTTTGATTAAATACATTAACATTAAATTCGTGATGTCTTTGCGTATAGCATGCCGGTAAATTTGATTTTCCACATGCACTCCATGCGGCAATAAATGGCATAGGTGAAAAATATAAGGTGCAAAATCTTATATAATCCGAATATGGCGCAGCATTTTCTGGCCAGCTATATTCATTAACAATTTTTTTTATATCTTCCGCACCTCCATCACAGGTATAAACATCGTCTAAATAGGGAAAATCATCATGTTGTATTGTCCCATCTTCTATGGATCCATCATCTAAACCTCCTCCTGCAGAAACCAAACGCATATCGCTACTACTACAAGTTAACATGTTGCCTTCTTTATCGTGATATACAGGATGATAAACCATGCTCCCAACGCATGTGAGTAAATTTTCAGCACCTATAAAAAGACCGGCCAAACTAGCAGCTAAGCCTATCGCAACAGGGATACCTATCCCAGTAGAAGCAATAATTATAATGGCAACCATTGTTCCAGTTGCACCAGCAATCATTAAAAAGATAGTATCCCACTGACATATTGGGAATGTTGCTAATATATTACGACGACCATTCATATGAGGGGGAATATCTTTTTCTGTTCCTGCTGCAAAGGCCTTTGCGATAAAAAATCCTTCTATCGCGCCAGTAACTCTTGTAACTGTATCCGTACAATACAAAAAATAGGGAATAAGCACAAAAAATAATAAAATTACACATCTTCTCTGATAAAGCTTTTTACTGGAAGAAAAAACCATCATAAATTCTTCACCCTATCATAAAAGATATCTAACCAATCTTTTGGATCGCTACTGCCAACTTCCTCAATGATACGGTCAAGTAGTAAAACCGTCTCTGCTCTTCCAGAAAGTACTGAGATGATATCATCCATATTTTTTAGATTGATCCGAGCTATTACAGCACTTATTGTTTGCTTTATAAGAAAGAATCTAGTTGCAGGGTCAGTACTTTTAATTAATGTATATTCCCTCTGACTAAGCATAAAAACAGACTTATATGTTTCGGTGGCTTTCAAATTAGGTAAAAATATCTGCGTTGCAGTTTGTTGCACCAGAGTATCACTTATAGCACTTTTACTTGCATCTTCTACACTTTGTGTTGCAAATATCACAAAAGTATTGAGCTTTCTTAATACCTTTAACCAATCCTTTATCGTTGGTCCAAAAACTGGATTATCAATTAGAGCCCATGCTTCATCAAGCACTATCATTGTCGGAGAACCATCAAGAGAGATATTGATTCTATGAAATAAATAAGTTAATACAGGCCCCAAAGAAGCTTTATCCTTCAATAATTGTCCCATTTCAAATCCAAAAAAAGATGATCGAGTTAAATCTAATTCATCAGTTGGATTATCAAATATCTTTGCGTGAGAACCGTTAGTATGCCACATAGCTATTCTACCTGCCAGTGTATCTGGGCCTTCCATTCCTAGAAATGGCACCAAGTTACTCAATCTTCTATCTTCTTTTCTAAGTTTAAAATTACCATCAACTGCTGCTGCTATTGCTAATGTATCTTCAGCTGATATCTTCTCTCCGTTCACACTTACTAATTGCTTTAACCACTCAGTCAAAAAAGTACAGTTATCGGCTGTATTTTCAATCTGCAAAGGGTTAAAATTAGATTCGGTACGTGGTTCAATTATTGTATAAATCCCACCTATTGCTCTAATAAATATCTCTGCTCCTCGATCTTTATCAAAGAAAAATATCCGTGGTTTAAATTTCACAGCTTGTGCACATAAGAAATTCATCAACACAGTTTTTCCTGCTCCTGTAGGTCCAATAATCATTGTATGACCAACATCTCGAACGTGAAAATTAAAGAAAAAAGGTGTTCCAGAGACAGTATCAAAAACAGTGACTGCTTTTCCCCAAAAATTACCAACAGGTGTTCCCGATGGATAATTATGATTTGATGCAAAACTAGCCAAATTCAAAGTACTGATAATTGCCTTACGGACGATATAATCAAAATTACATGGTAATTGAGCCCAAAATGCTGGCTCCATATTAACTTTTTCTCTTACAGAATAAACTCCTGTATTAGATAATTCAGAATCAATTAAAGAAGCAGCGCTTTCTAGTCCCTTAGGTGTTTTTGCCATACATAAAATAGTTAAATGATGCTCTCCAAATCCTATCCTTCCACTCATTGCATCATCTAACGCTCTATTAATTTCTGCTATTTGCGATATCGCTTTATCTTGAGATTGTATCATCCGATTCTGCTGGATCTGCATTTTGTTAATAGCAACCTGTCTATTGGTAAATTGGAATGTTTGGGTAATAATAAGTTCATATGGAATATGTAGGAAATTATCTAACATCCCAGCAGATGTATATTGTCCATATTCTTTTAAGGAAATAATTCCAGCATAATTTATTGCATCCTGCTTAACTATTTCTATTTGTTTATAACCAAAATAAAGTCGCACAGAAGGTATATATTCTGCTATATTACCAACAGGTACTATAGGGTCATAATTATCCTGCAAGCAATTTACTATTTTACGAAAAAAACCTAATATCTCTGAAAAACAACCTTTTGGAGTGTAAATTGTACCTAGGATTTTTGGATCGTATACGCGCAATCCACTGACCATCTTATTGACTGTTTCATTTAGCTCTTCGCTGGCAGCTTTCATTTCAGATTTCATTGCATCTTTAGAGCTGCTACGTTTTATTTTATTTAACAGGTGATTAAGAATAGCAACACCTTTAGTATCAAATTTACGGACTACAGTTATATAAAGTTCGTTTTTAAATGATGTGCCTTTTTCATATTTTTTACGCCAAGTCTGATTGACATATTCTCCAAAAATACTAGTCATTCTCCCAGAAAAGAAATCATGAGCATCCTTGGTTTGTGTCATACGAAAAGTATGAAAGTACAACGCAAAATTACCTGAAGCAATGCTTTTAAATAATTGATTTCTCAAACTCTTTTGTATATCAACATCTTCATCATCAGCTGTTTCAAATGCAAATCCGTTCAATTTAATAGTTTTCAACAACCATCCAGCTTTGGTAAAAATAGTCTCGCTATCGTAATGACAAGTGTAAGGAATAAATTCTCCTGTATGGCATTCTTTTCTCATGACTTGTCTTTTCAGCATTAGGTCTATTCCTAGTGTCTTGAAAACATTCTTCATAAAACGACTTTAGAATTCACGATATATCATAAGAATTGGCTCCATGATAAGCCTTATTACGACATCTAGAACACTTACTACTACGAATAATAAATAACTCCAAGAACAGTGGTTCAGAAAAAGAAATAACATAGCCAACAGAATGAACCACAGGCAACAAGACAAATAGAAAAAGTAGTTCTTTTGTCATAATATAGCTAGCCACACTTATTACAACGTTCATCCCTGCAAAAGTAAATCCAACACCAAAAAGCATTGCAGGCCTTGTAAGACCTTTAAAAACTGGATCAGTGTGTACACTTCCCGTATTAGCCATATTCGAAATTCAAAAAAATAAACCTCTTCTAAAAAAGACTAATATATGATTATAAAGAAATGTTAAATATTGAGAATTTGATAAATATCAATAGTTTTGTATGACTAGTAAGATAAAAAAAGTGAAGTTACAAATAATAAATTTTTTTACTTTTTGACATATTGATAGTATCCATTTAGATATGTTAGACTTCTCATACTCATGGTAGTATTAGATAATTGGTTTTTTATGTCCCCATATC